>NZ_BAABDQ010000013.1:25803-317184 GCF_039539705.1 Nonomuraea rosea | reverse complement strand
CCGTCGAACAGGCTGCGGTCGAAGCCCGGGGTGAGGAACGGCGCGTTCGAGGAGTAGGTCTTGGCGCCGAGCACCATGCGCAGCGGGTCGCGGTAGGCGGCGGCGCGATGGGCGAGGAATTCGGGGCACTGCTTGCCCCAGTAGCCGCCCCAGTCGCCGCTGTGGTTGGCGAAGCCGTCGAGCGTGGAGAAGACGTCGAAGGTGTACGTGGCGGTCATGGTGTCTCCTTGCGGGAAGGTGGTCGCACGCTCCTTGCGGCGGCCTCACCTCTGCTACGAACACCACCGCCCCGATCCGACACACCTCCCGGATTTCTTTCAAAACTTTCTGGGCTCATCCGATCTGAGTGTGTAGGTGTGGTCTGAACCGGCCCGCCTCGAGCAGTGATCTTGCGATGAGGTTGGCGAGGTTGCGGAAGCCAGCGTGGAGCCGTGTAGGTACTCGAGGCGGCTGCTGAGCGCTGCGGTCGGTCCGTTGCTGGTGCCGGCCCGGTCGAAAGGAGGCTGGCCCGGCGTCTGAGCGTTCGCCCAAGTGTGATCAGCTCGGTCAGGGCCCGTGGCTGTCCGTCGGCACCGCTGCGCTGATGACGGTGATGGTCTTCGCCAGGTCGGTCTTCGCGGAGGCTCGATCCGGGTTGCGGTAAGCGGCGACGATGCGTTGGCAGCTGCCCCCAGGTGGCCTCGACCTCGACGTGCTGCCGGGATCCCGCCCCGAGCGGTCCTCGCTCTGCTCGGGCTGTTTCCCGAGGGTGCGCAAGATCATCGCGAGGAGCGCTTCGCGCATGGAGCTCAGCCGTTTCCTCCAGTCGAACCGGAGTCTCGACCCCTGCAGGACTTCGCTCCGCCCAGACGTTTACGAGAGGCGCCGGCAAAGCCTGCGCCTCTCCAGGGATGGCTAACGTGGATGACCTTGCTGTCGCGGCTCATCGCTTGCACACGCTGCCTCAGCGAGGTTGCACGGTGCCTTGTCCAGAATCGGTCCAGCGTGAGAGCGCACGTTTGGCTACCAGCCTGCGCGGCCGGGATCGTGTCCCAGTTGCGTACGCCGGATGGCGGTGTGCTCGCGGCTTTTCGGACGGCTCAGTTGTAGGGGTTGTCGTAGGTCACGGATTTGGTGCGACTGTTGTAAGTGTTGCCGGGATAGAACCAGCCGCCCGTCACGTACAAGGTGACGTTCGTGAGAGTGGTGGAGTGGGTGTATTCACCGTCGTAGAGGAACAGGGACAACTGGCACCCGGCCGGAGCAGTTGTCGTGCCCGTCTGGCCCGGATAGAAGACGGTGCTGCCGTTGACGGAGACGTAGAAGTTCGGCTTGGGGTAAGACCCGCTCCCCCAGCACAGCCGGAGCGCGTACCTGAACTTCGTGTTCCCGTCGTCGAATGCCAGCGTGCCGGTCAACTGGGCAAGCATGATCGACGGGCCGGCGTTCGAGGTCACCGTGATGGACACGGGCTGGTCTGGACCGTAGGTGGCGTGCGCGGGAGTGACGGGCACCAGGATTGCCGCGAGCGTCGCGATGGCGATGGCGACACAGTTGACCGCACGACGTGCCTTGGAACGTGTCAATTCCAACCTCATCTCTTTCATGATGTCGGCGGACCGTTCCGGAGACTATTGTCGGGGCCTCCAGGCGTACAGAGAGACGATTGAGAGTGACTTATTCGGCCCTGCGTTAACTTGTGCCTTGTCAGCTCGCGCGAGGGTGGGCGAGGCGTGCCACCAGGTTCAGGGAGTAGACCTGCAGAGCCGTAATAACGGCATGATGGGTGAAATTTTCATTACACCAGGACGCGGTCGACTCCTGTACCGGAGACGGCTCGCGCTGACGTTCCTGGATGGAGTGCTGGTTGATGATGGTGGCGCGCGTGCCGGCGTGCCCCATCCTCGTCATTAGATTCCAGGTAGAGGCGCCTGAGTTGGCAGCCAGAGTGTTGCCCATGGGTCGTATCGTCCGACGTGCCCAAAGGCGATCCGCCGCGCTTCAATCAGCCGCCGAGGGAACGGGCCTAGGTATTCAGCCGCTCGGCGGCCTCATCTGCGACAATCCCTGCGTGCGCGTCCTATTAAAGTCAGCCCTGGCGGGCTCTGCGGTGGCTGTCTCATTACTGCTCCTCTTCCGTTATTGGCCTGCATACGACTCAGATGGCGAGCTCTACCTGGTGTCGGCGCTGCTGTTGGCACCCTTCCCGCTCAGTCTGCTGGCCGCGCTGCTGGCTCGACTGCCAGGCTGGCCAATCGTTGGGCTGGTGGCACCCTTCGCCATGTTGGCGATCTTCCTTGCTCAGCCGACATACGACGCGTGGCTGACCAATGAGCGCCTCGCGCGCTACATCCCCGTGGTGGTCCCGATTGTGGCCGGCTTCATGCTCACGGCCATGCTCAGCGCGCTGCTCGTTGGGAGGATCTACAAGTCCGTCGCGAGAGGATGAGGCGCAAGGCCGGTCACTGTGCAAATATGCGTGGAGTGATCATGGGCCTCATGCTGGCGAGACCCGCCACTTTGGGAACCACCGGGACGGACGATCCTCGATAGGAGCGGGTCTACTGCCAAATTTCTAGAGAGCGGTTGCTGTGGCCTGCCTGGAGGACCGTGCGTAATTGGGTGAGAAATTCGGTGTCCGGCGAGAGGTCCAGTTGCTGCAAAAGGGCGTGAGCGGCACGAGGCTCAAGCTGGCCGTAGACGTCGTGGTGGCTGCCGAGCAGACCTCGGAACAATGCGAGATGAAGGCCAGGTAGTGCGACGCACGCCTGATAGACGGGGTACTTGATCGGCCATGGTACGGGACTAGACACCTCCAGGACTCGCTGAGCTCGGCGAAGCAGCGGACTGTCCGCCATTTCCTGAAGTCGATCGCGGATGAGTGGCCCTTCAACGTCGTTGCCCAGTACTTCGGCGAAGGCGCTCTCCACCGTGGCGCTGTCTTCGAACCAGTCGACCCATAGTGAGTACGTGATCGGATCCGCGGGCTCCGGCGCCTCCAGGCGTCGACGGTAGGCATCCCATAGCCGATCGGCGTTCGGATCGTTTGCATCCGCCACGACGAAGCGGATTTCACAAGTCACCCAGTAGTCATCAAGGAGATCCAGCAGGCCAAGGGCAAGCCGTAGCCGAGCCGCAGAATCGAGATCAGGGTCCTCCAACGCCGCTCTCGTCCACGCATGCGCCACATCATTGGTGGTGAGCAGTTCGCTTGCCGAGTTTTCAGCACTCGTCCAGACGTCGTAGCTGACTTGGGCGACGCCTTGTTCTGCCAGCCAACGCCGTGCTTCGTCTTTCGCCTTGTTGCCCACAAATTGTCAGCCATGACGATCGACATGGCGGTCGGTAGCCCGAAATTGCGAGCGGAACGGTCTGTGTGCGATTCCCTGCGCGCCGTCGCCGTCGCCGCAGGGGCTCCGTGATGTGCGTAGGGCGCTTGTCATGGTCCAGCCTGACCCTACGATCGCCCTCTTGCCGCCGGCACCGTAGCCGGCGTACCCGAGGGGTGGCCTCATTGATCTCGTTCAGCTGCAAAGGACAGCTACAAGCGCTCAACCGAGGTGGCGCAGCAACCAAGCAGTCCACGATCATGTGTACGTGGCGATGCTCCGGTTACTGGCGATCGGCCATCTCAGCAGCGCCCTAGCCGTGCCGTTCTGGTCAGTGCCACGGGGCGACGGCTTCGAGCACGCGCGGTTGGCAGTGCTCACGGCCCTGTGGATGGGCCAGTTCTTAACGGTTCCCATTGGGCTGGTGGTCGGGTTGGTGCTTGCCGTCATGGACTCGTGGACGCGCCCTCCTGGCTATGTCCTGGGTGCGATCACGACTGCGTTCGGAGTGATCGTCGCCGACCAGGCCCGGCTCACGATGAGCTGGCTCGACGGGAGACCGTCCGGACTCGGCGATCCAGACGGCGAGTCCACCGTGGCGTTTCTGGCTTTCCTTTCTGGTGTGGTCACAATCCTCGTCGGCCTCTCCATCGTCTTGATTCGATGGTCTGGCTACGAACCGCAAGCCACCCCAGTGCGTCAACGGGGGTCCACGGAGATATGGCAGGAAGAGGCGGTACGGCAGGGCGAGAGGTCGGCGTTTGCCCCACGCGGAAGGCCATTCCCCGTGATCGGGGAATGGCCTCGTTGACGTTCGCCGGTGCTGGACGCCACTACGACTCCAAGTGATCACCGAGCTTAGCTATACGGACGGAAAGGCTCAGCGTCTCCTGCCCGGGCGGGAAGGGTGCGGGTCGGCCGCCGGCGCCGGTTCTCTCCTGGTGCAGGTTAGAGGGGGCCGCTCTCCGGATAGCCGGCCTTTACAACGGCCTTGCGGGTCTTCGCGTTGAGCTTCTTCTCGCTGATGACCTTGCCGGCCGCCGGTGCGGCGATCTTCACTTTGGCGCCCCAGCCTGAATACTTGGTGTCAGTGTGGAAGACCATCTGGTCATAGGCCGTGCTGTCGTCGTCCGGGTACGCCGTCGTGTCGACGACCGCCCGGGTGAGCAGATTGCTTTTATCGAAGTACAGGTGGAACTCGACGTTGCCTTCCCCGGCGGACTTGTTGTGCCGGAAGGCAGCGAGTGTGGAGGTCCCCTGATATTCGCCGGTCGCCACTTCTGATGAGTTCTTCAGCATGAACTGCAGGTCCGTCGAAGTGACGCCCAGGTCGAGAAGGGCGTTATCGTTCCCACTGGTCTTCGCCTGGATCCAGGAACGACCGGAAGGCAGCGCCTTCGCGATGCCGGCGTTGGTCACGTAGGCGTTTCTGCCCTCGGCGATGACCCGGTAGGGAGGCTTGGGCCCTTCCGGGCGTGAGGACATGCGGACACCGAGGTCGGCTGCCGCTACCTTGCCCTTGCCGAAAGCCAGCGTGCCGACCGTGCGGGTGTTCACCTGCACCTGCATGGATTCATCGTTGGCGGTGAAATCGAGGGTGATGCTGCTTGATTCGGTGATTTTTACGCCTTTACCCGGGACCAGCTGGGCTTTCAGGGCTTTCGCGGGGTCCACTGCAGCGGCCTGCACGGATGCGACGGATGCCGCCTGAGCGGGTACGGGCACCGCGCACACAGCCGCGGCCGTTGCCACGAGGCCTGCGAAGAAGAGCTTCATCAGCGTCCTTGCATGGGGGATATAGCAAGGAAAAGAGTAAGAGGGTGGTGTTGTCGAAATAAGGGATATTCCGTAACGATCCAGTGCAGGCCGGTGATTCCCAGCGGTGGTGATAGTCCTCGATAAAGGCGGGCGGGGCAGTCCTTGCGTCTGCTCTCGTATTTGCGAGCCGGGGTTGTCGGCGGTGGTCATCTCCAGGCCACAATCCAGGAAGGCAAGCCTGTCCGGCAGGCTGTGGCGAGACGTCCGGGGTGCTGATGACGCCCACGATGGCCCAGCGAGACATGTAGGCGCACATCAGCGCGTGGCCAGCACACGCTGCTCGTCAAGTGGAAGATCAAGCGCTCTCATCCGGTTAGTCAGATGCCCACCCCGTGACGGTGATGTACACCATCTCGTCCATGGGCAGCCCCGTGGCTGCGGCCGCCTCCCGTAGCTCGCTGCTCAAGACCGCCCCTGCAAGCGGCTCCACCGAAACGAAAGCGTGCGGCCATCTGGCCGATTTCATGTCGATATCGGACAAATCCCTGTTCCGTACGCGCCAACCACCACGGTGCAGCCGTTGCTCGGCCTCAGCGAGTATGTCGCGCTTCACGCTGTCGTCGATGTGGACCACGATGTATTTGAGTTCGACGTACGAGTTCTCCCACACGTGACCCGTGGCGCCGTCCTCGACGACGACCTGTCCGATGGACTCCAATTCCGAGAGCGCTGCCGGGTCGACGCGATCCACATCGGGCTCGAATAGGGAATACAGCGGGGCCGCCCCCAAGCCAACCACGAACAGGACAGCAGCCATCGAAACCGCGATTCGGACGATGACCCGGACTACGCGGCTATTCAGATAACTGCGTCCGCGCGACACCGCCATGCGCTTAACCCCCTCGATCCGGCGATTCATCAGATGGAGTCCTCTGCGCGATGCGCCTGGGACGTCCACCGGCACGACCGGAGCGTTGATCGTCACATAAGGACATCTCGCCTTGATCACAGCAACAAGGCATCGCGAGTCATACGCTGGCGGGGCGGCCCGTTCGGTGTGGCCGGTCCGCCTTCAGGGGGCCCGAACCGTCCCATCATCCTGTGGGTGTGCATCGGAGGAAAGGTGGCAGATGCCATGGATCTTGCGAGTCTGGCGCACGAGCGCCTGGTCGGAGTGACAGTTTCCCAGTTCGTGCATGGAGCCGCTGCCCCAGAAGTCATCGAGGTGTGGCTTCACCTGGAGTCATTGACCGTGGGTGTCCGTGTCGCCGCCGATTGGTCGTTTCACATCACGCCCTGCGAACCAGGGGAAAGCTATGTGATGGAAGAGCTGGGCAGCCGCGTCGATGTGGTTTCCGCTCCGGAGGGCGTTCCCTTTGAACGGCACATCGGCGAACGACTCATACGTGGTGTCGAGCGGTTCGATGAAGAGGAGGGCACAGAGCGTGTGGGAGCGGAGTTCGTGTTCGAATCAGGGATTGTCGTCGCAGAGAGTTTCGGCGGCGATCTGCGGCTGACTTAACGCGTGGGCAACCGCCGACCGCTCTGCGATGTGACGGTCGACTTGCTGCTGGGACGTTTCCGCCGATGTGGTGCTGTGGGCGAATGCCTTGAGGCGCGGGGTCTGGGGATATCGCGCTTGATCGATTCGCCCGTAGTCTCCCTCCATGCTCGAAGTCACATATCTGTTCCTCGCCGTGGTAGTGGGCGTCCCCGCGATGCTGGCATGCGGTTCGACGATCTTCGCGGCGGTGACGGCCCCTCGCGGGCGGTACGGCCGGATGCGCTTCGACCATTTGGCCTTGGGGGCGTTCGTGGCCATGGGCGGCCTCATGGTGATGGCGATCATGGCGTGGTTGACGCGCGAAGACGGGCACTATGACGACTTCGGTTCCGGATTGATCGTTTTCGCGGCCATTTTTGGCGCAGGGGTGTTCATTCTTGGACTGGGGCCCTTCGTCCCTTGGCTGCTGGGAGTGCTCGGGCAGGGAGGGGTATGGCTGCCGGCGGCCTTCCGGCTGGCGGCGCGTCACCTGGCGTACCAGCGTGCGCGGACGGCTCCCGCGGTGGCGACGACCATGGCCGCCACGGCCGTCACCATCGCGGTGGCGATCACCACGGCGGCGGGGACGGCGCAGGAGAGGCAGAACTATTCCCCGCGGGCTCGACCGGGCGCGCTCGTCGTGGCGTTCTCGACGGAGGACGCGGCGACTGCGCGGGTGGCCGTCCAGCAGGTATTACCCGGTGTGCCGGTTGCGCAGGGCCTCGGTTCGCGTTGGCCGGCGAATTTCAACGTGCGGACCGACTACCCCTCGACATCGGAGGCGTACGTCGGTGACCAGGCGCTGCTCCGCTACCTCACCGGCAACCCGTCGTTCCCCTACGACGAGGGCAGGGCCGTGACGGTCACCTCGGAGGACGGTCAGTACGACACGGTGGAGATCGATTACTACTCCTCGAACAATCCGGACGACCCGAAGGTCGGCAAGGTCATCCCGACGATCACCGTCGAACCTGCCGCTCCGGGCGTCGAGGGGGTGTTCATCCCCGCGAAGATCTTGCAAGGCATGGGCGCCCAGCTTGACGCGGAGGCGCTGATCGTCGATCCCTCCCTGCATCGAGTCTCTGAGGCCGACCGGGACCGCCTCCAGGACCGGCTGGGCGACAGCGACGAGGCGTACCTGGAGCAGGGCTTTCAGGCTCCGACCGGCTGGCGGTACGTCGCCGGGCCGATGGCGCTCATCGCTCTCGCCGGCGCGCTGGTGGCCACGATCCGCTCGAATCGGCTCCTGCGCCGGCCGAACACCGGCTCCTCCTCGGCAGCCCGCGTCCTCACCGCCTGCCGGGCGGCCTTGGCCGGCGCCTGCGGCACGGTTATGGGGGCGTTCGCCGGGTGTGTCATCGGCCTGCTGCTGGCCTGGCCCTTCACCACCTCTGTCGACTGGGAGGTGCCGCCGCGGGTGTCGTTCGAGACCCCGTGGGCGTCTATCGGCCTGATGACCGCCGCGATCCCGCTGATCGCGGCGGTGATCGCACTGTTCTTCCGGCAGGGGAAACGCGCCGGTCCCCGGGAGCGCGGGCGGTAGCGGTCAGCTCGCCGGCTGCCAGCGGGCCTCCATCCAGACCGAGTCGTCGCTGTTCAACGCCTCGACCTCGACGCCGGGTGTCACCGGGCTCGGCATGGTCAGCTCACGGCAGTCCGCGACCACGTTGACCGACACCAGCTCAGCGCTGCCCATGACGGTGACGCGGGCCCGGGAGACGGCGGTGGCGAGGACGATGATCACTGCCTCGGTGAGATCGCGCCGGACGGCCACGGGCGGCTCGGGCCACTGGCCGCGGGTGTCGAGCTCCACCACGACACCCTTGCGGTCCGCGACGTCGATGCAGTGGCGCAGCTCGTGCAACAGAGGGTTCGCGACATCGTCGGCCTCGGCGAACAGTCTCCGCATCCTGGCCGCCTCGATGGCGCAGCGTCGCTGGACCGCCGGGTCCTCGGGGCGCAGCGAGCCGTCGGCGAGACCCTCCAGGAGCGGGATCGTGGTGGCCGACAGCTCGGCGAACCGCTGCTGCCTGCGGCCATGCGACTCCGCGGCGACGGCCTCGGCGATGCGTACCTGCTCGATCTCTCTGCGGGAGGTCGCCGCGGCCGCGCTGAGGCCGCGCATGACGGACGCCATCACGGCCACGCACAGAGGGAGGCCGAACACGCTCACCGAGCCGGTGGCGAACCGGGCCATGTCCCCCCGGGTGGGATCGTCGAGCAGGAGCAGGTGGAGCAGGGCGATGAGCTCGTGGGCCAGCAGGAACGACGCGGAGGTCCGCAGCGGGCGATCGAGCAGGACGACGACGCCCACCCAGTTGGCGGCGCCGAAGATCCAGTCGACGCTGGTCGATGTGCGCCCGTCCGGCAGGGTCACATACGACAGTGCGGACACGATGAGCACCATGGCGATGGCCGGCCTGCGTAACCGGCCCCACGAACGTCCGCGGACGAGCAGCGCGGCCTCACCGGCGAGCACGGCTCCCAGCACCGCGAAGGCGGCCAGCTGCGCGAGCGGGGACTGGTAGCGGTCGAGGTTGCTCAGGAGGTTGGTCAGTCCGGGCCCGAACACGGTCACCATGGCGACGAGCAGCGTCGCGATCCGCAAACCGTGCCTCAGCTGGACGCGCGTCACCTCTGCGCCGGTGTCACTCATGACCGGCCTGCCATTCCAGGCGTACGAGGGTGCCTTCGCCCTCGGCGGAGGTGATCGTGGCCGTGCCGCCGATACGGCTGATCCTGCCGCGTACGGACTCGCGCAGGCCGCGCCGGGTGGCCGGCACGTCCGTCGGCGAGAATCCCTTCCCGCGATCGGCGATGTCGAGTCGCAGCGTTCGCTCGCTGCCGCGCAGCCGGACGGTCGCGCGGGTGGTGCCCGCGTGGCGGCGTACGTTGGTGAGGGTTTCCCGTGCCGCGTCGGCGATCGTCCTGGCGACGTCGAACGGGAGCCGCAGCTGCGCGGGGGCGTCGAACTCCACGGTCAGATGCGTGGCGTCGAGGTCGGCGCGCAGCAGGCCGACGAGGTCCGCGAACGGTGGCGCCTGCCTGCTGTCGGAGCGCAGCTGGTCGAGATCGCGGCGCGCCTGCGGCGCCAGCCAGTCCGCGTCCGAACGCACCTGGCCGATGCCGACCATCAGCAGGGTCGTCGCCGCGGTGTCGTGCAACGTGTTGGCGAGCTCGCGTTCTTCCGCACGGGCCGCCGCGGCCACCAGCGACTCGCCGCGCGCTCGACCGGCCTCGGCCGCTAATCGGTCGGCCCGTTGGGCGGCGCGCTTGACGAGCACCCAAGCCGCTCCGGACAGCGCGGCCGCCGGGATCGCCCATGCCGTCCCCGTGACCAGGCTCTGGTCCAGGTCCAGTGCTCCCGCGGCGATGAGGATGAGCACCGCACCGCCCCCGGTCGCCAGCGCCGCGCCGCCTCCTGCCAGGAGCGGAGTGTGCCACTGGCACGTCACGCAGGCGAAGGTGATCAGGAGGCGTAGCCACCCGGTGTTCCTGTCCTCGACTGCGCCGGTCCAGAAGACGCTCGCGAACAGTCCGAGCAGCACGACCACGTCGAGGGCGACCGGCAGGTTGCCCCGGCCCACGCGCAGCCACCACGCGTATCCGCAGGTCCAGGCGGCTGCGGCGCCGACCACGTACGCGGTGGCCGTCATGTGCTCGGGAGTGGCACGGGACAGGGCGATCACGCAGATCGGTACGAGCGTCGCCAGGCGCACGGCGGCCGCATACCGGCGGCCGAAGCTCACCAGCAGCCGCACCGCTTCCTCCGCCACCCCGCCACCTCTACCTCTCAGCTCGTCCCGACCGCTCAGCTCATCTCGACCGCGATCTTGCCGTGACGCAGCCTAACGAGTCGCCCGCGCGAAGCGGGAGGCCGATCTGTCGCATCGACGGGGTCTACTTGACTGCGGCCATGGTGCCCGCTCAATCAGGTAAGAGGGCGTCGACGAACGCTTCGGCGTCTGACTGGCTCATGTCCTCGGTGCTCCGAGCGAGGAAGACGGCCTCCTTCCGGCTGCCGGCCTCGATCAGCTTGCGAACCTTGGTGGGCAGGTCGTCCTCGCCGAGCAGGGGGAAGCCGGGCAGGATCCCGCCGGCACGCAGCACTCCTGCGACTTCCGTCGCGGTTCGCCGGGAGACTTGGGACTCCTTGCGGATCAGCGCTATGGCGTCGCGGAATTTGCCTGCCTCGATGAGGTCGTGAGCCCGGACCTGAACGTCTACAGGGGTGATGTGGTCCAGGCCGATGTGGACGCGCGCCACCTTGCGCCGTCCGATCCACCTGCTGACCCCGATCCCGAGGATCACCAGCAGCAGGATGAGGAGAATCGACTCCACCGTGTCCAAGCCGAACATGGTGGTGATCGTAGTGATGGGTACCGACAGATCACCGGTCCCGAGCCATCGCGGCTGAGTGAGGGCCCAAGAAGATCAACCGGCGGTCGTATAGTCACGGACATGGGGCGGCTACCGGTCGGCGAGCCAGGGGTGTTCGACGCCTTGCCGACTGCCTGGCTGCGGCGATATGTCCATCGGTACACCGCGTTCACCGAGCCCGCGGCGCGCGCCGCCGTCCGCAGGCAGGTTCCGCGCACCGAGATCGTGATGATCTTCAGCTGGGGCGACGCGTTCCTGATGAGCGATCCGCGCACCGCGAACGGCGGGACCGTGCTGCGGTCCTTCGTGGCCGGGCTGCACGACTCGTACGTGCTGGTGTCCAACACGGGCGGGTCTCACGGGATCCAGGTGGACCTGACGCCGGTCGGCGCCCGGATGCTGCTCGGCGTGCCCATGTACGAGGTGGCCAACCGCACGATCGGGCTGGAGGAGGTGGCCGGGCGCTGGTCCGCGACGGCGGTCGCCCGCCTCGCCGAGGCGCCGGGCTGGTCGTCGAGGTTCGCGATTCTGGACGAGATCCTCGCCGCCCGCATCCGCGCCGCCGGGCCGGTCGATCCGCGGGTGCGGCGGGCGTGGGCCCGTCTGCGCGGCTCGCAGGGCAGGCTCGCCATCGCGTCGCTGGCCGAGGACGTCGGCTGGAGCCATCGGCATCTGCTGGCCCGCTTCAAGGAGGAGGTCGGCCTGCCGCCCAAGGCCGTCGCCCGCATCCTCCGGTTCCAGCGTGCCTTCGATTACGTACGGCGGGACTCGGGGACACCGTGGGCCGAGGTGGCCCAGCTCTGCGGCTACTACGACCAGGCCCACATGTTGCGCGAGTTCCGCGGCTTCGCTGGGGCTCCGCCCGCCCGGCTGGCCCTGGCGAAGCCCGCGGAGATCCGCCACGGATGAGGGTCAAATTCGTCCAATCCGGCTCCGGCGGCGGTGCGTAGCGTTCCCTTGTCACATCACTCACAGGAAGGGGACGACGTTGCCGGAGCGATCAGGAGCCCATACTGACGATCCGTTCGGAGGCCGGCTCCCGACCAGTCACGAACGGATGACGGGACTGCCCTGGGACGCGTCGTACCACGACGGCCCCGCACCGTGGGACGTCGGCCGGCCGCAGCCGGCCGTGGTGCGCGCGGCAGCCGGGAGCGGATTCGCCGGAGCCGTGCTCGACGTCGGCTGCGGGACCGGCGAGAACGCACTTCACCTCGCCGCGCTGGGACTGCCGGTTCTGGGCGTCGACGTGGCTGAGACGGCCCTGGCGATCGCCAGGGAGACGGCCGGCGAACGGGGGATCGAGGTCGAGTTCGCCACGGCTGACGCGTTGCGGCTGGAGAGCCTGGGGCGCTCGTTCGGGACGGTGCTGGATTGCGGGATGTTCCACACCCTCGACGCCGGCGAGCGCCCCGGATATGTGGCGAGTCTGGCGTCGGTGACCGAGCACGACGGAACGCTGTACGTGCTGTGCTTCAGTGACGAGGGCCCCGGCACCGGCCCGCACCCCGTCAGCCGGGACGAGCTGAAGGCGGCGTTCACGCCCGGCGCCGGATGGAACGTCGCCGCCATCGAACCGGACCGGATTCTGACGAGATTTCACGACGACGGGGCACCTGCCTGGTTCGCGACGATCAATCGGATCTAACAAGCCGGCCGCCGCCGTCCGTATCATCTCGGCATGGTGCTGAACCCGGAGCCACGGCTCAGCCGGCGGGCGGTGCTCCTGGTCGCCGGCGGGTTGCTCGCCGGGTGCTCCCAGCAGCCCGAGGCCGGCAAGGTCCGCCTGCGGCTGGCCACCGGGCCGGCGGGGGCGGTATATCGGCGTATCGGCGGCGCGCTGGCCGAACGGATCTCCGAGCAGGTGCCGGGCGCCGAGGTCAGCACCGTGCCGAGCGGGGCGTCCACCGACAACATCCGGATGCTCCGGGCCGGGGAGGTGCACCTGGGGCTGACCAGCCTGGACGCGCTGATCACGACCGACGGGAGCGCGCCCGACGGGCTGTCGGCGATCTGCCGGCTCTACGACAGTCACCTGCATCTCGTGGTCATGGCCGGCTCGGCGATCGAGGAGTTCCGGGACCTCGCGGGCAAGCGCATATCCCTCGGCGCCCGCGACTCGGGCACGGAGTTCACCTCGCGGCGGGTTCTGCGGCTCGGCCTGGTGGACGCCGACGGCCGGTACCTCAGCCAGGCCGAATCGGCGGCGGCATTGGGTGAGGGTGCGATCGACGCGATGTTCTCCCTGACCGGCGTCCCGACGCCGGCCATCACGGAGCTGGCGCAGCGGCACCCGATCCGGCTGATCCCGCTGGACGCGCAGGCGGGCGCGCTCTTCACGGCGTTCCCCGGTCCGTACGCTCCGGCCATGATCCCGGCGACGGCGTACGCCCGCGTCCCGGCCACCCGTACCGTCGCCGTGCCCAACGTGCTTCTGGTACGCAACGACCTGCCCGACGACCTGGTCCACGCCATCACCGGCACGATCTTCACCGACCCCGGCATGATCACCGCCGCCGGTCGCGACGACGACGCCGAAGCCGTTCCTGAGGCCGTTCCCGAAGCGTGGCAGATCAACGTCCGCACCGGGATCTCGACCGGCTCGATCCCGCTCCATCCGGGCGCGGCCGCCTGGTTCCGCGACCGTAAACGCTGACGTAAACGCCGACCGTGAGCGCAGGCCATGAACGCCGATCGTGAGCGCAGGCCGTAAGCGCAGGCCGTATGCGCCGAACTGACAGGGGTGACGTTCAGGCCGGCGCCCCGGCCGGGGCGCCGGCTGCCACCCGCGGAACGACCGGCAACGCGACCACCGCGGCGAATCCGTGCCCGGACCCGTCCGGCCGCGGCAGGCCCGCCTCCAGCCGGAGCTCGCCCCCCGCCGCCCCGACCAGATCGGCACAGATCGCCAGCCCCAGGCCGGTCCCGGACACGTTCTGGTGCCGCGGCGACCGCCAGAACCGCCGTAACGCCTGGTCCCGCTCGGACGCGTCGATCCCCTGACCGTCGTCACGGACAGCGATCGTGACCACACCTCCGGCCGCGGAGCCGCCGTACTCCGCACCACCGGCTCGGGCGCTCACCTCCACCACCTGCGCGTCCGACAGCCGCAACGCGTTGCTGATCAGCTCGTCCAGGACGCTGCCCAGCCCGCCCGGCGGCTCCAGCAACCGCAGCCCCGGCGGCACATCGACCGCCAGCCGCTGCCCGGCCGTCGCCGTCAACGCCCGCCACCGCTCCACCCGCGTCGCCAGCACCGCGTCGAGATCCACCGGCGACGCCGTCCGTATGCTCTCCATCCGCGCACTGGCCTGCAGCGAGTTCAGCAGCCGCTGCATCGCCTTCAGCTCGTCCACGGCGACGTCGTACACCTGCCGCCCGTCCCCGGCCGCGCGCAGATGCGGCTCCAGGCTCTCCACGGCGAGCCGGAGGCTGGTCAGCGGGTTGCGTAACTGGTGCGACGCGTCGGAGACGAACGCCCGCTGCCGCTGCACGGCGTTCTCGACCGCGTCCATCATGGTGTTGAACGATTCCGCCAGCCGCCGCAGCTCGACCGGGCCGGCCTCGGCGTCCGCCCGGATCGTGAGGTCGCCCTGGGAGATGCGCGAGCTCGCCGCGTCCAGCTCCCGTACCGGCCGCAGCACCCACGCCGACACCGGCCAGGCGACGGCGACCAGCGCGAGCAACGGCAGCAGCCCGAGCCCGGCCAGCTTGGCCCAGCGCAGCAGGATGCGATAGCGCGTCTCCGACAGGTCGGAGATCGTCACGACGGCGCCGACGACCTCGCTGTCCCGGCCCACCGGCTCCGCGACCACGAGTGCGGAGTCGTCCCACGGCGCCCAGTGCCCGGACGGTTCCGGCCTGGCCCCGGCCAGCGCCGCGGTGACGATCCTGGGCAGCGCCGGCTCGGTCCGCGCCGCCGCCTGGTACGCGCCGGCCGGTCCGAGCAGCACCGTGCCCGAGGTGTCGATCACCGCGACCGGGATGCCGTACAGCTCGTGGTAGCGCGCCAGCTCCTGGCCAAGCGCCTCGGTACGCCCGGTGGACAGCGCGGTCTCGGCCAGCGACGCGAACCGGCCGACGTCGTTCAGCCGGTCGACGTACGTCTCCTGCATCTCCCGCTCGGCCACCGAGACGCTGAGCGGCACCCCGAGCGCCGCGACGAGCAGCACCGCGAGGGGCACCAGGACGATGAGCAGGCGGCGGCGCACGGCGCGTCAGCCGATCAGCTCCGGCTGGTCGGCCAGGAGCCGATAGCCGACCCCGTGGATCGTGCGGATGAGCACGGCCGGCCCGAGCTTGTGCCGTAACGCCGCGATGTGGGTGTCGAGGGTGCGGCTGGAGGACTCCCAGGTCGCGCCCCAGATCTGGTCGAGGATGACGTCGCGGCTCACCACGTTCGGGGCTCGCCTGGCCAGGAGCAGGAGCAGCTCGAACTCCTTGCGGGTCAGCGCCACGGGCGTGCCGGTGACGGTGACCTCGCGGGTGCCGACGCCGATCCGCATCGGGCCGAGGACGAGCGGCTCGTCCGGGTGGGTCAGGGCACGGGCCACCCGGGTGCGCCGCAGGACGGCGTCGATCCTGGCCAGCAGCTCCGGGATGCCGAACGGCTTCACGATGTAGTCGTCGGCGCCGGCGCGCAGGCCGCGAACCCGTTCGTGCTCCTCCGATCGCGCGGTCACCGCGATGACGGCGGTCTCCGGACGGTCACGCAGCTTGCGGATCACGTCGAGTCCGTCGCCGTCGGGCAGGCCGAGATCGACGAGGACCACATCGGACGGCGCGGCACGCACGGCCTCCGCGGCGGTGGCGATGCGGTGAACCTCGAAGCCCGCTTGGGCCAGGACGGTCATCAGACCCCGCGCCACGCGGTCGTCATCTTCGATGATGGTGATCCGCATACCGGCGGATTGTACGGGCCGGATCGGCGCTCGTGTGAGCTCTTCAGTTCTTGGGATTCTTCTGACATATACCGCATTCCTTGGGATTACTCTGACACCATCCGCGTCCCTGCCAGCCGAGACTGAGGCCGAGCACTCACCGACAAATGCGCATGCGCTGACGAGGAGGCCGCGATATGAGAACGACCAGCAAGTACCGCGCCGCACAAATGATCACTGCGATCGGCGTGGTTTCGCTCATCGCCGCCTGTTCCGGAAACGGCGGCACCGCCGGCGGAAGCGCCACCAGCACAGCCAGTGCCGGCGGCTATCCGGACCAGAACATCACGTTCGTCGTCCCGTTCAGCGCCGGCGGCCCCACGGACACCGTCACCCGCATGATCGCCGAGCCGATGGCCGCCAAGCTCGGCGGCAAGATCGTCGTCCAGAACGTCGAAGGCGCGGGCGGCACGGTCGGCGCCGGTCAGGTCGCGCGGGCCCAGCCCGACGGCTACACCGTGCTCATGCACCACATCGGCATGTCGACGGCTCCCGCCCTGTACAAGAGCCTGGGCTACAAGCCGCTCGAAAGCTTCGAGATGGTCGGGCTCGTCACCGAGGTGCCGATGACGATCGTCGCCCGCAAGGACTTCCAGCCCGCCACGCTCCAGGACCTCGTCACCTACGTGAAGGCGAACGCGAACAAGGTCACCCTGGCCAACGCCGGCATCGGCGCGGCGTCCCACCTGTGCGGCCTGCTGTTCCAGACCGCCGCCGGGGTCAAGCTCCAGGAGGTCCCGTACGAGGGCACCGGGCCCGCGCTGACCGACCTCGTCGGCGGCCAGGTCGACTTCATGTGCGACCAGACGACCAACACCAGTGGCCAGATCACCGCGGGCGAGGTCAAGGCATACGCGGTCACCACGCCGGAGCGGGTGAAGAGCCTGCCCGACGTGCCCACCACGACCGAGGCGGGGCTGCCCAAGCTCCAGGTCAGCGTGTGGCACGGCCTCTACGTACCGGTCGGCACGCCGAAGGAGGTCGTCCAGAAGCTGTCGGAGGCGCTGAAGGTGGCACTGGCCGACCAGAAGGTCATCGACCAGATGGCCAAGCTCGGCACCGCGCCGGTCCCGCCCGAGAGCGCGACCCCGGAGGCGCATCGGGCCAAGCTGCAGGAACAGCTCGGCACCTGGGCGAAGGTCATCGCCGACGCCGGGGTCAAGGCCTCCTGAGATGAAGCGCCGCCGGTCCTTCCCGGACGTCCTCGCCGGGGGAATCTTCGTCCTGATCGGTGGCGCATTCGTGGTGGGGGCGCTCGGCTACGAGCTGGGCTCCCCGCTGCGGATGGGCCCCGGCGCCTTCCCGCTGCTGGTCGGCGCGACCGTGGCCGCACTGGGGCTGGCGATCGTCGTCAAGGGACTCGTCGCGGGCGAGGTGGTCGCGTTCGGGACGATCCCCTGGCGTGCGGTCGGCCTCATCGTGCTCGCGCTGCTGTTCTTCGGATTCACCGTCCGGGGCCTCGGATTCGTACCGGCGTCGGCGGTGACCACCCTGCTCACCGCACTGGCCAGTACGCGCGTACGACTGCTCACGGCCCTGGCCGTGACGGCCGGGCTGACCTTGGCCAGCACGCTCATCTTCGTCGTCGGACTTCAGGTGCGGATCCCGCTATGGGGCCCGTGGCTGGGATTCTGACGCGGCATCCGGATTGAGGCATGGAACTTCTCGACAACCTCGCGCTGGGCTTCTCCACCGCCCTCCTGGTCCAGAACGTCCTCTACTGCTTCGTGGGAGTGCTGCTCGGGACGGCGGTCGGCGTGCTGCCCGGCATCGGGCCGACGGCGACGGTGGCGATGCTGCTGCCGATCACGTTCAGCTTCGAGCCGGTGACGGCGCTGATCATGCTGGCCGGCATCTACTACGGCGCACAGTACGGCGGCTCGACGACCGCCATCCTGATCAACCTGCCCGGTGAGTCGTCGGCGGCGGTCACGGCGCTGGACGGGCACGAGATGGCCCGGCAGGGGCGGGCGGGCGCGGCGCTGGCCGCCGCCGCGGTCGGCTCCTTCATCGCGGGTACGCTGGCGACCGTCGCGCTGGCCGTCGCCGCCCCGCCGCTGGCCCGCGTCGCGTTGCAGTTCGGCCCGGCAGAATACTTCTCGCTGGTGCTGCTCGGCCTCATCGTGTCGATCGCGCTGGCGCGTGGCACGGCGCTCAAGGCGCTGGCGATGATCGCGCTCGGCGTCCTGCTCGGCACGGTCGGCCAGGACCTCTACACCGGTACGCCCCGATTCGTGTTCGACCAGCGCGAGCTGTACGGCGGCATCGACTTCGTGTCCGTCGCCGTCGGCATGTTCGGGGTGGCCGAGATCCTGCGCAACCTGGAGAACGAGGACACCCGCACCGCGGTCATCAGCAAGGTGAAGAACCTCTGGCCGACCCGCGAGGACCGGCGCCGGATGGTCGGCCCGATCCTGCGGGGCACCGGTCTCGGCGCCGCGCTCGGCGTCCTGCCCGGCGGCGGCCACGTGCTGGCCTCCTTCACCTCGTACGCCGTCGAGAAGCGGATCTCGAAGCGGCGGCAGGAGTTCGGGCACGGCGCGATCGAGGGCGTCGCGGGTCCCGAGTCGGCGAACAACGCCGCCGCGCAGACGTCGTTCATCCCGCTGCTCACCCTGGGGCTGCCGGCCCACCCGGTGATGGCGCTGATGGTCGGCGCGTTCATCGTCCACGGCATCACTCCCGGCCCGAACGTCATCATCGACGAGCCGGAGCTGTTCTGGGGCCTGATCGCGTCCATGTGGATCGGCAACGTGCTGCTCGTGCTGCTGAACCTGCCGCTGATCGGTCTCTGGGTGCGCATGCTGCGCATTCCGTACCAGGTGCTGTTCCCGATGATCATCCTGTTCGCCGCGATCGGCACGTACTCACTGGAGTCCAATCCGTACGACGTCTACGCGATCGTGTTCTTCGGGATCCTGGGCTACATCCTGATCAAGTGCGGCTGCGAGCCGGCGCCCCTGCTGCTCGGCTTCGTCCTCGGGCCGCTGCTGGAGGAGAACCTGCGGCGGGCGCTCATCATCTCCCGCGGCGACGCGTCGGTCTTCCTGACCCGGCCGATCTCCGCGGTGCTCCTGGCCCTGGCCGTGGGCGCACTCGTCGTCACGGTCCTCCCGACGATCCGCAAGCGCCGCGAGGTCGTGTTCGCCGAGGACGAATAGGAGCTCCAGGACGAGAGCGGGCGATCCCCTGGCTGGGAACCGCCCGGCTTGTCCTACTTGATGCCTTCGTTGTTCTCCAGGAACGACTGGGTGGTCGCCGTGCCCTGGGCGGCGAGAAAGACCGAACCGCTGGCACTGGCCGGGTAGGTCAGGAACAGGGCGCCGCGCTGCAGGCGGGCGATCCCACCCGTCTTCACCAGCTGCCAGTTCTGCCTGGCGGCGTTGTTCTTCGGCGCGCAGAGCTCGGTGAACACGCTGGTGCCGGAGGCCGTCAGGCGGTAGTCGCCGGCGCCGAGCTCCTGGAGCAGCCGGTTGTGCAGGCGGAACCCGTTCGGCGACGGCTCCTTGCGCCAATCCTGGGAGCCGCGGACTTGAGGCTGAATGACGTGGACATGAGTCTGCCTTTCGCAGGGCTCAGGCGCTGTCGGGAAGACGCGCCTCAGCTTCGTGACTGTCTGCGAAAAGCTTCACTTTCCCCGCTCTCCGGCGGATCGGTGCTTCCTACCGAGTTAACGGCGGCGGCCGCGCATACGTAGGTTGGTGCCGGTGACCAGGAACTTCACCGTGTCGCCGTACAGGCGGGTCAATCTGGGGGCCCGCGTGCCGTACTGGGCGAAATAGTCCTCGACGGCGGTCATGCGTCGCGGCTCCAGATCTGGGTGGCGCGAGGGAGGTCCCGGATGCTGCCGCCTTCAGGCATCATGCCCCACAGGAAGGGGATCAGGTATCGAGGCGGTTCGCCCAGAAGCGGGGCCAGCTCGTCCTCGGCAACGGACACCTGGAAGGTCGAGCCCGGCTGCCCCGAGCGCCATCCCTGCTCCAGGGCCCGCCGGATGCATCGGGCGACGAGGACGGGCCGGACCGTGATGGTCCGCTCGCCCTGCCAGTTGTCCGGCCGGGCGCAGGGGAGCGACACCACAAGGACGCTTCCCGGATCTTCGGCCTGCTCGACGGCGAACGTGAGAGGGCTCGCGCTCTTGTCCGGGCTGAAGGACGGCTTGTGGCCGACCCGCCAGCGGAAGACGGCCCCATCGACGGTGATGAGCCGCGAGCCCTTCTTCGGCATCGCCACGGTCGCCTCCAAAGCTGAGTGATGCGGACGTCCGGCCAGCGTAACCGCCGCTCAGGAGCAAGATCGAACCATTTTCGCAGCGTCAGGCCGCGACCAGGTCCATCCGCAGGAACTCGGTGATGCGCAGCACCCGCGGCGGGCGGGCCGCCGAGGCGGGGAGCGCCTGGAACGCCTCGTCTTTCCCGACGAGGCGTGGAGCGGCGAGCTCGATCTCCTTCCCGTCGGCCCGGAGCCGTGCACCGTCGGCCGCCAGGATGTTCTGCACCCAGTCCGAGCGCGAGCCGTACACCAGAACGAACAGGTAGCCGCCCTCGACGGGAAACGCGTCGAGCGGCGTGCGGTACGTCGCGCCGGAGACGCGACCGACGTGAATCAGCACGGGATACTTCCCGCCCTTGATCGCGAGCGGGTTGAACACCCTCTTGTTCACGTGCCCCCACCACCTGGGCATCGGCATCGGAATCTCCTTAGGCAGCTTACGCATGTAAGGTTGGCTTACGCTCGTAAGACTGGCTTACGCTCGTAAGGTTGTCAATCCCTCATCCGCAGGAGCCCGTCGTGCCGCCACCATCGCAACCGCTCAGCAGAGGTCTCGTGCTGGAAGCCGCGATCCGGGTCGCCGACCGCGGCGGCGTGGAGGCGATCACGATGCGGCGGGTCGCGCAGGAGCTGGGCGTGGAGGCGATGTCGCTCTACCACCACGTGCCGAACAAGGACGCGATCCTCGACGGCGTGGTCGACATGGTGTTCGCGGCGATCAAGCTACCCGGCGTCGAGTGCGACGACTGGCGCGACGCGATCCGTGCGCGCGCTTCCTCCGCACGCGCGGTCCTGTCCCAGCACAGCTGGGCCCTCGGCCTCATAGACTCCCGCCGCAACCCGGGGATGGCGACGCTCCGCCACCACGACGCCGTCCTCGGAGTCCTCCGGGAGGCGGGGTTCTCGCTGACGATGGCCGCGCACGCCGTCTCGCTCCTCGACAGCTACATCGACGGGTACGTCCTCCAGGAGGCGAACCTGCCCCTGACGACGCCGGCCGAGGTCGGGGACGTGGCCGGCGGCATCCTCGATCACCTGCCGGCGGACGAGCTGCCGTACCTCACCGAGATGATCGTCGATCACGCCCTGAAGCCGGGCTACGACTACGCGAGCGAGTTCGGCTACGGCCTGGACCTGATCCTGGACGCACTCGAAGCCCGCCGCTCGCAGAGTTAGCCCCGACCGGCGGCGCGCCGCGGGCGGGGGCGGATCTGGCCGGTGCGGGCGGCCCGCCGCAGCAGGAAGATGGTGGGCACCAGGCAGACCAGCAGGGCGAACAGGCTGGCCTCCGGCCCGAACGTGCCGCCGGTCAGTACGGAAGGACCGGACAGCGCGGTGTTCAGCAGGCCGTGGGACGGTGTGTCCGAGCCGGAGACCGCGACGCCGAAGAGACCGGCCTGGGCGAAGTTCCAGGCGAAGTGCAGGCCGATCGGCAGCCACAGCGAGCGGGTCACGACGTAGGCGGCGGCCAGCATGGTCCCGCCCGTCAAGGCGATCGAGAGCGTGCCCCACAACGTGGCGTTGCCGTTGACCAGGTGCGTCGCCCCGAACAGCACCGAGGACACGACCAGAGTCACCACAGTGCCGCAGCGCTCCTCGATGACGCGGAACAGGAACCCGCGGAACAGCAGCTCCTCGGTGACCGCGACGCTCGCCATCATGCCGGCGGTGGCGGCGAACCCGCCGAAGGAGCCCCAGGACAGGCTCTGCCAGCCGCCGAACACCGCGATCAGCAGCATCAACGTGATGAACAGCCCGAATCCGAGCAGCGCCCCGCGACGCAGGTGGGACCACCGGCCCGGCTTCGCGAGCTCGGGGATGCTCGGGCGGAGCTCGACGGTCCGCGACAGCCAGTGGTAGCAGGCCACGCCGGCGATGGCCAGGCCGATCCCCACCGGCAGTGCGAGGAACGGGATGGGCGAGACGACCTGGTTGATCCCGGCGGCCGCCACCATCAGGCCGATCAGCGCGACCAACATGACGGGCAACCGGAGGCCGGCCCGCGAAAAGATGCTGCCCTGGTGATCCGTGAGTGTCATGATCCCGTCCCCTTTGGCTGTTGCGACACAAGGGAGATTAGGCAGCGGAGCAGGCCGGTCACATCCCACTGAGACGGACACTGCGGGTAGCTCTGACGGGGGACACGAGGACGGGGGGCATGAGCACGGGACACGAGCTCGCTAGCGGCGTACGCGGTAGAGCAGGTGCAGCACCCGGTCGCCCTGGATGACCACGTGCGGGTCCTCCAGCAGGTGCTGGGCGTCGACGGACCCGAAGTAGCGCTTGCCCGAGCCGAACACCACCGGCACCACGTCCATCGCCACCTCGTCCACCAGGCCGAGGGCGAGCGCCTGCCCGCCGACGTCGCCGGCCGCCACGGCGACGGTGCGCTCCCCGGCCAGCTCCTTGGCCTTCGCGACCGCCTGCGCCACATCGCCGACGAAGTGGTACGACGCCTCGGGGTGCCACCCGTCGGGCCTGGGCCGGTGCGAGACCACGACCACGTGCTCGCCCGCCGGCGGCGACCCCTCCCAGCCGTTGGTGGTGTCGAACAGGTGACGCCCGATCACCATCGCCCCGATGCTCTCCCACATCGGCTTGACGTACTCGGCCGAGATCCGCGAGACCCTGGCGGTGTTACCGGCGGAGAGCTCGGCGTCGCCGTTGAAGTACCAGTCGAACAGCGGGCCGACCTGATCCTTCGCGTCGGCGATGAAGCCGTCCACCGACACGACGTTGTGCATGACCACAGTGCTCATCACATCTCCTGAGTGGTTTCGCTTGCTTTCATGAACGCGTCGATCGCGCGCAGCCGGAATCGACACGGCCCGAGAAATTTCCGCAACCGGCGGACCGGCTTCGGGATAGAGGAGGTATGTCAGCACCTTGGACCCGGAGGAACCGCTCGTGAAGGGACGCACCGCCAAAGCGGTGAGTCAGCAGCTCGACGATGCGGGAATCGTCGCCGCCTCCCTCGCCGACCCCGAGGCGTTCGGCGAGTTGTTCCGCCGCCATGCGCCGCGACTCCACGCCTACATCAAGCGGCGTCTCGGGTGCACTCTCGCCGACGACCTCGTGGCCGAGGCGTTCGCCACCGCGTTCCGGCAGCGGGGGCGATTCGACGGGCGATCGGAGTTCGCCGCGTGGTTATGGGGCATCGCGAGCAATCTGATCGCCAAGCATCATCGGCAGGAGACCCGGATGTACCGGGCGTTCGCCAGAACGGGTGTGGACCCGGCGGAGGACGGCCTCGCCGAGCTGGTCAGCGAACGGATGGCGGCGGCGGCGTACGGGCCCCGGCTGGCGAAGGCGCTCGCGTCCCTCAGCGCCCAGGACCGCGGCGCCGTCCTGCTGCTCGCCTGGGGCGAGCTGTCGTACGCGGAGATCGCGGCGATTCTGGAGCTGCCTCTGGGCACCGTCAAGGCCAAGATCCACCGGGCCCGTACCAAGCTCCGCAAGGCACTCCCCGGGGAGGAGAACGATGGATGAACTCGACGCGTTGCGGCACATGCGGACCACGCTGGCTCGTGAGGAGAGCCCGGAGCGGCTCGCCCTGCGTACCGACTGGCGCTCTGCCCCTCCGCCACGCTCCCGCCGCCGCGTCTGGGTGCCGGCGGTGAGCATGATGGCGACCGCCGCCCTGGTCGCGGCGATCGTGGTCGTGATCTCGCCGGCCTCCGACGTGGGGCCGCCGGTCCTCAAGAGCCCGGGCAACGCGCTGCTGGTGGCCGCCGTCAACGTGCGGAAGGGGCCGACGGGGAAGTACTGGCACACCACCCGCATCGACGGGAAGATCTACGCGGTCGGCGAGAGCGCGGCGGACCACTACAAGGTCGAGTCGCGGATGAGGTACGACGACTGGACCGATCGGACCGGCACGTCGTGCTACGCCCACCAGGACCTGCCCGCGCGCCCGTGGACCGCCCGCGACCGGCAGAAGTGGCAGCAGGCGGGGTCGCCCAAGAAGGTGCGGGTCCCGACCGGGACCGGGGTGGGCACCCTGTTCATGGAAGCCGCGAGAGGGGAGCGGACGTGCCGCACGGCCAGTGATCGGCGAGTCTTCGGCATGACGCCGCAAGACCTGGCCGCGCTGCCGGCCGAGCCCGGGGAGCTGGAGGACGTCCTGCTCGACCTCAAGGGCGATTGGGAGGCGTACGCCCCGAAGGTCACGAAGCGGCCGATCCGCGCCCTGCGGGGCGAGAAGCGGGTCCGAGCGCTGAGCGATGTGGCCGGAGCGCTGCTGACCAGGGCGTTCGTGCCTCCGGCGGTGCGGGCGGCCGCCTTCAGGATGCTCGCCGCCCTGCCCGGCGTCAAAGTCGAGGGCGAGACGACCGACCCTCTGGGCCGTACGGGAGTGGTGGTCTCCCTGCCGCTGGAGACGACCATTCCGCTCGGCCTCTCCACCGCGCCCAGGCAGCTCGGCACCTACCGGCGCCAGTGGATCATCAATCCCGGCGACGGGACGCTGCTGGCCATGCGGGATCTCGTGGCGACGCCGCCGCACGGCTCGCGGGAGTTGCCCCCGGGAGACGACGGCAAGCCGCGCCGGCTGACGGCCGGGAGCCAGCCCGACCGGTTCCACCAGCCGGGCGAAGTGTCCGAGTACGAGACGTACGAGGTCGCCGAGTGGACGGATTCGGCCCCGAACTGAAACGTCCAGGCCGGCCCGTGCGGGGCCGGCCTGGACGTCAAGGATCAGACCAGATCGAAGCGGTCGAGCTCCATCACCTTGGTCCACGCCGCGACGAAGTCCTGCACGAACTTCTCCTTGGCGTCGTCGCTCGCGTACACCTCGGCCAGCGCCCGCAGCTCCGAGTTCGAGCCGAAGACGAGGTCGGCCCGGCTGCCGGTCCACGTGACCGCGCCCGTGGCGTCGCGCGCCTCGAACGTGTTCGCGTCCTCGGACGTCGCCGTCCACGTCGTGCCCAGGTCGAGCAGGTTGACGAAGAAGTCGTTCGTCAGCGTCCCGGGGTTGGCGGTGAGGACGCCGAGCGCCGACTGCGCGTGGTTCGCGCCGAGAACGCGCAGGCCGCCGACGAGGACGGTCATCTCGGGGGCGCTCAGGGTCAGCAGGTTCGCCCGGTCGAGCAGCAGGTACTCGGCCGGCAGCCGGTTGCCCTTCCCGAGGTAGTTACGGAACCCGTCGACGGTCGGCTCAAGCGCGGCGAACGACTCCACGTCCGTCTGCTCCTGCGAGGCGTCCACGCGGCCCGGCGTGAAGGGGACGGTGACGGTGACGCCGGCCTCCTTGGCGGCGTCCTCGACGGCCGCGCCGCCGGCGAGCACGATCAGGTCGGCGAGCGAGACCTGCTTGCCGCCGGTCTGGGCGGCGTTGAAGGACTGCTGGATCCCCTCCAGGGTGCGCAGCACCGTCGCGAGCTGGTCGGGGTCGTTGACCTCCCACCCGCTCTGCGGCTGCAGGCGGACGCGCGCGCCGTTGGCGCCGCCGCGCTTGTCGCTGCCGCGGAAGGACGAGGCCGACGCCCACGCGGCGGACACGAGCTGGGGCACCGACAGGCCGGAGGCGAGAATCTGGGCCTTGAGAGCGGCGACGTCGTCGGCGTCGACGAGCTCGTGCGTCAGCGCGGGGAGCGGGTCCTGCCACAGCAGCGTCTCGGCCGGGACCTCCGGGCCGAGGTAGCGCACGATCGGGCCCATGTCGCGGTGGGTCAGCTTGTACCAGGCGCGGGCGAAGGCGTCCGCGAACTCGGACGGGTTCTCGTAGAAGCGCCGCGAGATCTGGTCGTAGATCGGGTCCACGCGGAGCGAGAGGTCGGTCGTGAGCATCGTCGGGGCGTGGCTCTTCGACGGGTCGTGAGCGTCGGGAACGGTGCCCACGCCGGCGCCGTCCTTCGGCCGCCACTGGTTCGCGCCCGCGGGGCTCTGGAACAGCTCCCACTCGTAGCCGTAAAGGATCTCGAAGAAGCTGTTGTCCCAGGTCACCGGCGTGTTCGTCCAGATGCCCTCAAGGCCGCTGGTGATCGTGTCGCCGCCCTTGCCGGTGCCGAACGTGTTCTTCCAGCCGAGGCCCTGGTCCTCGATCGAGGCGGCCTCGGGGTCGGCGCCGACGTGCTCCGACGGGCCCGCGCCGTGGGTCTTGCCGAAGGTGTGACCGCCCGCGATCAGGGCGACGGTCTCCTCGTCGTTCATCGCCATCCGGCGGAACGTCTCACGGATGTCGCGAGCCGCGGCGAGCGGGTCGGGGTTGCCGTTCGGGCCCTCCGGGTTGACGTAGATGAGACCCATCTGCACCGCGCCGAGGGGGTTCTCCAGCTCGCGGTCGCCGGTGTAGCGCTCGTCGCCGAGCCAGGTGGACTCGGGGCCCCAGTAGACGTCCTCGTCGGGCTCCCAGACGTCCGCACGGCCGCCGGCGAAGCCGAAGGTCTTGAAGCCCATCGACTCCAGGGCGACGTTGCCGGAGAGGATCATCAGGTCGGCCCAGGAGAGCTTCTGGCCGTACTTCTTCTTGACCGGCCACAGCAGGCGGCGCGCCTTGTCGAGGTTGCCGTTGTCGGGCCAGCTGTTGAGGGGGGCGAAGCGCTGCTGGCCGGCGCCGGCGCCGCCGCGGCCGTCGCTGATCCGGTACGTGCCCGCGCTGTGCCACGCCATCCGGATGATGAACGGCCCATAGTGCCCGAAGTCGGCCGGCCACCAGTCCTGCGAGGTCGTCAGGACCTCCGCGATGTCCCGCTTCACGGCAGGAAGATCGAGGGACTTGAACGCCTCGGCGTAGTCGAACTCCTCGCCGAGCGGGTTCGCCACGACGGGGTTCTTCGCGAGGATCCTCAGGTTGAGCCGCTCAGGCCACCACTGGCGGTTGCCGCCGCCCTGAGTCGGGTGCAGCGCGCGCTCATGCGCGACCGGGCAGCCACCCTCGCCCTCCGACTTCGGGTCTGTGACGATTGCATCATGGTTCTCAGTCATGAGAATCCTTCCGAACTAGGGGGATAACGGCCCTCAGGAACTGCGGGCGGTTGAACAGTCGGGACACCGGCCCCAGAAGATGACCTCGGCCTCGTCGATCGTGAAGCCGCTGTCGTTGGACGCATGCAGGCAGGGCGCATGGCCGACCGCGCAGTCGACGTCGGCGACGGCACCACACGACCGGCACACGATGTGGTGGTGGTTGTCGCCCACGCGTCCCTCGAAACGAGCGGGGCTGCCGGCCGGCTCGATGCGGCGCACGAGGCCGGCCGCGGTGAGGGCGTTGAGCGCCTCGTACACGGCCTGCAGCGAGATGTGCCCCACGCGCTCACGCACTCCGGAGGCGAGCGCCTCGACGCCGAGGTGGTCACCGGCCCGGACGGTTTCGAGCAGCGCGACGCGTGCGGCCGTCACCCGAAGGCCGACACCGCGCAACTCCTCAGCGGGGGTCGGAGTCCTGGATGCGGTCATGGCTCCCAACGTAGCCTCATAAACACGAATCATACAAGATAATGAACGATACAATTCTACGGCCGCCGGACCGCCGGCAGGGTGAGAACCGAGGCGGAGAGGACGGCGCTCGCCAGGATCCACGTCAGCGGGAGGCCGAAGGCGCCGGCGGCGAGACCGGCCGTGGTGGCCCCGAGCGCGGTGGCCCCGCGGGCGACGGAGCGGGCGCCGGCGGTGACCCGGCCCAGGAGGTGCGGCGGAGAAAGCCGCTGGCGGGCGCTGAGGACGATCACGTTCAGGACGGCCGTGGCGGCGCCGTTCAAGGCGATCAGGCCCGCCGCGAGCGGCCACCATGTCGTGACGGCCAGGCCGAGGCAGGTGGCCGACAGGGTCGCGACGGAGGCGACCAGCGCGAGGCGGTGACTCAGCAGGCCGAGCAGGGCGGGGGCGGCGTTCGCCGCGGCCAGGCTGCCCACGCCGCCGGCGATCAGCAGCCAGCCGTAGGAGGAGCCGGGCAGGCCGAGCACGGCCGAGGTGTGCAGGACGAGGAGCGAGAACACCCCCTGGTTGGCGAAACAGGTGGCCGACATCACGACGACCAGCAGGCGCAGGGTCCGATGGCGGGTCAGGTAGCGCAGGCCCGTCATCGTCGACCTGAGCAGGCCCGCCGGGGCCGGGCCGGTCGCCGTGCCGAGGGTGACTCTGGAGATGAGCGCGGCCGAGGCGGCGAAGCTGACCGCGTCCAGCAGGAACGCCGCGGGCGCCCACATCGTCCAGAGCAGCAGTCCGAGCGGCGGGCCGGCCAGGGTCGCCCCGATGGCCTGCACGGTCACCAGTCGCGCGTTGACCCGCTCGAAATCGCGGTCGGTCACCAAGGACGGCGCCAGCGCGTGGTTGGCGGTCTCGAAGAACACCTCGGCCACGCCCGCCGTCAGCGCCACCACGAGCAACATCGCTATCTCGGGCGGCCGGAACAGCGTCACTCCGGCGAGCAGGAGCATGATGGCGGCGCGCGTCACGTCCGCGGCCACCATCACCCGGTGCCGGCTGAATCTGTCGACCGCCGCGCCGATCACCGGGGCCAGCACCCAGGGCAGCCGGGTGGCCGCTGTCACGGCGGTGATCTGGACCGGGTCCGGCGTGGCCGCCACCGCCGAGAGCGGCAACGCGACCAGGCGTACGCCGTCGCCGACGGCGCTGAGACATCCGGCGACGGACACCCGCCAGGCGTTCGCCCCCAGCGAGCCCCGCCGGGGGAAAGGGAGCGAGCGGAGACCGCGAAGGATGGTGGGGCGCACGTCCGCCTCCCGATGAGCACGCCGCCTGCCGATGGCCACGCCGCCTCCCGACGAGCACGCCGTCAGCCGGCGAGCGGCGGCGCGGCAGCACGACCAGCGTCCCATCGCGGCCGCACCCGTGCCAGGCCGTCGAAAGGAGCCGGCAGGCGGTTGTGGTGAGCGGGCACGGCATGGCGTACTGGGCATATCGCGCTATTGAGACGCCCGAAAAAGACGCACATGACCGACTCCTGGGGGCGCACATCATGAAGGTCGTGGAACTCACCTCGGTCGACGGCTTCGTGGCCTTCGACCTCGACTGCGAGACGAGCGCGGGCGGCACGCGGCTCGCTCCCGACGTCACGTCCGTGGAGGCGCGGCTGCTGGCGCGCGCGATGACGTACAAGCTGGCCGTGCTCGGTCAGCGGATCGGCGGCGCGAAGGCGGTGCTGCGGGGCGGGGCGGAGGAGCGGGCCGCCGTGGTGGCGAAGTACTGTGCGGAGATCCGGCCGCTCGTGGCGAGCGGGTCGTTCCTCACGGCCTCCGACCTCGGTACGCGGACCCAGGACTTCGCCTCGCTGCCCGGCTACCGGGCGGATTCGATCATGCACCAGGAGATCGACGGCGAGCTGGTGGACACCGTCGTGACCGGGCTCGGCGTGGTCGCCGCCGCGGACACGGCGCTCGGCGGCCTGGCGGGCCGTACGTTCGCGGTGGAAGGGTTCGGCAAGGTGGGCGGCGGTGTCGTGCGCGAGCTGGCGCGGCGCGGCGGACGGCTGGTCGCCCTGTCCACCATCCACGGCTGCGTGGCGGACGAGTCGGGGCTGGACGTCGCGGCGCTGTTCGAGCTGCGTGCCGAGCACGGCGACGGCTGCGTCCTGCGGCTGGGCCGGCCCGTCCTGCCTCCTGGGAGCCTGTACGAAGTCGCCGCCGACGTCGTGGTCCCCGGTGCGCGGACCGGCGTCCTGCACCAGGGGCGGGCGAAGACGGTACGCGCGAGAGTGATCGCCCCGGCCGCCAACGTCCCGTACACCGCCGGTGGCCTGCGCACCCTCGTGGCGCGCGGCATCGTCCCGCTCGCCGACTTCGTGTGCGGCGCCGGCGCCACCATCGGCTACCTCGCGGAACGGGCGGGCGAGGTGACCGACGCCGCGTCGACCGGCGCGCTGGTGGACGAGAGGGTCAGCCGCCTGACCGAGGCGAGCCTGGAACACCCGGGCGGCCCGTTCGCCGGCGCGGGCGAGCTCGCGGAGGCGTTCCTCGGCACGTGGTGCGCGCCCGCCGAGCTCCCCGACGGCCCACCGCTCGCCCCGGAGCCAGTAGGCACGCCGCCCGCCCCTGAGCCCATGCGCACGCCGCCCGCTTAGCGGGACAGGTCACAGCCTCGGCGGCCGGCGGCGCCGCTTCATCGGGATGTGCCAGCGCTTGCGCAGCCACTCGACCCCCACGTAGAACCCCACCATGCCGGGCAACGTGTAGAACGCCGAGCCCCACCCCTGCGCCAGATACACGTTGTACGCCGCCGCGATCATCGACGGCCCGAGCACACTCCACGTCCGCCATTCCGAGGCGAGGACCCACGACACGGTACGCCGTACGCGATAGAACCGGCCCCGCCCCGACAGCGCCAGCCGCAGTTCGAGCACCCGGCGCAACTGGTGGACCGAATACCTGAGCTGCACGGACGACGTCGCCTTGAGCCTGGCCAGCTCGTACAGCTCGGCGTGCAGCTCCTCGGCGTACCGGCTGCGGTGCATCGCGGGCAGCAGCCGGGTCATGACCTCGACCAGCAGCTCGGCCGAGCGGGCGATGTTGTTCCGCTTGGCGATGACGTGCGCCGGCTCCTGGTGGGAGAGCCACTTGGACAGCTCGTACACCAGCCGCACGGCCTGACCGAGATCACGGTCCAGCTCGCGGGCCCGGAGCTGGACGTCGCCGAGCGTGCGCGCCAGCGTCCGCGCGGGCTCCAGGATCCGGCCGCACGCGCGCGCCCCCGCGAGCGCGCGTGCGCGCCGGCGCGCGCCGCCGATGACGCGCTCGTCCGCGAGCCCCCGCGTCAGGATCCTGGCCTGGTCGAGGCCACGGTCCAGCGCGGCGAGCGGGGTGGTGGTGAGATCGGGGATGCGGGCGTCCTCCAGCGTGCCGGCCAGCCTGAGCGCGCGACGACGGGCGCGGTCGAGCAGCAGGACGGCCTCGCGGGAGTACGCCAGCTCGCGGCTGCGCTCCAGGTCGAGAACGAGCACACCGGCGTGGACACGGGCGCGCTCCAGGACCCGGGTGAGGTCGAGGACCCCGGTGCGCTGCAGAATGTCGGCGTCGCCCCGTAAATCCGTCACACCGCACCGTCCGCGAAGCCGGGCCGCACGATCGGCAGTCTGCCGATCTTGGTGTGTGCCGTGGCGAGCGCGTTGCGCGCAAGCTCGGCACCGTCCGCAGTCAGCCGGTAGTAGCGACGGCGGGGACGGCCCTCTTCGCTCGGGTCGATGTCTTCGAACCTCGACTGGAGCCAGCCGATGCCCTCGAATCGGGCGAGTATGGGGTGAATCGTGCCGCTGGCCAGGCCGGCGGCGTCGCAGATCTCCAGTCCGTACATCTCACGCGTGGGATTTTCGAGGAGAGCACGGAGGACGAGCTGCGTCGGCAAGGTCATGCGCGGATTCGCACCCATGCTCTAACTCTAGCTAGGGGCTAGGTAGAGAACAAGTTACCGTCAGGCCACGTTCAGCGCTTCCTGTTCGGGCTCGGCCGGCTCTTGCCGGGACGGCGAGCGGGCGGCGATCGCCAGCCCCAGCGCCAGGAAGATCAGCGGGATCGCCGGGATCACGTAGCGCACGTCGAAGGCGGCCAGGAACGGCGGCGAGACGACCAGCGCGAGCGCCGCGACCCCGGGCAGCAACGCGTCCCATCGCCGCCTGACCAGCGCGGTCACCAGCGCGCCGCCCAGTGCCAGCATGAGCAGCGGGAACGGGACATATCCGAAGCGCTGGTACGCGCGCAGCCAGCCGGCGAACGGCTCGACGACCCGCGTCGCGGCCGGTCCCCCCTCGTAGGACTCGGCGATGCCGCGCACGGACTCGCTCAGCGGGCGCTCGGCCGCAGGCAGCTTGTACGGCGTCTTCTCGGCCGCCCCGGTACGCTCCCAGCGCAGCAACTGCCCGAGATCGGTCGAAACCGCGCCCAGGTACGCCCCAGGCTGCGCCAGAATCGCCGCCCTGCCGAACTCCCCGGCGAGCTTGTTGCGATTGGCCGCCCCCGGCACCTTGAGCAGCGGCGAGAAGCTCTCCCACAGCCAATAGGGCGGATAAGGACGCTCGGCCACCGGCATCGTCGGGCAGAGCACGGCCAGCCGGTCAGGAGGTTTGATGACCGCGCAGTCGGCGAAGCTCATGGTCCTGGACCACAGGAAGTTCCCGTCCGCCTCGGTCAGCGCGAACTTGCCCTTCTCCACCTTCGTCCACGTCGCGTACGCGCCCAGCGGGATCGCCCCGGCCACCAGCAGCGCCAGCAGCGGCCGCCAGCCGTATCGCCTGATCAGCAGGTACGCGGCGGTCAGGATCAGCAGCGGCAGCCCGACCGTCCTGGTGATCCCGGCCAGCCCGAGCAGCAGGCCGCCGATCGCCGCCGTGGCCGGGGTGACCCGCCACACGACGAGCACGATCGCGGCCGTGACCAGCACGATGAAGACGGCGTCCGCCATGATCATGTGTTCGAGCAGCACCAGGAACTCGTCGAACAGCAGCGGGGTCACCAGCAGCGTGGCTCCCCAGCCGGGCAGGCCGCGCCGCCGCAGCAGCGCGTAGACGGCCACCGCGAGCGCCAGCCCCAGCAGGTGCTGCAGGACCGTGACCACCGTGAGGCTGTGCGCGGGCCGCAGCAGGGCGAGCAGCAGCGAGTATCCGGAGGGCCTGGTCGTGCCGGGGGAGAGCTCTTCGCGCAGGAAGGCGAACGAGTCGCCGTAGAAGAGCAGCGCGGGAGGGAACCCGAGCACGGCGAGCACACGCAGCCCGATCGCGGGCAGCATGGCGATGACCAGGGCGCGATGAGCCAATGCGATTCAGCTTCCTCGTGTGTCCGGCATTTCACCATAGTGCCGGTGCCCGGTACTCGGGTCACTGACGACGGTGCCGGGCCGGGCTTGCCGGAGGCCATAACCGAATGACATTCTGAAATTGAGCTCGGTTTCGAGCGTCCCGGCACCCCGTCCCCGTTCCGGAGGATGCATGACTGCCGCCGATCTCCCAACAAGCCGTCCAGCCATCGACAAAGAGTCCCTTCGTACGAAATATCGCGAAGAGCGGGACAAGCGGCTCCGCCCGGACGGCAACGACCAGTACCTGCGCCTCACCGGCCGCTTCGCGCACTACGCCGAGGACCCGTACACGCCGGTGACCGAACGGGAGCCGAAGACCGACCACGTGACGGTCGCGTTCATCGGCGGCGGCTTCGCCGGCCTGGTCACCGGCGCGCGGCTGAAGGAGGCCGGGGTCGGCGACGTGCGCATCGTGGAGAAGGGCGGCGACTTCGGCGGCACCTGGTACTGGAACCGCTATCCGGGCGCGCAGTGCGACACGGCCTCGTTCGTGTACATGCCGCTGCTGGAGGAGACCGGCCACATGCCGACCGAGAAGTACGCGCACGCGCCCGAGATCCTTGAGCACTGCCGCCGCATCGGCAAGCACTTCGGCCTGTACGACGACGCGCTCTTCCACACCGAGGTGCGGAGCCTCGAATGGGACGAGGCCTGCTCCCGCTGGATCGTGCGGACCGATCGCGGCGACGCCTTCACCGCCCAGTTCGTCGCCATGGGCATCGGCCCGCTGCACGTGCCCAAACTGCCCGGCATCCCGGGGATCGAGGAGTTCGGCGGGCACAGCTTCCACACCAGCCGCTGGGACTACGCCTACACGGGCGGCGACCCCTCAGGCGCGCCCATGGACCGGCTGGCCGGCAAGCGGGTGGCCCTCATCGGCACGGGCGCGACGGCCGTGCAGTGCGTGCCGCACCTGGCAAGGGCATGCGCGGAGCTGTACGTGTTCCAGCGCACGCCGTCATCGGTGGACGTGCGGGACAACCGGCCGACCGACCCGGGCTGGTTCGCCGGCATCGCGACGCCGGGCTGGCAGCAGCGCTGGCTGGAGAACTTCACCTCCAACCAGACCGGCGGCCCGGCGGAGGACGACCTGGTGATGGACGGCTGGACCGACATCTCCCGCCGGGTCCGATCAAGGATCATGGCGCTCCCGCCGGAGGACTTCACCCCGGAGAAGATGCAGGCCGCCTACGAGGACTCCGACTTCGAGAAGATGGAGGAGATCCGCGCCCGCGTCGACGCGATCGTCGCGGACCCGGAGACGGCGCACAAGCTCAAGGCCTGGTACCGCCAGCTCTGCAAGCGCCCGTGCTTCCACGACGAATACCTGCAGGCCTTCAACGTTCCCGGCACACACCTCGTCGACACCGACGGCAAGGGCGTGGAGCGGATCACCGAGCGGGGCGTCGTCGTCGCCGGCCGCGAATACCCGGTCGACTGCGTCATCTACGCCTCCGGCTTCGAGGTCGGCACCGACTACACGCGCCGGGCGGGCTACGACCTGATCGGCCGCGACGGGGTCAGGCTGTCGGAGCACTGGTCCGACGGCATGCGTACGCTGCACGGCATCCACGCGCACGGCTTCCCGAACGCCTTCCTCGTCCAGCCCACGCAGGGCGCGAACCTGATCTCCAACATCCCGCACAACCTGACCGAGGCCGGCCGGACCATCGCCGTGACCGTCAGGCACGCCCTCGACCACGGGTTCGACGAGGTCGAGGTCACCCAGGAGGCGGAGGAGGCGTGGGTGGAGCTGCTGCTGTCCGGCCCCGGCATGCTCCTGGGCTCGCCGGACTGCACGCCCGGCTACTACAACAACGAGGGGCGGGACCTCGGCCTACGAGGCCGGCTCAACGTCGGGTATCCGCAGGGCGCGATGGCGTACTTCGCCTACATCGACCAGTGGCGGACGTCGAAGGCGTTCGACGGGCTGGAGTTTCGCAAAGCCCGGTAACGCCGTGAAACTCGGGGGATCGGGCGTTGAATAGTAGTTTCGTCCAGCATGAGTTACGACCTCTACTTCGCGCGCCGGGAACCCGGCCAATCATGGGATCAGGTGCTGGAGGCGCTTGACACGCGGGAGGAGCCGCCGCCCGCCGACCCGGTGGCCTGGGACAGCGTGGTCACGCAGACCCGCGAGCTGCTCGGCGAGGTGCGGATCGTCGCATACCCGCCCAACTGGGAGCTCGATCACGAGTCGACCGGCATCTCGGTGAACCACTGGGAGGGCGACTGGGAGATGAGCGTCCCCTACCGGACCCACGGTGACGACGCGCGCCAGGTGATCGATCTGCTGTACCGGGTGGCGGCGATCGTCGAGCGCGCGTCCGGGCTCGAATGCTTCGACCCGCAGCTCGGCCGGCCGCTCGCGGAGATCGCCGACCGGGAGCCGGCGGTGGCGATGTTCGACGCGGTCGCCGACCGATTCGGCCGCCGCTCGGGCACGCCCACGTGAAACCGCCGGCGTGCGCGCTCCACGTGAAACCGCCTGCGCGCACGCTCCACGTGAAACCACCAGCCCGCACGCTCCACGTGAAACCGCCTGCGCGCACGCCTGCGTGAAAGCGCCTGCAATGGAACAGCCGGGCCTCACAAGGACGCCTACAAGACCGATCGGTCGTTCATGTAGGCTGGCCGTGTGACGGACACCCGAGAAGACGGCCGCCTGGTCCGGGGCCGGCGCAGCCGGGAGGCGATCCTCGCCCAGGCGGTCGCGCTGGCCTCGGTGCAGGGGCTCGACGGCCTGACGCTGAGCCGGCTGGCCACCGCCGCCGGCGTCAGCAAATCCGGATTCTTCGCACACTGGCGCGACAAAGAGGAGCTGCAACTCGACGCCATCGAGTGGGCCGCCCGCCAGTGGGTCGACGAGATCATCAAGCCGGCGCTCCAGATCCCGCCGGGCGTGCGCCGCCTCCTGGCCCTGCACGAGGCCCGCCTGCGCTTCTACACCGCCAAGGTCCTCCCCGGCGGCTGCTTCTTCTTCGCGGCCCAGGTCGAGTTCGACGACCGCCCCGGGCCGGTGCGCGAGCGCGTCGCCCGGGCGCTGAGCGAGTGGCTCCACCTGATCGAGCGGCTGGCGCGCGAGGCCGTGGAGCTGGGCGAGCTGCGCGGCGACACCGACGCCGCCCAGCTCGCGTACGAGATCGACGCGCTCGGCGAGACCTCGATCACGCACGCCCGCCTGCTCGGTGACGACACCACCGCCTACGACCGGGCCCGCCGCGCCGTGCTCCAGCGGCTGCGCGACCTGACCACCGACCCCACACTCCTCCCGGAGGACTGAACGTTGCCCGAAACCCGCCCCGTGCAGGTCCACTTCGACGATCTCGACGCCATGGGCCTGCTGCACAACTCGCGCTACGCCCTGCTGGTCGAGCGCGCCATCTCCGCCTTCTGGGCGGAGCAGGGGTGGAACTTCGACCCCGCCGTCTCCCGCTTCAAGGACATCTACCTCGCCGTACGCGAATTCAAGATCACCTACAACGCTCCCATCGCCGGCGCGGGCGAGGTGCTGGTCGACTTCTGGATGGACCGCATGGGCCGCACCAGCGGCGTCTACGGCTTCCGCGTCCTGTCGCCCGACCGGTCGATCGTGCATGCCGAGGGCTACCGCGTGAACGTCAACCTCGACCCCGCCACGTTCCGCCCCGCGCCGTTCAGCTCCGAGCTGCGCGCCGCCGCCGAGCCCCTCCTGCTCCCCGCCGCCGCAAGCTGACGGGAGCTGCCCGGAGCTGCCCGGAAGCTGCCCGGAAGCTGACCGGGACGTTCGACCAACGTGTCCCGGCGTGCGCGCGCCGATCCGCCCGGGTAAACCAGCCAATGTGACAAATGGAAGCCGGAAGCCCCTGCACCAAGGCGACGACCGTCTTTACGTGCGCTACCAAGTCCGCTATTGCGGGCGGCTCGGCGTACCGGTGGGCATCTTCGCCGCCTGTCATCACCTCCGGCGGCAGGGCCGCCTCACCTCCGCGGACGACGAGCTCTTCACCGAGGTCGACGACTGGTTCATCGCGCGGCTGCCCTATCCGCCCTTCTACGCGGACGGCAACAGCATCCGGGCGGTGCCCTGGTTCAAGCCCGCCGCGGCCGAGCTCATCACCGCCCTCGCGCCGCTCGAAGCCCTCCTGCGCCGCTACAGCGTCGCGTACGACGTCGTACGCTCGCCCGACCCCGGCACGATCATCTACGAGGACGTCTTCCAGATAGGCGTTCTGCCCTACGCCAGGGTGACCGGCGAACCGCACGAGAGCGTCGCCGCCGGCTGACGCCCCAAAGGCACCGAAAAGGGCGAACCCAGCACCGAATAACCAGACCCAGCGCCGAATAACCGGGCCCAGCCCCGAAAAGGTAAACCCTGCACTACTGCCCGTCCGCCCGCCCCCGGATACGGTCACAAGGTGCTCAACAGGACAGCGCTGGAGGCGCTCACCCAGCGGCCGTTGCCGTTCCTCGGGTCGGCCTGGCCGTGGCGCTGCGCGGCGTACCTGCTGGCCAGTGCCTTGCCCGGCGCGGTCGTGACGATCGTCGTCGTGGCCGCGGGCAGCGCATTCGAGGTGACGCCGCTGAGCGTGGTCGCCGGGCTGGCCGTCCTGGCACCGGCCATCCCGCCCCTGGCCGGGTTCGAGCGCCGCCGGCTGCGGCTGGTGGACGGCGTTCCGCTGCCCGACGCGCACGACCGGCGCAGGCGGGAACTCGGGCTGGCCGTCATGACGGTGTTCGCGCTGTGGTGGATCGACCTGGTGATGGTCGCGTTCACCGTCGGCGGCCCGCTGCTCCTGATGCTCTCGCCGGTCGTCCAGCCGGAGGGGGAGCCGGCTCTCGTCTGGTCCGCCTGCGTAGCGGGCGTGTTGTTGCTGCCCGTGGCCGCGTACACGATCACCGCCTGGGGTGGCGCCAGAGGCGTCCTGGTCCGGGCGATGCTCGCGCCGCAGAGCTCCGAGCTCGGCGAGGTGCTGCGGTCGCGGGCGCGGCTGGTGGACGCGTACGAGACGGAGCGCCGCAGGATCGAGCGGGACCTGCACGACGGCGCGCAGCAGCGGCTGGTCTCCCTGTCGATGCGGCTCGGCCTGGCGCGGCTGGACCTGCCCGATGACTCGCAAGCGGGCCGGCTGCTGGACCAGGCCCACGAGGAGGCCAAGCAGGCGCTGGCCGAGCTGCGCGAGCTGATCAGGGGCGTGCACTCGCAGGTGCTCACCGAGCGCGGGCTGGCCGCGGCGGCGGACGACGTGGCCGGCCGTTCGCCGGTGCCCGTGGACGTCGACGTCACGCTGCCCGGGAGGCTGCCCGCCGCGGTGGAGGTCACCGCGTACTACGCGGTCAGCGAAGCCCTCGCGAACCTGGCCAAGCACAGCGGGGCCGCCAGAGCCTCCGTCACCGGCAGGGTGGACGGCGGCACGCTGGTCGTCGAGGTTCGCGACGACGGGACGGGCGGCGCGGACCCGGCCAAGGGGTCGGGGCTGACGGGCCTGGCCGACCGGCTGGCCGTGGTCGGCGGAAGACTGTCCCTGTCCAGCCCGCTCGGCGGGCCGACCCTGGTGCGAGTGGAGATCCCGTGCGCGTAGTGATCGCGGAGGACGCCGTGCTCCTGCGGGAGGGCCTGGCCGGGCTGCTCGAACGCTTCGGCCACACCGTGCTCGCGTGCGTCGGCGACGCTCCCGCGCTGCTCGCCGCCGTCGCCGAGCACCGGCCGGAGGCCGTGGTGACCGACGTGCGGATGCCGCCCGGCTTCACCGACGAGGGCCTGCGGGCCGCGCTCCAGCTGCGCGAACGCCATCCCGAGCTGGCCGTGCTGGTGCTCAGCCAGTACGTCGAGCAGACCTACGCGGCCGAGCTGCTGGCCTCCGGCGGCGGCGCGGGCATCGGCTACCTGCTGAAAGACCGGATCGGTGACGTACGCGAGTTCGCCGGCGCGCTCGACCGCGTGGCGGCGGGCGGCACGGTCGTCGACCCCGAAGTGGTGCGCCAGCTCCTGCGGCGGCGGCGCGACCCGCTGGCCCGGCTGACCCCGCGCGAGCACGAGGTGCTCGGGCTGATCGCCGAGGGGCGCTCCAACGCGTCGATCGGCAGGGAGCTGGTCGTCACCGAGGCGGCGGTGGCCAAGCACATCGCGAACATCTTCGCCAAGCTCGACCTCCCACCGGCCGCCGACGGGCACCGCAGAGTGCTGGCGGTGCTGGCCTACCTGCGTGGTTGATGGGCGATCAGGTGAGGCAGAGCTCGTTGCCCTCGGGGTCGGCGATCGTCACCCACCAGTTGGGCCCCTGGCGGCCGCGGTGCAGCACGGTCGCGCCCTTGGCGGTCAGCCGGGCCACCTCGGACTCGATGTTGTCGGCCCCCACCCTGATGTCGAGGTGCACCCGGTTCTTGACCGTCTTGGGCTCGGGAACGAGCTGGAACAGCACCCGGGGGGCGCGTTCGAGGCCGTCGGGGTGCCGGATGGCGGTGCCCGCCTTCCACACCAGCGCGCCGTGATGCCGGGTCGTGTCGTCGTCGGTGGCGTAGCCCTTCTCGATCATCCCGCGGATGAACGTCTCGTCCTGTGGCTCCACCCGCCATCCGAGCGCGTCGGCCCACCAGTCGGCGAGCGGGTGCGGGTCGCTCGTGTCGATGACGACTTGGAAGTCATATGCCATGGGACGATCCTAAAAGTAGGGTTCGTTGGCATGAACGAGTGGCAGGAGGTTGGCGACCGGGTCTACGTCCGGCGCCATGAGTCCTTCGACATGAACGTGGGCCTGGTCGTGGGTGACGGGCACTGCCTGGTGCTCGACACGCGCACCTCGCACCGGGAGGCGGCGGACCTCATCGCGGCGATCAGGCGGATCACACCGACCCCGTGGACGGTCGTCAACACGCATTCCCACTTCGACCACTACTTCGGCAACGCGCTCTTCCGCCCCGCCGAGATCTGGGGCCACGTCAGGTGCGCCGAGGAGATCGAGCAGTACGGCGCGGAGCAACGGGCGGCCGTCATGGAGAGCCGCCCGGACCTGCGTGAGGAGGTGGCGGAGGTGACGATCGTGCCGCCCGACCACACCTTCGCCGTCACGGCCGCCCTCGACATCGGCGGCCGCATCGTCGACCTGCGGCATTTCGGGCTCGGGCACAGCAGCAACGACGTCGTCGTGCACGTCCCCGACGCGGGCGTGGTGTTCGCCGGCGACCTGGTCGAAGAGGGCGCGCCTCCGGCGTTCAGCGACTCCTACCCGCTGGACTGGCCGGCCACCACGGCGGCGATGCTGGCGGAGATGCCGGAGCAGGTGATCGTGCCGGGGCACGGCGCGGTCGTGGACCGGGCGTTCGCGCAGGCGCAGCACGCCGAGCTGGACCTGGTGGCCGAGCTGGCCAAGCGGGCCCACGTGGAGGGCCTGCGCGACGTGATCAAGCTGTTCCCGTACCCGGAGGACGTGTCCCAGCAGGCCATCGAACGAGCGTTCCGACAGCTCGACGCCTAGGCGGTTTGAGGCGGTTCGCCGGGTTCGCCTAGGCTGCGGATCCATGGAATGGGGACCGCTGACCCGGCAGGACGTCCAGCCGCTGGCCGAGCTCTGGGCCGCGACAGAGGCCGCGGACAGGACGGGCGTGATCTACGCTCCGGGCGACGTCGCCGAGCAGCTGGCCCATCCCCTGATCGACCTGTCCGCGGGCACGCTCGCGGCCAGGGACGGCGAGCGGATCGTGGCCGTCGGCTACCTCCCGGTCCGGCCGTCCGCCGGCGACGCGCACCTCATGCGCATGTGGGGCGGCGTGCACCCGGATTACCGCAGGCGCGGGCTCGGCCGGCAGATCCTGGACTGGGCCGTGCGGACGGCGCCCGAGCTGAGCGCGAAGGTCTTTCCCGGACTGCCGCTGGAGCTCCAGCTCGACGTCTTCGACGGCCAGGCCGGGCTCGTCCCGCTGGCGGAGGCGTCCGGGTTCGCCCCCGTACGCTGGTTCGCGCGCATGGAGCGGAGCCTGTCCGGCGACCTGCCCGCGATCAGGACGCCGGACGGCCTGTCCGTGGTCACCTGGACGCCCGAGCTGAACGAGGGCGCCCGTCACGTGCGCAACGCGTCGTTCCTCGATCACTGGGGCAGTGTGTCGCACACGCCCGAGAGCTGGGTGAGCTTCACGACGGGGTCGCGGAACTTCCGTCCCGACGCCTCGTTCGTGGCCCTGGCCGGCGATCGCGCGGTAGGCGTGCTGATCACGCACTTCTTCGACGCCAAGTCCGCCCGCCTCGGCGACCGCCAGGCCTGGATCCAGATCATCGGCACGCTGAAGGAGTGGCGCGGCAAGGGCGTGGCGAGCGCGCTGATCGCGCACGCCCTCACCGCCTTCGCCTCTCAGGGGTACGAGAGCGCCGGTCTCGGCGTCGACGCCGACAACCCCAGCGGGGCCGTCGGCGTCTACTCCCGCGCCGGCTTCGAGGTCACCGAGCGCAGCACCTGCTACGCCCGGCGGATCACGCCAGCCTGATCTTCCCCTTCGAGATCTTGATCTTCTTGCGGGTGAGCGGCCGCTTGGCGGGGCCGGTCACCACCGCTCCGGTCGTGGCGCTGAACTTGCTGCCGTGACACGGGCAGTTGATCGTGCCCCGGCTCACGCTCGCCACCGTGCAGCCCTGGTGGGTGCACTTGGCGCTGAAGCACTTGTAGACGCCCTTCTTCGGGTGGGTGATCACGTACTTGTTCTTGACGATCTTGCCGCCACCGAGCGGGATGCTCTTGGTCGTGGCCAGCAGCGGGCCGGCCGCCGCCAGCTCCGATTCGGCCTCCGCCTCCGCCCGGCCCGGCCACAGGAACACGACTCCTGCGCCCGCGGCACCACCTCGGGTGATCAATGCACGGCGTGTGAGCATGATTGCCTCCTTCAACCATCCACACGTTCGCGGATCATCTGGTGGTTCATATGTGTTTCAAGGGAAATTTCGCGACGAATCCTGAATCGGCGTACACCAGCGTTCCGTCATGCAGCACCGCGATGTCCCGCGCGATCGGCAGCCCCAGCCCCGCGCCGCCCGCGTCCCTGGCCCGCGCCTCATCCAGCCTGGTGAACCGGTCGAACACCGCCTCGCGCTGCTCGGGCGGGATCCCCGGGCCGTCGTCCTGCACATGCAGCACCGCCTGCCCCTCCTCGGCGTGTACGCGTACCCGTACGGTCGAGGCGGCGTGGCGCACCGCGTTGTCGGCCAGGTTGGTCACCAGGCGGTCGAGATGCGCGCGGGAGCCCTTCATCACGACGTCGGGCTCGATGTCCAGCTCCACCCGCACCTCCGGCCGCCGCCGGGCCCGCAGGGACTCCTCGGCCGCCACCTGACCGAGGTCCAGCTCGCTGGCCCGCAGCGGCTCGCCGGCGTCCAGCTTGGCCAGGATGAGCAGGTCGGCGGCCAGGGACTGGAGGCGTTCGACGTCGGCCAGGGCCTCCATGGTGAGCTCGCTCTGCTCGGCCAGCTCCAGGCGGGCGCGCAGGGTGGCGATGGGGCTGCGCAGCTCGTGCGCCGCGTCCGCCACGAACCGCTTGTGCGTCTCCACGGCGGTCTCCAGGCGGTCGAGCGTGCCGTTCACGGTGCTGGCCAGCGCGGCGACCTCGTCCTTGGAGCCCGGCACCGGGACGCGCTGGTGCAGGTCGCGGGCGGTGATGTCGGCCACCTTCGTCCTGATCGCCGCGACGGGGGCCAGCGCCCGGCCCACCGAGTACCACGTCATCAGCGCCACCACGAGCAGCACAGCCGGCACGCTGGGCAGCAGCGCGCCGTACAGCGTCCGCAGCGCCTGCTCCGCCCCCGCCAGCGGGACCCTCGACCAGACCATGGCGGGACCGCTGACGGTGGCCACCTGCACCCCCGCGACCGCGTACTGGTCCGGCTCGGCCCACTCGGTGGTCGAGTCGGCATCCTTGCTGGTCAGCATGACGTCGGGATCCGCGACCCGGGCGGCAGTGCCGTCGCTCAGGTAGACCAGCCCGCCCTTCTCCTCCACTGAGATGGCCGTGGCCCCGCCCTTCACGGACGTCTTCTCCGCCTGCCCGCTGCTGTTCTTCTTGATGTCCACGGACGCCGCGGGGTCACCCGCAGGCCTGGTGAGCATCGGCTCGCTGGGGAGCCGTTCGGCCGGCCTGATCTGCAGGGTCTCGGCGAACGGGACCGCGGCCGTGGCCTTCCTGACGGCCTCGGCGTCGGCGCTGCTCTCCAGGGTCCCGCGCAGCGCCACCACCAGCACCAGGGCCGTGAGGCCCAGCGCGAGGGCCACCACGAGCGTCGCCGCCGCGGTCGCCCGCAACCGCACGGACGACAGCCCAGCGGACATCCGCCCCCAGCTCACCGCGGGTCGAGGCCGCGCAAGCCCGCGCAGCCGCCCCGCGCCGCGCAGAGCCGCCGACCACAGCCTTCTCATGCCGCCTCCAGCCGGTAGCCCGCTCCGCGGACCGTCATGAGCGACGTCCTGCCGAAGGGCCCGTCGATCTTGCGCCGCAGCGCGCTGATGTAGACCTCGACGATGTTCGGATCGCCGTCATAGGAGAAGTCCCACGCCTGGGCCAGCAGCTCGCTCTTGGAGACCACCTCGCCCGGCCGGCGCGCGAGCGCGTGCAGCACCGCGAACTCCTTCGGCGTCAGCGAGATCTCCGCCTCGCCCCTGCGGCACCGCAACCCCGCGGGATCGATCACCAGGTCGCCCACCGTGATCGAGACCGGCCGCTCGGTCCCGCCCCGCCGCACCAGCGCGCGCAGCCTGGCCAGCAGCACCACGTACGAGAAGGGCTTGGCCAGGTAGTCGTCGGCCCCGTTGTCGAGCGCCTCGGCCTCGTCGTAGATGCCGTCCTTGGCGGTAAGCATCATGATGGGCGTCCAGTCGCCGCCCTCGCGCAGCTTGGAGCAGACCGCGTACCCGTTCATCCTGGGCAGCATCACGTCCAGGACGATCACGTCGTACGTGTTCTCGGTGGCCATCCACAGCCCGTCGCGCCCGTCATGGGCCACGTCAACCGCGAAGCCCTCGCCCGCCAGCCCGCCCTTGACCAGGTCGGCCAGCCGCTCCTCGTCCTCCACCAGTAGCACTCGCACATGACCAGAGTGCCTCAGGCCACCTAAAGCCAACCTGAAGATCATTTAGGGGCTCTTCAGGATCACTTCAGGTACACGGGAGCATTGTCGTAGACGTCCGACTGACTCCAGTGAATTCGCCCAGTAAGGAGATTCCATGTTCAAGCGACGTCTCGCGGTGCTCGGCGCGGTCGCCGTACTCGCCATCACCGGCCTCGCCGGCTCCGCCATGGCCGACGAGACCCCCTCGCCCGCCGCCGGTGCGAAGGTGACCTGCACGACGTCCGACGGCAAGACCATCGAGATCGCCGAGGCCCTGCCCGCCAAGCTCAAGGACGGCAAGTTCGTCTCGCCCGACGGCAAGGTGACGCGAGTCCAGTCGGGCGATGCGATCAAGGTCCAGAAGCTCCCCGAGGGAGAGACGCCCGAAGGCTTCGCCAAGACGAAGGACTTCGTCAAGGCCGAGGACGGCTCGGCCGAGGCGCTGCCCGCCCTGCCGACCCTGCCGGCTGAGGCCACCGGGACCGCCGCGCCCACCGAGGCCGTGCCCGCCGAGCTCGGCGAGCCCGCCGAGAAGGTGGAGCTCAGCCAGAAGGCCGAGCCGGGTGCGGAGGCGCCCGAAGGCTTCGCCAAGACGGTCAAGATCATCTGCAAGAAGGCCGAATAACCGCGATCAGTCCGTGAACGACGGGTGCGGGCCGAGCGCCCAATACTCGTAGAGCCCGTGGCCGACGAGCCCGTCGTACTCGAAGCGCCCGACGGCGTCCACCAGGCCCCACATCCTGGCGGCGTCGTCGGGCAGCCGGTACGTCACGCCCTGCACGACGGGCCCCAGGCCCTGGTACATCCCGTGCTTCCAGTCCGGCTCCAGCCCGTAGCCGGTGCCGACCATGAGGTGGACCGGCAGCAGCGGCGTGCAGCGCACGTCGAACGGCTTGCCGGAGGGCGGGGTGAAGGTGATCGTGGCTTCGACGACGTCGCGGGTCCCCGGCGCGTAGACCGGCCGGTAGTCCGGTCTGCCGAGATACTCCTCCTCCCGCCCGTCGGACCAGACGCGTACGGCCTCCTCCAGCATCCGGCGGCCGCGCTCGTCCTCCTGGATGATGCAGAGGATGGCGTGGTCCTCGAACCGCATCGGCGTGTAGAGCCAGTAGAACGTGCCGGCGTTCTTGGTCTGGATGCCGGGCGGCTCCGGCTCGCCGACCGGTCTGATGCCCCAGGAGCGGTCCCTGGTGCCCTGCCAGCGGTCGGGAGTGACCGGTATGTCCTCCTCACCGATCCTGATGTTTCCGGACCAGCGGCCCGTCTGCGCCAGGCGTACCGAGTCGAACATGACCCGCTCCTGCCACCGCAGGAAATGCCGGGGCTCCAGCGTGGCCGGGATCGTGCCCTCCCAGAGGAGGTCGAAGGACAGGCCATGCTCGTTCGGCTCCAGGACCACCCTGAGCCGTTTGAGCCCTTCGACGACCTCGACGCGGAACGGGCCGATCCGGGTGTTCATCCGGTCGGCTCCGAGCTCGCGGGAGGCCCGTACGACGCGGTGCAGGCTCCGGTGGCGTACGCAGGCGAAGGCGTCGGTGACGCCGAGGTTCGGGTACTGGCCGAGGCCGACGATCAGCATGAGCTCGTCGGTGCCCGCGTGGCAGTTGAAGTAGTACCGGTCGTAGAAGTTGCGGTCGGAGGTGGCCACGTGCCGCATGACCTGGGCAGCCTGGTGCACGGGAAAGTCGTCGAGGGGAGACAGTGCCATGCTCGGGTTTGTAGCAAGCGCTTGGTAAAGCGTCAACCACCGGAGACGCGGAAGCGCGCCCCCGATCGGATCGGGGGCGCGCTTCTGCGCTTCGGCGAGATCAAGACATCTTGCGAGAAGTCTCGTCCGCCTTGTTCGACACATTGGCCGCCATCCGGTCCGCGGACGTAGCAGTGCTGTCCGCCTTTTCGCTGACCCAGCGTGACGCATCGGAAGCGGAGTCCTTCATGTGCTCGGTCCACTGCTGGGCGTTGCGGCGGTAGAACAGGTAACCGATCGTGCCGACCGCGAGACCCGTCATCAGGACGAGCACCGGCCATCGCCGTGAATGCGATGGTTTGGGATCGACTCTCTTGGCCGCCGCGGACAGCATCGAGCTGACCTTGGGGGCGACTTGGTCCTCGAACCCGTGCGCCGCGGACTCCAGCCGCGGTGCCGCCCAGTATCGGGCGTCTTCAATGCGCTGGGCGGCGACCACCTTGGCCTGATCCGCCATGGGCGCCATCCGGTGGCCGGTTCGTACGGCCCGGGCCTTCATTCGGCCCATCCACGTGGCGGGTACCTCTATGACCACGCGGCGTCTTCTTTGTGTCAGGGACACGACAACCTCCCCTGTCGTTGGGGCCCCGAGCCTGACCTTCCCTGGACAAGGCGGCTCAATCATGGCCACTCGTGGGAGGATGGCTCCGAAGGCCCAACGGCCATAGTCCTCAAAACATCACAAAACCAACCCTGTGCATAGAGGGGGGCAGCTGTCTCGTGGCTGAGAAGCTGATCGCAAATCTGAAGACGAACCACGGCACCATCAAGGTAGAACTTTTCCCCAACAAAGCCCCGAAAACGGTGCGAAACTTCGTTGAGCTGGCCGAAGGCACTCGCGAATGGACCCACCCGGGCACTGGCGAGAAGGGTAAGGGGCCTTACTACAACAACACGATCTTCCACCGGATCATCTCCGGTTTCATGATCCAGGGCGGCGACCCTCTGGGCCAGGGCATCGGCGGCCCCGGCTATGAGTTCGACGACGAGATCCACCCGGATCTCTTCTTCAACCGTCCTTATCTGCTGGCCATGGCCAACGCGGGCGTCCGCTTCGGCAAGGGCACCAACGGCTCGCAGTTCTTCATCACGCTCGTCCCGACGCCGCACCTCAACACCAAGCACAGCATCTTTGGCGAGGTGATCGAGGGTCAGGACGTGATCGACGCCATCGGCAAGGTTCAGACGGACCGTCGCGACAAGCCGGTGCAGGACGTCGTCCTGGAGTCGGTCACCATCGAGCGCGTCCAGGTCTGACCCGGCGGGCCGGGCGGCCACCATGTGTCACTTCCGTGGCGGCGGCGCCGTCACGGAGGCCGATGGCGCAGGTCACGGTCATGGCCGCAAGCGCGACACGCGGAGCGGTCGCGCAAGCCATAGGCTTTCGGTCATGACCAGCCAGCCGCCCAGCCCGCCCCCTCAGCCCGAGCAGCCGGCTGAGGCCGTGCCCACGTGCTACCGGCATCCCGACAGGGAGACCTGGGTCCGCTGCCAGCGTTGCGAGCGCCCCATCTGTCCCGACTGCATGCGTGACGCGGCGGTCGGCTTCCAGTGCCCGGAGTGCGTGGCCGAGGGCAACAAGGGCATCCGCCAGGCCAGGTCGGTCTTCGGCGGGAGCATCGTCCGCACCACCTACGTGACCTGGGGCATCCTGGGCCTCATCGCGCTGGTCTTCGCCGGTCAGCTGCTCACGGGCGGAGCGCTCACCCGGGAGCTGGCGATGTGGCCGATCGGCGTCGCCCTGGGCCAGTACTACCGGCTGGTCACCTCCGCCTTCGTGCACGACGGCAGCAACTTCCTGCACATCCTGTTCAACGGCTGGGCCATCTTCGCCATCGGCCCCTACCTCGAACGAGCCTTCGGGCATGTCCGCTTCGCGGCCCTCTACCTGCTCAGCGCGCTGGGCGGATCGGTGCTCAGCCTCTGGCTGGACCCGATCAACACACCGACGGTCGGCGCCTCGGGAGCCGTCTTCGGGATGTTCGGCGCCGTGTTCGTGGTCGGGCGCAAGCTCAACCTGGACGTGCGGGGCATCGGCGTGGTCATCGCACTCAACCTGGCCATCACGTTCGTGCTGCCCGCGATCTCCGGGCTCCGCATCAGCTGGACCGGCCACGTCGGCGGCCTGATCACGGGCACGCTGCTAGGCGCCGCGCTGGCCTACCTGCCCGCGAAGAACCGAACCCTCTGGCACGTGCTGGCGATCGCTGGAGCGCTGGTCCTGCTGGTGGCGCTTGTGCTGGTGCGCGCTCCAGCGATTGTCGCCCTCCTGCACTGACTTCCCCAGGCTGTGGAAAAGGCTGTGGAAAGAACTAACGCCAGCGGGTGGAAAGCACCACACCGAAGATGATGAAAACAAACCCGATCAGCAGGTTCCAGTTCTGGAGGTCGCTGAAGAAGGGCGCCTGCGGTGCGACGTAGTAGATCGCGATCCACAGGATACCGATGATCCATGAGACGACCATCGTGGGCGCCAGCCAGCGCGGGCTGACCTTGACCTGCTGGGACCTCTGCGGCGGGGTGTAAACCGCCTTCTTGCGAGCCTTGGACTTGGGCACTGGATAACTCCTGCTGAGGGCCTGGGCTTCCGGATCGTCCACAGGCTCTTCGTTAAGCGTAGTTGAAGCGTGCCCCAGGATAGTCGCCACGCGCATGACATGGCGATCCCCAGCGGCCGCAACCTCGCCGAATACGCTGATCGGATGCGGGCCACGCTCCGGGCCGTGGGGGAGACGAGCATCACCGCGGGCCTGATCCTCATGCTGTTCTGCGCGTACCTGCTCTGGGGCACCGGCGCCTACACCCAGAGCCAGCAGCTCCTGCTCCAGCGCGAGCTGGCGGCCAAGCAGGCGGGCCGCCTGGCGAAGATCGAGCTGGGCCGGGCCGTCGCCCTGCTGCGCATCCCCAGGCTGGGCCGCGACTACCGGTACGCCGTCGTCGAAGGCATCGACGCCGAGCACCTGAAGAAGGGCCCCGGGCACTATCCCGGCAGCGCCATGCCCGGCCAGATCGGCAACTTCGTGCTGTCGGGCCACCGCACCACGTACGCGGCGCCGTTCAACGAGCTCGACCAGCTCGAACGCGACGACGAGATCGTCGTGGAGGCCCGCGAGGCGCGCTACACCTACCGCGTGACCTCCCAGGACATCGTCGAGCCCGACCAGATCGACGTGCTCGCCCCCGTGCCCGGCAAGCCCGGCCTCCGGCCCATCCGCGCCTTCATCACGCTGTCCACCTGCCACCCCGAGTATTCGGCGGCCGAGCGCCTCATCGTCTACGGAGTGCTCAAGGAGACCGAGCCGAGGAAGGAATGACATGTACGCCTGGCTCTGGCGGAGATTGCCCGGTAACGGGCACAGGAAGGCGCTGGCGGCCCTGGTGCTGGCCGTCGCGGCGGTGGCCGTACTCTGGTATGTCGTGTTCCCGCTCTTCGAGCCCGTCGTGACCCTTGACGAGGTGACCGTAAGGAAATGAGCCGCGTGCTGGTCGTGGACAACCACGACAGCTTCGTCCACACCATCGTCCAATATCTGCGGCAGCTGGGTGCGGACTGCGACGTGCGCCCGCGCGACGACGTACGCGTGGGCGACGCCGACGGCTTCGACGGCCTGCTCATCAGCCCGGGGCCGGGCACCCCCGAGGCGGCCGGCGTGAGCCTGCCCCTGGTCCACCACGCCGCCGAGCAGCACAGGCCGCTGCTCGGCGTCTGCCTCGGCCACCAGGCCATCGCCGTCGCCTACGGCGCCACCGTCTCCCGGGCGCCCGAGCTCGTGCACGGCAGCACCAGCGCCATCGTCCACGACGGCAAGGGCGTGTTCGAGACGTTGCCCTCGCCGGTGCGGATGACTCGCTACCACTCGCTCGCCGTGCTGCCGGAGACCGTCCCCGAGGTGCTCGACGTGACCGCCCGCACCGAGGACGGCGTCATCATGGGCCTGCGGCACCGCCGGGCGCCGATCGAGGGCATCCAGTTCCACCCCGAGTCCGTGCTGTCGGAGCACGGCCACCGGCTGCTCGAGAATTGGTTGCGCGGAATCGTGTAACAAAAGCCTCGCATAGTGCGACATACAGATGAGCGTCCCCGCCGTTGCCCCCGAGCGGCGGGGGCGCTTTTGTCTGCCCGAGGGCACACGCGAGGCTGGGATCCTCATGAGGCCCCGAGCGGCCCTGTACGGCCTCGTGCCGCCTCATGAAGCCGAAAGGCCGCACACCCCCCGAAAGGGATGTACGGCCCTCAGCGTGCGTCTGGCTCAGCCGTTGATACCGCCGTCGTCGATCGGGTTGTCCTCGGTCGGCTCCTCGTCCGGGAAGCCCGTCTGGTCGTCGGTGGGCTCGTCCGTCGGGAAGTCCGACGTGGGCGGCGGCGCTTCCTCTTCAGGACCGCTGGACACCACGATCGTGATCGTCGTGTTGGCCGGCTGCTTGGCGCCCTCGGCCGGGTTCTGGGTGATGACCGTGCCCGCGGGCTGAGCATCGGCCTGCGTCACGACCCTGGTCCGGAACCCGGCCGCCTTGATCTGGGCGGTCGCGTCCTCCTGGGTCAGCCCGACCACGCTCGGCACCTCGCCCAGTTCCTTGGGGATGTAGAGAGTGACGGTGCCGTCCTTCTCGATCTCCTCGCCGGCCTTGGGAGTGGTGGCGATGACCGTGCCCTGCGTCTTGGTCGAGCTCCGCGTCTTGGTGATGCCGCGCAAGCCGGCGTCCGCCAGCGCCTTCATCGCCTCGTCCTGCGAGAGGCCGATGAGGTTGTCGGGCACCTTGACCTTCTCCGGGCCCTTGGACACGAACAGCTGGACGGTGGAGGCCTTCTCGACCTTGGTGCCCTCGGCCGGGTCCGTCCTGATGACCGTGCCCTTGTCGACCTCGGAGCTGGGCTCCTGCACCACCTTGACGGTCAGGCCCAGCCCCTTGAGCTGCTCCTCGGCGTACGCGCGTTGCTGCGTGGCGAGGGACGGGATGGCGACCGTCGTGTCCGTCGGCGCGCTCTTGGAGCCGAACACCAGATAGCCGACCGTGACGAAACCACCGATGATCAGCAGCGGAATGATGATCCACAACGCTGTCTTGACCGCGTTGCCGCCACCGCCGCCACTGGCCCTGCGCCGCCCGCCACGACCGCCGCCGTCGCCCTCGCCGTACTCGTACGGGGGGATCGCGCCGCTGCGCTGCGTGGCCGGGTTCTGGCCGGCCTGGGTGGCCGTCATCATGCGGGTGCCCTGGCCGTAGTTGCCGTTCATCGCCATCGTCTGGGCGTCGACCGGCATGCCGGACATCGCCCGCTGGATGTCGGCGCGCATCTCGGTCGCGCTCTGGTAGCGATGGGCCGGGTCCTTGGCCATGGCCTTGAGCACGATCGCGTCGGCCCACGGCGGGATCTCGGGGTCGATCTGCGAGGGTGGGATCGGCTCCTCGCGGACATGCTGGTAGGCGATCGCGACGGGAGAGTCGCCGGTGAACGGCGGCTGCCCGGTGAGCAGCTCGTAGAACAGGCACCCAGTGGAGTAGATGTCGCTGCGCGCGTCGACCCGCTCGCCCCGCGCCTGCTCAGGCGACAGGTATTGCGCGGTGCCGATCACCTGCGCGGTCTGCGTCATCGTGGCGGCCGAGTCGGCCATCGCACGCGCGATGCCGAAGTCCATCACCTTGACGTCGCCGGCCCGGGTGATCATCACGTTGGCCGGCTTGATGTCGCGGTGCACGATGCCGCCGCGGTGGCTGTAGTCCAGCGCCCGCAGGATGCCGTCGACCAGCTCCGACGCGCGCTCGGGCAGGAGGCGGCGATCCTGGCGCAGCAGGTCGCGCAGCGTCCTGCCGTCGACGTACTCCATCACGATGTACGGAACCGGCGCACCCTCGCTGTTGTCCTCGCCGGTGTCATAGACGGCGACGACGGCCGGGTGGTTCAGGGATGCCGCGGACTGCGCCTCCCGGCGGAACCTGGCCTGGAAGGTGTGGTCTCGCGCCAGGTCGGAGCGGAGGGTCTTGATCGCGACTATTCGGTCCAGCCGGATGTCTCGGGCGCGATACACCTCGGCCATGCCGCCGCGCCCGACGACACCGTCGAGCTCGTAACGACCTCCGAGTAGCCGAGGCTGAGTCATTTCCTGCACTGTCCCTTACCGTTCATCTTGGGTACCGGCCTGCTCGGGGGGCCGCCGGTGTCCATCATCGACCCCGTAGCGCATCACGTCCCCTCCTTCGGCGGGTTTGTGTCACCCGGGTCCGGCGAGGCGGTAGGTGTCGGAGTTGTCGGTGTAGTGGTGGGCGTTGGGGTCGGCGTTGGTGTGGGGGTACGGGTGGTCGGTGTCGGTTTCGGTGTCGGCTTCTTGGTAGGAGTGGCCGACTTGCTTACCGTAGCCGACCGCGAGGGTATCGGCCTCGGTGACGTTACGGGAACCACAGGCGGACGCTTGGTCCGCGTCTTCGTCTTGGAGGGCCTCGGCTGCTGCTCGGGCGTCAGAACCGCCGACTCGGACGGCTCGGCCACCTCGGGCGGCGGCGCGGCGGTGTCGCGGGAGGCGAACGTCACGGCGGCCAGCCCCACCGCGGCCACGCAGCCCGCGGCGGCGACCAGCGCCAGCGTCCTGCCTCCAGAACGGCGCCTGCCCGCTCCGGGCGACGCCTGCAGCGTGGCGGGGGCGAGGTTGTCGGTCTCCTGCTCGTCCTCCGGCGACGGCTCGCGCACGCGGAAGCCGCCCGGGTCGGTGAGCATGCTGAGCTCGGCGCCCTGCACGGGCCCCGCCAGTGACTCGCGCAGCACGTAGGCGCGATCGGCCAGCTCCAGCGCCGTGGCGGGCCGCTGCGCGGGCTCCTTGGCCAGCAGCGCCATGACCAGCTCGCGCACGGCCACCGGCACGTCCACGCCGAGCGGCGGCGGCCGCTCGTTGAGGTGCAGCAGCGCGATCGCCACCTGGCTGTCCGCCCGGAACGGGGTCCGGCCGGCCAGGCACTCGTAGGCCACCACGCCCAATGAATAGAGGTCGGTCGACGGGGTGAGCTGGAAGCCCTGCGCCTGCTCGGGGCTGACGTACTGGGCCGTGCCGAGCACGGTGCCCGTCTGCGTCACCGGCGCCGCCTCCAGGGCCCGCGCGATGCCGAAGTCCGTCACCTTGATGACGCCCTCGGAGGTGACCAGCAGGTTGCCCGGCTTGATGTCGCGGTGGATGATCCCGGCGGAGTGGGCCGCGTGCAGGGCCTTGGCGGTCTGGTGGACCACGTCGAGGGTCACCTCGGGCCCGAGCGGGCCGTTGCGCGCCAGGATGGCCGACAGCGGCTCACCGTGGACGAGCTCCATCACGAGGTAGGCCAGGTCGTCCTGCTCGCCGTAGTCGAAGATCTGGGCGACACCCGGGTCGGCCAGGGCCGCGGTGATCCTGGCCTCGTTGCGGAACCGCTCGCGGAACGTCAGATCGGCGTAGATGTGACTGCGCAGGATCTTCACCGCGACCTCGCGCCCGAGCAACTCGTCACGGGCACGCCACACCTCACCCATACCGCCGGTGGCGATGCGGGCGAGCAGCAGATAGCGGTTACGGAGCCGCATGATCCAGCAGGTTACCGGCACTCACTTCAGCATCGCCTCCAGGACGGCCTTTGCGATCGGCGCGGCGGTGTGGCCGCCGGTGGCCTCCGCGCCGACGTTGGCCGCGCCGGACTCGACGATGACCGCCAGGGCCACCTTCGGGTTCTCGGCGGGCGCGAAAGAGATGAACCAGGCGTGCGGAGGCTGCTTGTCCGCCGTCTCCGCGGTGCCCGTCTTGCCCGCTACTTGGACGCCTGGCACCTGCGCCAGGTTGGCCGTGCCGTTGTTGACGACGCTCGTCATCATCTCGCGCAGCTTGCCGGCCGTCTCGGAGCTGACGGCCTCCGTCAGCTCCTCCGGCTGCGCCTGGTCGATCGTGTCGCCCTTGGCGTCAGTGATCTTGTTGACCAGGTACGGCTTCATCACCGTGCCGTCGTTGCCGATGCCCGCGGCGATCATGGCCATCTGCAGCGGCGTCATCTGGTTGCTCCGCTGCCCGATGGAGGCCATCGCGACGGCCGCCTGGTCCTCGCGGGGGCCGAAGCTGCTCTGGGCCACGCTCATCGGGACGGCGATCTGCTCGCCCATGCCGAACTTGGCCGCCTGCTCCTGCATCTTGTCGTAGCCCAGCTCCATGCCCATCTTGCCGAAGGGCGTGTTGCAGGACTTCTCCAGCGCGTAGACAAGTGTGACCTGGCCGCTGCCGCAGGCCGCGCCGCCGTAGTTGGGCAGGCTGAGGTTCGTGTTGGGCAGGGGCAGGCGCTGGGGCGCCTCCACGGAGGTGGTGGGCCCGCGCGAGGAGTCGTCCTCCAGGTAGGCCGCCATGGTGACCACCTTGAACGTCGAGCCCGGCGGGTAGGTGCGCGCGATGGTGCGGTTGAGGAGCGGCTGGCTCTTCTCCTTGGCCAGCTCGTCGTAACGCGCGAACACCTGCGGCTTGCTGGTGCCGGACAGCTCGGCGGGGTCGTACGTGGGCAGCGAGACCATGGCCAGGATCGCGCCGGTCTTCGGGTCGAGCGCCACCACGGCGCCCCGCTTGCCGCTCTCCCGCAACGCGTCGTAGGCCGCCTTCTGCGCCTTGGGGTTGATCGTGACGTCCACGCTGGCGCCCTTGGTGGGCTCGCCCGTGAACAGGTCGATGCTCCGCCTCAGCAGCAGGTCCGCGCTGGAGCCGTCGAGCAGTTTGTTCTCGGACGCCTCGATCGCGCTCGCGCTCTCCGGCGAGAAGAAGCCGGTGACGTGCGCGTAGAGCTTGCCCTCCGGGTATTTCCTGACGAACTTGAATTCGTTGCTGTCGGTCTCGATCGACTGCGCGATGACCTTGCCGCCGGCGGTGATGCGACCGCGCTCGATGGCGTAGCGGTCGTAGTAGTTGCGCGTGTTGCGGGCGTCGGAGCGCAGGCCCTCGGCGCGTACGGTCTGCAGGAAGTTCGCGTTGATCATCAGGAGTGCGAACATGACCAGACAGGCCACGGCCACGCGCTTCAGAGTGCCGTTCATCGCTGGAACACCTGCGTCAGTCCTTCGTTCTGGATCGCCTGGGGCGGGGGCCGTCGGGCCGCATCTGACATGCGTACCAAGAGGGCGATAAGGATCCAGTTAGCCAGCAGTGCCGATCCACCCTGTGACATGAACGGGGTGACCAGGCCGGTCAGTGGGATGAGGTTCGTCACGCCGCCGACGATGATGAACACCTGCCAGGCGAGAATGAACGACAGGCCGCTCGCCAGCAGCTTGGAGTAGGGGTCGCGAGCCGCCAGCGAGGTGCGCAGCCCGCGCTCCACGATCAGCGCGTAGATCATCAGCAGCGCCATGATCCCGGTCAGCCCGAGCTCCTCGCCGGTGGCGGGGAAGATGAAGTCGGAGAAGGCCAGCGGGATCAGGTCGGGGTGGCCCTGGCCGAGCCCCGTGCCGAGGATGCCGCCCGCGCCCAGCCCGAACAGGCCCTGCATGATCTGGTAGCTGCCGCCGTACTCGCGGTCGTAGTAGGCGCTGCTGCCCGGGTCGAGCCAGACGTCGAACCGGTCGCCCACGTGACTGAAGATCTGCCCGGCCAGGAACGCCCCGCCGACGAAGAGCAGGATCCCGATCAGCACCCACGACGTGCGCTGCGTGGCGACGTAGAGCATCACCACGAAGCCGCCGAACAGCAGCAGCGACGAGCCCAGGTCCTTCTGCATGACCAGCACGCCGATGGCGACCGCCCAGGTGATGATTACGGGACCGAGGTCGCGCGCCCTGGGCAGGTCGATGAACAGCAGCCGCCGCCCGGCCAGCGCCAGCACGTCGCGCTTGGCCACCAGGTAACCGGCGAAGAAGACCACCAGCGCGATCTTGGCGAACTCCGCCGGCTGGATGCTGGCGGCGCCGAACCCGATCCAGATGCGCGCGCCGTTGATCTCCTTGCCCAGCCCGGGCACCAGCGGCGAGATGAGCAGGACCACGCCGACCAGCCCGGCCGTGTAGGTCAGCCGCTGCAGCGTCCGGTGGTCACGCAGCACCAGCAGCGTCACGGCGAACAGCACCACGCCCGCGCCGGTCATGATGATCTGGCTGGTGGTCGAGGCGCCGGACTGCAGCTTCGCGCCGGAGTTCTCCAGCCGGTAGATCATCACCAGGCCGAGGCCGTTGACCAGCGTCACCAGAGGCAGGATCAGCGGGTCGGCCCACGGGGCGAACTTGGCCAGCACCAGGTAGGCGGCCAGCATCAGGCCGCCCAGGCTCAGGCCGTAGGTCAGCATGCTCGCGGGAATCGTGTCGTTCATGGCCAGGCCCACGTTGGCGTACGCGCCCATGACCATCAGCACGGCCAGAGCGAGCATGATCAACTGGGCCCCGCGGCGCTTGGCCGGCATCGGGACCGCAGAGGCGGCTACTTCGCTCATCTATTGCTGTTTCGTTTTGGTCGCGGTCGCGGATGCCGACGCGGTGGGTGTCGGCGTCGCGGTCGCGTCAGGGGACGCGTCGGTCTTCTGATCCTGGGAGAACTTCAAACCGTTGATCCTCGTGATGCCCTCGGCGACGGTGGCGACTTCGATGCCGCTCTTGATCACTGCCTGGTCCGCCTCGGACAGCTGGGAGAGCTGCCTGCCGGTGGACTTGGAGACGTGGAAGAGCTGGAACGGACCCACCTCTTTCTGGATTCCCTGGTACACGACCACCTCGTCGCCCGCAGCACCGACGAAGAACTGGTCTTGAGTCCACTGGTATCCAAAGTAACCGCCGACGCCGACGGCGACTATGCCGATGCCGAGCACGGTGACCAGCACGGGCCACACACGACGACGCTTGCCCGGGCGCTTGGCCGCGTTCGCGACCGGCTCCTCGAACTCGTCATCGGTGATCACCGGCTGAGGTGCGGTCACCGCGCCGAGTCGCCCCGGCGAGGTCTCCTGGGGACTCCCGTGCAGCCGCGTCATGCCCGCTGCGCCCACGACGGACGGCTCGGCCGGAACCGGTTGCCCGTCGGTGATCTCCAGCACGTCGGCCAGCACGCAGGTGATGTTGTCGGGCCCGCCACCTCTGTTCGCCAGATCGATGAGCTGGCGGACGACCTCTTCCGGGTCGTCGATGTTGGTGAGTGTGGCGTGCAGCGTCTCTGCGCTCACCACACCCGACAGGCCGTCGGAACACAGTAGGTAGCGATCGCCCACCTGCGCCTCGCGGAGCGTCAGGTCGGGATCGACCTCACCGCTGCCGTCGAGTGCGCGCAGCAGGATCGAACGCTGCGGATGCGTGGCCGCCTCTTCCGGTGTGATGCGCCCGTCGTCGACGAGCTGCTGCACCAGCGTGTGGTCATGGGTGATCTGGTAGAGCTCCCCGCGCCTGAGCAGATAGGCGCGCGAGTCGCCGACGTGCACCAGAGCGACCTGGGTGCCGTGCCAGAGCATGGCTGTGAGAGTCGTGCCCATGCCTTTGAGGCTGGGATCCCGCCCCACCATCTCATGCAGCTTGCGATTGGCGTCGCGTACCGCTGCCTCGATGGCGTTGAGCAGGTCGCCCCCCTGTTGGGCCTCTTCGAGAGTGGCCATGGCGGCGATGGCGACTGAGCTCGCCACCTCGCCGTGTGCGTGCCCGCCCATGCCGTCGGCGACGGCAAGCAGGCGGCCGCTAGCGTACGCCGAGTCCTCGTTTCCTTCGCGGAGGAGGCCGACGTCCGAGCGGGCGGCGTAGCGGAGTGCGATGGTCATTTGCGCAATTCAATGACTGTCTTGCCGACGCGGATCGGAACACCGAGCGGCACCGGGGTCGGACGGGTGACTTTCGAGCGGTCGAGATACGTGCCGTTGGTCGAACCGAGATCTTCCACGATCCACTGACCGTCCTGGGGGAAGAGCCGGGCATGCCGGCTGGAAGCGTAGTCGTCGGTGACTACCAGCGTGGCGTCATTGGCCCGGCCAATGGTGATGGGCGTCTCCGTGAGGTTAATGGTGGTGCCTTGCAGTGGGCCACCTGTAACGATGAGCTGGCGTGGCTCGCCCTTTTTACTCTTGGGCTTGGCCACGGGTTTGGCGGGTTTGACACCCTTACGTGCTCCAGCGGGAGCAGTGCGTGAGCCGAACAAGTCAGTCCGGATCACGCCGACTGCGGCAATGACGAAAAACCACAGCACCGCCAGGAAGGCTAGCCGGATCAGCAGCAGCGTGAGCTCGGACATGGACCGTTTGTCTACCCCTAATCGCGCCGGAACACCAGAGTCGTGCGCCCCAAGGTCACTCGCGTGCCGTTCTGGAGCTCGATCCTGCGTACCGGCTGGCCATTGACGAAAGTGCCGTTGGTCGATCCGAGGTCGACGAGCGCGACGAGCTGCCCTTCGACGCGGAGCTCCGCGTGATGACGCGAAACACCTGGATCGACCAGACGAAGATCGCAGTCGGTGCCCCTGCCGAGCAAGGTCACCGGAGTGGTGAGCTCGTAGGAACGGTCACCCTGCGGGTCGTCCTGAGTGGAGACGAGCAGCCTGGGCCGCCCGTTGAACGCGCCGGGCCTCGACGGGGGCAGGTCGCTCGCCGGCTGGCGAATCTCATCCTGCTCGACCGTCGCGCCGCGGATGACGCCGGAACGGATGCGGAACAATCCCACAGCCAGGTCCCCGGCGGTCTCGAAACGGACCCGGACCGGTCCCACGAAGGAGTAGCCCTGTTCTTTGGCGTACTCCCTGGCGAGGTTGGCCAGCTCATGGCTGATGCTGTCGGCGTAGACCTCTAGCCGTTCGCTGTCGGTCGTGGACAGCTCAACCACGAAGTCGTTGGGCACGAGCGTACGACCTTGAGCGACGATCGCCGCACGCTCATCCATCTCCCGCTGAACCGCGCTGGCGACCTCGACCGGCTGAAGGTCAGATTTGAACGCCCGCGCAAAGGCCCCCTCAACCAAGCCTTCGAGCCTTCGCTCGAAGCGCTGAAGGACTCCCACCGGGTACCTCCCTTCCTCCGTGCATATGATCGCGGCCCCCAGACGCTTCCGGCGCCCGGTTCCCGCTCGTTCCACGTCACGGCGTCCCTGGCGCTCGTCGGCTGTCGCGCCCAGCTCCTCCGCTCCCGTGTCTTATGCGATCGTATCCGGGTTCAGTACCAGTGGCTGTTCCGTGCTAATGTTCTTTCCGCACCCACCAGGGCGGGTGGCGGAACGGCAGACGCGCACGGTTCAGGTCCGTGTGTCCGAAAGGACGTGAGGGTTCAAATCCCTCCTCGCCCACTCGGTGACTGGGGACTCTTGGTCGCCTTTCCCTTCGGGGTAAGGCTCCCTCGGGTCCCTTCGCCATATCTGCCCGGGGGATGACCCCCGGACCCCCAGGGGGAAACCCTTCCGGGGGAGCTCCCATCGGAAACCCTCACGGGCGGGGGTCCCCTTCGGCTCTGCTCGTCTTAGTGAAGCGCAGACCCACATTGGCGAAGTGAGCTCCGGATCGCAAGGGTCCGGGGCCTTTTTTCCTTCTGTTCTGTGGTCTGGTGCTGCGCGGGTTAAGGCCGCCCGGTGAACGTACGTCTTCTTGGTTGCATGTTGCTTTCGGGCCGCTTGCTGGTTGGTGATGTGTTTTAGGTCACATTACCGATTTCTATTGGTCCCGTCCCGTGACCCCAGACCCGGGTCGCTTGGCTCCAGGCCTTGCCCTGGGCCCCGTTCGCGGGGCCCAGGGGTCCTGGGGTCAGGCGGCTGTTTTGGTGTCCAGTAGTTCGCCCAGGAGGTCGGTGAGGCTCACCATGCCGATGACGTTGTCGGCTTGGTCGATCACCAGGGCGAGGTGGGAGCGGGACTCCTGGAGGGCCGTCACGGCTTCCGGCACCTGGGTCACGCACGCCAGCCTGGGGATGGGGCGGGCCAGGTCGGCCGCTGTGCTCGACGGGTTCAGGAGGGCGTCCCGCGCGTGCAGGACTCCCTGGATCGAGCCTGCCGTGCCCACCAGGAGGCGCAGGTGGTTGCTGCCCGCGGCGGTCGAGCGGATCTGGGCCGCGTCCGCCGCTGGAGGCACCATGACGGCCTGGCCGATGGGGACCATGAGACGTTCGATGCCCTCGTTGTCCAGGCGCAGCGCGCGGGTCAGGAGGTCGTGTTCCTCCCGGTCCAGCAGCCCCATCCGGCCCGACTCACCGACCAGCATGGCGAGCTGGCGCGGCGTGCGGGTCGTCGCGAGCTCGTCCCGCGGCTGTACGCCGAACAGGCGCAGTATGACGTTCGTCAAGCCGTTCAGTGTCGAGAGCAGGGGGCGCATCAGCCACGTGAAGGCACGGAACGGGACCGTCAGGATCATGGCGGCGCGCTCCGGGTGCGTCAGCGCCCAGGACTTGGGGGCCATCTCCCCGACGACCATGTGCAGGAACGTCACCAGGGCCAGGGAGAACGTGAGCGCGATGGGCAGGCGCAGCGACTCCGGGATGCCCACGGCCGCGAAGACCGGCTCCAGGTAGTGCTCGATCGCCGGCTCCGTGACCTGGCCCAGGCCCAGGGTGCACAGGGTGATGCCGAGCTGGGCGCCCGCCAGCATCATGGAGAGCTGGCGCCCGCCGCCCACCGCCGACTTGGCGGTGAACCTGACCAGGCGGTTGCCGCCCGTGGCCATCTCCTCCAGGCGATGACGCCTGGACGACACGAACGCGAACTCGGCCGCCACGAACAGGGCGTTGAACGCCAGCAGCGCGACGCTGATGAGGATCATCGTCATCGGGCCGCCTCCGCGTGCTGGACCGGCGCGACGCGCACCCATTCGGGCACGCGGCGGTTGAGCGACATCACCGTCAGCTCGGCCTGGCCCTCGTCGGGGTCGTCGGCGAACGGGTCGATGTGCGCGGCGACGGGAACGGTCACCGTGTCCCCGGGGTTGGGCATCCGGCCGAGCCTCGCCAGGACCAGCCCGGCGAGCGTGTCGTAGTCGTCGCTCTCCGGCAGTGCCACGCCGGTGGCGCGCTCGACCTCGTCGAGCCTCAACCGGCCGGGCACCTCCCAGATGCCTTCCGGCTGCTCGACCACGCCCGCGGGCTCGGGGTCGTTCTCGTCCATGAGCTCGCCGACCAGCTCCTCCGCCAGGTCCTCGACGGTGATCACACCGGCCAGGCCGCCGTACTCGTCGATGACGCAGGCGATGTCGTCCTTGGCGGACCGCATCCTGTCCAGTACGGCGGGCAGCGGCACGGAGTCGGGCACGAGCAGCGCCGGGCGGGTGATGCCGGCGATGTCGCCCTCGTCAAGCCCGGACGAGAGCAGCTCGCGCACACCCGTGACGCCCATCACGTCGCCGTCGTCGCCGACCACCGGGTAACGGGAGTGACCGCATTCGCGCATGACCTGGATCAGGTCGGAGATGGGCTGCGAGCCGCGCAGCGCGACCACGCGGGGGCGCGGCACCATGATCTCCTCAGCGGTGCGGTCGCCGAACTCCAGCGCACGTTCGAGCAGCTCGGACAGCTTCGGCGGCAGCTCGCCCGCCTGGGTCGACTCCTCGATGATGCGGGAGAGCTCCTCCGGCGTGGCGCCGTGCTCGATCTCCTCCACGGGCTCGATGCCGACGCGCCTGAGCAGCCCCGTGGCCGCCGAGTCGAACAGCCGGACCACCGGCCCCACGACCGCGAGGTAGACCAGCGTCGAGCCGGCCAGGAACTTCGCCACCGGCTCCGGCCTGGCGATGCCCAGGTTCTTCGGCGCCAGCTCGCCCAGCACCATCTGGATCACGGTCGCGACGAACACGCCCGCGGCGACGGAGATCCCCGTGATCATGGCGTCGGACATGCCCGTGCCGATCAGCCACGGCCGTACGATCGTGGCGATCGCGGGCTCGGCCAGGAAACCGACCAGCAGGGCCGTGACCGTGATGCCGAGCTGGGCGCCGGAGAGCATGAACGACAGCCGGGAGGTCACTTGAAGCGCCTTCTCGGCGGCGGCGTCACCGGCGGCGGCCTGCTCACGCAGGATGCCGCGGTCAGCGGCGACGAAGGCGAACTCCTGGGCGACGAAATAGCCGGTCGCGGCCGTCAGGAGGAAAAGGGCCAGAAGCCCCAGATAGGCGCTCACCGCAGTGAGCTCTCAGAGGAACCCGTGCCTGAGCACGGGCAAAGACTCCACGGGTCCGACGCGGACACGATCTTCCCTTCGATAGAGGTCGTCCAAAACCTTAACGACGCTGCTGGCGTCTATGTTTCCGAAGTGACTCTCAGCTAGTTCTGCGTACTTTTCCGTGGGAAAAGCTTGGCGGAGTGTCTTCACTGCTCTGGGGTTCGACGTAGCGTCTATGGCAACCGAAGGGAAGAAGGCGAAGTGTCTGAGGACGATCGGACGCGGGCCATGCGCTCGCCGGGCGACGGCCGCCCGCTGCCTCCACGGCCCGGTGACGGCCAACGCTCAGGCGGTGCTCCCGCGCACCGCGTCCCGTCCGCGGGGCCTGGCGCGCCCACGCACAAGCTCCCAGCCGCCACGCAGATCCCGGAGCCGGCGCCGCAGACCGCCTCCCCGAGCGGATCGCCCAGGCCGGGCGGTCGCGTGTACGGCAAGGAACGTTCCGGCAGCAGCCCTGTCAGGCCGCTGAGGTCGCCTTCGGACAAGGAGCCCAGAGGGCCGCGCAAGCGGGTGCGGGTGCGGGGCAAGACGATCCTGATGATCATCGCAGGGCTGCTCGTGGTGCTCCTGGTGGCGGCCGTGGGCCTGTTCTTCTGGATCGACTCGCGGCTCGGCGGCATCGATGCCGCGCTCGAAGACTACGAGGGCCGCCCCGCGGACACCCCGGGCACCAACTGGCTGCTGGTCGGCTCCGACAGCCGCAAGGGCCTGTCGGCCAACCAGCGCAAGAAGCTGGCGACGGGCCGCTCGGCCGGGCAGCGTACGGACTCGATGATGCTGCTGCACATCCCCGAGGGCAGCGACAAGCCGACGCTCGTCAGCCTGCCGCGTGACTCCGCCGTCACGATCCCCGGCAAGGGGCGTGACAAGCTCAACGCCGCCTACGCGGCCGGCGGGCCGAAGCTGCTGGTACGCACCATCGAGACGGTCACGGGCGTGCACGTCGACAACTACATGGAGATCGGGTTCGCCGGCTTCGTGGACATCGTGGACGCCGTCGGCGGGGTCGAGATCAACGTGCGCGCCGACGTCGACGACCCCAAGGCGGGCCTGAAGCTGAAGAAGGGCACCCAGATGCTCAACGGCTCGCAGGCGCTCGGATACGTACGCACCCGCAAGGGCGGCGCGCTGCCCGACTTCGAGCGGACCAAGCGGCAGCGGCAGTTCCTCGGCGCGGTGGTGAAGAAGGCGGCCAGCCCGGGAGTCCTCATCAACCCGTTCACCTCGATCCCGCTGGCGATGAGCGCGACCGACGCAGTCGCGGTCGATTCGAGCACGGGGGCGTTCGACATGCTCTCGCTGGGGCTGGCCATGGGCGACAGCCCGGTGACCACGGTGGTGCCGTTCGGCGGCAACGAGATCGCGGGCGGCGGCACGGCGGTCAAGTGGGACAGGGTCAAGGCCCTGGCGCTGTTCGACGCGTTGAAGAACGACAAGCCGGTGCCCAAGGAGATCATCGACGCCGGCTGAGTCCGCTGCGCACGGCCTCCCGCGCCGAGCGGGGGCCGTGCCCTGTGTCAGTGCTACGTGCCAGTTCAGCTCGACGTGATCGCGCCGGCCACGGCGGCCGAGGTGATGGCGGCCGTCATGGCCGAGTTGATCGCGGCGATGGTCTTGGCGACCGCGTCGGCGGCCCAGGCGCCCTCGGCGATCTCCTGGATGCGCTCCTTGCTCGCGCCGGGGAACGCCTTGCGGTCGAGCTTGGCCGCATGCATGATCGCGATCAGGACGGCCGTGCGGGCGTCCGGGTCCGCCCCGCCGAGCGCGCTGGAGACCCGCTCCCTGACGTTCGCCTCCACGCTCGGGTCGGCCTCCGGCCAGCGCGTGGTGGGGAAGATGCCGAGGATCTTGCCGCGCTCCTCGGCCAGCACGCCCGACTCGGCCAGCCGGGTGAGCAGCCGCCTGCGCAGCTTGCCCGACTGCAGCCGCTGGACCCACCAGGCGGGCTTCCTGGCCTTGCCCTCGGCGGCGATGCGGGCCAGCGTGGTGTCCAGCTCGTCGTCGCCGAGCGGAGCCGGGCTCGTGAGCGTCAGCTTCTTGTCCGACAGCTCCACCCGCTCGGCCACCGCCAGCTCGGCGATGATCGCGCCCGCGAGCGCGGGGTCGAGCTGCGTCGCGCTGATGAGCTGCTTGCCCTCCTCCTCGGAGTAGGCGAGCAGAAGGAGCTCTTCGGCGATCGTCACAGTCATGCTTCGACACTAACCTCCCAGCCATGACTATCTCGGATGAGTTGCACGCGATCGGCCGGCCGCTGCTCAAGGCGCAGCTCGAACATCCCACCGTGGCCGGCATCGCGCGGGGCGACCTGGCCGAGCCGGTGTTCAGGTCGTGGCTGGAGCAGGACTACCTGTTCCTGCTGGACTACGTGCGGGTGTTCGCCCGGCTGGCCTGGCAGGCGCCCGCGGCGCATCTGGGCGACCTGGTGGACCTGGCGCACACGACGTACCACGACGAGCTGAGCCTGCACAGGACGATGTCGGCGGAGTTCGGGGCGGATCTGGAGGGGGCGGTGAAGGGGCCGGCGTGTGCGGCGTACACGGCGTTCCTGCTGGAGTCGGCGGCGACCTATGGGGAGGGGTTGGCGGCGCTCTATCCGTGCATGTGGGGATATTCGAGTCTTGGGCAGATTTTGGCGGAGAATCCGCCCGCCGAGCCGCGGTACCGGGCGTGGGTGGACACGTACGCGGATCCGGGGTTCGCGGCGCTGACCGCGCGGATCGGGCAGCTGATCGACGAGGCGGCGCCGGACCGGGGCAGGGCGGAGGCGCTGTTCGCGGAGGGGATGGCGCACGAGCTGGCGTTCTGGAGCGTGCCGTAGTCATCGGGGCGCGCGCCGTACTCTGGTGGCATGCCGGAACTTCCCGAAGTGGAGTCTCTGACCGGCTTCCTGCGCGAGCGGGCGGTCGGCCGTACGGTCCTGGGGGTCGACGTGGTCGCCTTCCAGGCGCTCAAGACGTTCGATCCGCCGGTCACCGCGCTCGGCGGGCTGACCGTCACCGGTGTGTCGCGGCACGGCAAGTTCATCGACCTCGACTGCGACGGCCTCCACCTGATCTTCCATCTGGCCCGCGCCGGGTGGCTGCGCTGGCGTGACGACCTCTCGGGCGCGAAGCCCGTCCGTCCCGGCAAGGGGCCGCTGGCGGTACGCCTCAGGCTGGCGCCCGACGAGGAGGGGCTGGCTCCCGGGTTCGAGCTGACGGAGGCGGGGACGCAGAAGCGGCTGGCCGTCTATGTCACGAAAAATCCTGACGATGTCCCCGGCGTCGCCGCCCTCGGCCCCGACCCCCTCGACGAGTCCTTCACCGTGGCCGCGCTCAAGCGCATCGTGGGCGGCAACCGTACCCAGATCAAGGGCCTGCTCCGCGACCAGAAGATCATCGCCGGCATCGGGAACGCCTACTCGGACGAGGTGCTGCACGCGGCCAAGATGTCCCCGTTCAAGATCTCGGCGACGCTGACCGACGCGCAGATCGCCGATCTGCACGAGGCCATCATCACCACGCTCAGGGACGCGGTCGAGCGCGCGCACGGGCTGGCGGCCAAGGACCTCAAGGCGGAGAAGAAGTCGGGGCTCCGGGTCCACAACCGGGCGGGGCAGCCCTGCGACGTGTGCGGCGACACGATCCGTGAGGTGTCGTTCGCCGACTCCGCGCTGCAATACTGCCCCACCTGCCAGACCGGCGGGAAGCCGCTGGCCGACCGGCGGCTCTCCCGGCTGCTGAAGTAGCGCTCAGGCGCCGACGGACACCCGCTCCTCCGCCCGCGGGCGCCCGGCCCTGGAGCGCAGCCCGGCGACGGCTATGAGCGCGGCGAACAGCGTGGCCGTCACCGGCACCACCAGCGCCGTGCGCATGGCGGCCAGCCCGGCCTGGGCCGAGGTCGCGTCACCGAGCGCGGCCACGTTGACCGCGGTGACCACCGACAGGCCGAGCGCCGCCCCGAACTGGAACGAGGAGTTGATGAGGCCGCCGGCCAGGCCCTGCTCGTGCTCCGCGATGCCGTCCGTGGCCACGATGGTGAGCGGCCCGTAGACGAAGGCGAACATCAGGCCGATCAGCAGCATCGACGGCAGCATGGCCGCGTACGCCCAGTCCAGGCCGACGCCGAGGAAGAGCGCGTACGCCAGCAGGCCCGACAGCAGCCCGCCGAGCACGACCTTGGCGTTGCCGTACCGGTTGACCAGCCAAGGGGTGAGCGTCGGGGCGAGCACCACGTCGGCGGCGGCCGCGAGCAGCGCCAGCCCCGTCTCGATGGTCGACCAGCCGCGCAGCTCCTGAAGGTAGAGCGTGACCAGGAACTGGAAGCCGAAGAACGAGGCCGTGAGCAGGGCCGCCGTCAGGTTCGCCCGGACCAGCGCGGCCGATCTGAAGATGCCGAAGCGGACCAGCGGGCTGGCCGAGCGGCGTTCGATGGCGACGAACGCCCCCAGCAGCGCCAGGCCGCCGGCGAAGACCCCGATGGTCAGCGGCAGGCCGTCGGCCGGGTGCTCCAGGCGTACCACGCCGTAGACCAGCAGCATCATCGCGCCCGTGACGCTCGCCGCGCCCGCCACGTCGAAGCCCGCGACCGGCGGCCGCTCGGCGGCGGGCTCCTTCAGCAGCGGGATCGCGGCCAGAAGGATCACCAGCGACAGCAGGACGGGCGCGAAGAACACCCAGCGCCAGCCGAACGCGGTCAGCACGCCACCGGCCACCAGCCCCAGCGCGAAGCCCGCGGCCGCGGTGCCCGCGTAGATCAGCAGGGCCTTGTTGCGCTGCCTGCCCTCGGGAAAACTGGTGGTGACCAGGGAGAGCCCGGCGGGCGTCATGAACGCGGCGGCCACCCCTGTCACGAACCTGGCCACCAGCAGCACCCAGCCCTCGTTCGCGAAGCCGCCGAGCCCGGAGAAGACCAGGAACACCCCCAGCCAGAGCAGGAACATCCGCCGCCTGCCCAGCAGGTCTGCCGCCCGCCCGCCGAGCAGCATGAACCCGCCGTACCCGAGCACGTACGCGCTCACCACCCCGCTCAGCAGCCCCGTGGACAGCCCGAGGTCGGCCCGGATGGCCGGGAGGGCGACGTTCAGCATGCCGACGTCGATGCCCTCCAGAAATATGGCCCCACACAAAACGATCAGTACGCCCCACGAGCGGGCAGGCATCGCCATGACAAAACCCCCGGTTACCTTTAGGCAGGTCGGTTCTCTCTTGTAACCGTCCACATCATGCGGCAACATGGAATCTCGTGGAAGACGGCACTTTGGAATCACTCGGTTACTGCGAAGGCACCATGGACGACGACGACTACGACGTGCGCCAATGGGACGTCCGCGAGGGCTGCGAGGTCCGCCAGATCCTCGACCGCATCGCGGACAAGTGGTCGCTGCTCGTCATCGCCCTGCTCGACTGCCAGAGCCTGCGCTTCACCCAGCTCCGCCGCGAGATCGACGGCGTCAGCCAGCGCATGCTGAGCGTGACCCTGCGCCAGCTCGAACGCGACGGCCTGGTCACCCGCACGGTCCACCCCGTCGTGCCGCCCCGGGTGGACTATGCGCTGACGCCGCTCGGCCGCACCCTCCACCAGACCATCAAGTCCCTGGTCACTTGGACCGAGGAGCATCAGGAGGAGATCGCCGAGGCGCGTGTTTCCTACGATGCGCGACGCGCGACAATGGAGTCATGACCGTTCCTGAGATCGAGGCCAGTGCCATTCCCGCCGACGCCTATCTGCTCGACGTCCGTGAGCAGGACGAATGGCTGGCGGGGCACGCGCCGGAGGCCGTGCACATCCCCATGACGCAGATCCAGGGCCGGGTCGAGGAAGTGCCCGGCGACCGTACGATCTACGTCGTCTGCCGGGTGGGCGGCCGGTCCTTGCAGGTCGCGGCGTGGCTCAACCAGCTCGGGCGCGACGCGGTCAACGTCGGCGGCGGCATGCAGTCGTGGGAGTCCGCGCAGCGTCCGATGGTCAGCGAGACCGGCCAGGAGCCGTTCGTCGCCTGAAGTCACCCACTATGGCGGTTTCGCCGCCATTGAGGCATCATGAGGTCGCTAACTACAGATCGTCGCGGGAGCTCGGGGTCGCCGGGCTGAGAGGGCAGCAACTGGTCCGCTGCCGACCGCCTGAACCTGTCCGGGTAATGCCGGCGTAGGGAGTGTGCGATGTCGCATGCCGTCGACGAAGTTCCGCTGACCCTCGAAGGACGGCCACCGAAGACGCTGGGCGTGCTCGACCAGGGTGCGCTCTGGGCGAATCTCGGTGTCAGCCTGCTGGGCTTCTCCGGGGCGCTGTTCCTGCTCGACCCGCTCGGCAATGCCCCGCTGAGCCTCGCCGCCGCCCTCGCGGCGGCGGTGGTCGGCAGCCTGATCGGCACGGCCATGGTGGGCCTGTCCGCCATCCCCGGCACACGGACCGGGCAGCCGGCGATGGTGCTGCTGCGCGGGCTGTTCGGGGCGAAGATCTCCTACGCGCCCACGGTGCTGAACATCGTGCAGATGCTCGGCTGGGGCGCCTTCGAGCTCTGGGTGATCGCCAAGGCCGCGACCGCGATCTTCGGGTCGGTGCCGTACCAGGTGTGGGTGATCGTGGCGGGGGTGCTCACCACGGCGCTCACGATCTGGCCGCTCGGCTCGATCCGCCTCCTGCGCCGGTACGTCACCGTCGGCGTGATCGTGTCGCTGATCTGGTTCGGCTGGTTCTTCCTGACCGAGGCCCAGCCGCAGACCGGGGGGTCGTGGACGGCGTTCGCCCCGGCCGTGGACTACGTGATCGCCCTGTCGGTGTCGTGGGTGCCGATGGCCGCCGACTTCGCCAGGCACTCCAGGTCGAGCAGGGCCGCGTTCGCCGGCGTGGTCGGCGGTTACACGCTGGCGCAGGTGGCCTGCCTGGGGCTGGGCGTCTACGCGGTGGCGATGGCCGGCGCGGGCGCGGTGCAGGCCGACAGCACGGCGGTGTTCGCGCCCTTCGTGGCGGTGCCGCTGGGCGCGCTGTTCTTCGGCATCCTGGTGCTGCGTGAGACCGACCAGTCCTTCGCCAACGTCTACTCCACCACCGTCTCGCTGCAGAACCTGATGCCGCGCGTGGACCGGCGCGTCTTCTCGGTCGCGATCGGGATCCTGACGGTCGCGATCGCCCTCGTGGTGGACGTCACGTCGTACGGCGCGTTCCTGGGCGTGATCGGGGCGGTGTTCGTGCCGATGTTCGCGGTGCTGGCGGTCGACTATTTCCTGCTCGGCGGCTCCCACCGCTGGAACACCGCGGAGAACGCGCCCTCGCGCTGGTCGATGCTGGTGCCGTGGGCGCTCGGCTTCGTCGCCTACTGGCTGACGACCTCCACCCCCACCGTCGCGGCGTGGGACGGGCTCTGGCAGTCGGCCCGCGAGCTGATCGGCTTCACCCGGCAGACCTGGATGAACGGCGCGCTGGGCGCGGCCCTCGTGGCCGCCGTGGTGACGCTGCTCATCGGCTGGCCGCGACGGCGCTCATCCGCCCGCTGAGGTGCGCCTTTCCACGTTGAGCAGGTGCTGCTTGGCGGCCACGCCACCCGCGTAGTCGCCGAGCTCGCCGTCCTCGCGCACCGCCCGGTGGCACGGCACGATCACGCAGATCGGGTTGGAGGCCAGCGCGTTGCCGATCGCCCGCAGCGCGCGCGGCCTGCCGATGCTCTCGCCGATCCGCTCGAACGTGGTCGTCGTGCCGTAGGGGACGCCCATCGTCTTCTGCAGCACCGTGCGGGCGAAGGATGTGGCCAGCGACAGGTCCACCGGCGTGGCGAACGCCCGCAGGCGGCCGGAGAAGTAGGCGTCCAGCTCTCTGCGCACCGGGTCGAGCCGCCGCGGATCGGGCCCGATGAACGTGCCCACATGCCTGCTGAGCAGCTCGAACACGCTGTTTTCCGGCTCGAAGCTGCAGGCCGCGATGCCCTTGCCGGTCACGGCGAGCACCATTCTGCCCACGGCGCCGTCATAGGTGCCGAACGCGATGTCCGGCGGTGTCTCACCCTTGTAGGTGCTGGAGGTCACGCGCAGCAGGGCATCGAGATCGCCGCTCGACATAGCCTCACCCTCCCACCCGCCGGGAATCACCGTGACCGCAGCGTATCGGACGGATCGCCCGACGCACCCACCGCGCCACGTGCACTATGGAGGAGTGGGGGACGAATGGGCCGGTAGTGACGACGAGATCGCTCGTGCGGTGCTCGCCAGCTCGCCCAATGCCGTCGTGGCGCTCGACAGGGATCAGAGTGTCCTTGTCTGGAACGACGCCGCCGAGCGGCTCTTCGGGTGGACGGCGGAGGAGATGCTCGGGCGCAGGGCGCCGATCGTGCCGGGCGAGCTGAAGGCCGAGCACAACGCGGTGCTCGAACGCGTACGCACCGGCGGGCAGGTCTCGCTGCGTACCAAGCGCCTGCGCAGCGACGGGACCATGCTCGACGTGCGGGTGGACATCAGCGCGCTGCGTCTGGGCAGCGCCGTGGCCGGCTACGTCTGCGTGCACCATCTGGCGCAGGCCGACGAGGTGGCCAGGAACCGCATGGCGCGCCGGGCCAGGCTCGTGCGCAGGCTCACCGACGTGGTCGGTGACATCAACTCCGAGCTGGAGCTGTCCGCCGTGCTCGACCGGATCTCGGCGAGTCTTACGGAGCTCACGGGGGCCGACGCGGGCGGGTTCGTGCTGATCGAGGAGGATCGGCTGCGGCTGGTCAGCACGTACCGGCTGCCTGAGAGCATCAGAGGGACCACCACGGACCTGCGTACGAGCCTGGTGGACAAGCTTTTACGCACCGGCAAGACCGTCATGCTGGAGTCGGACGGGCTGGAGGACCTGGTGTGGGCGCGGCTGAAGGGGCTGCACACGATCGCGCTCGGCCTGGCCGCCGTCGGCGGGCGGCCCTACGGCGCCCTGTACGCGCTGTTCGCCCGGCGCACGCCTGGACACCTGGAGCTGGAGCTGCTGGAGCTGCTCGCCGGGCACGCGGGCATCGCCGTCGGGAACGCGGTGGCCTACCAGGAGGCGGTGCGGCAGCGGGCGCATGAGCGGGCCGTGTTCGACGCCAGCGCCGACGGCATCGCCGTGCTCGACGGCGGGGGCCGCGTCGTGCGCTGGAACCCGGCCGCGGCCGAGCTGACCGCCTTCCCCGCCACCGCCGTCATCGGCGGGCCGCCGCCGTTCCCGCTGCCCAAGCCGGGGGAGAAGGTCACGTTCCAGATGGAGACCGGGCGGTGGCTGGACGTGGTGAGCGCGCGGATCGAGGAGACCGGCGAGGTGGTCATCGACTTCCGCGACGTGACCACGGCCAAGGAGCTGGAGGAGGCCAAGGACCTGTTCCTGGCCACGACCAGCCACGAGCTGCGGACGCCGATCACGATCGTGCGGGGGTTCGCCAGCACGCTCGATTCGCGCTGGGACAAGCTGAGCGACGCCGAGCGGCGTTCTGCCGTGCACACGATCTCGGAGCGGGCCAGGTCGCTGGGACAGCTCGTGGACCACCTGCTGCTCGGCGCGCGGGCCGGGGCGGAGGAGCTGAAGGTCAAGATGGAGACGTTCGACCTGGCCGAGCGCATCAACGCGGCCACGCTCGGGCTGCCCGTCCTGTCGGACAAGCACCGGGTCGAGGTGATCATCCCTGAAGGGCTGCCGCACGTCCTGGGGGACCCGCTGGCTACGGACATCGTTCTGGGGCAGTTGCTGGAGAACGCCTTCAAATACTCGCCGAAGGGCGGTTTGATCAGCGTCGAGGCGTGGCCCGAGGACGACAACGTCGTGGTGGTCGTCGATGACGAGGGCGTCGGTATCGCCCCGCCTGACCGGGAGCGGATCTTTGAGAGATTCGTCCAGGTGGACAGCGGCGATCGTAGACGGTTTGGTGGAGTGGGGCTCGGGCTCTACATCGTCCGCAGTCTCGCCAGGGCTCAGGGGGGAGATGTGAGTGCTCATCCGCGGCCTGGAGGCGGTACGAGGATGCGCCTTGTCCTTCGTTGCGCTTCCAATATCGGATCCGACACACCGATGCGGTAACGAGGTGGTCACGGTTGAGCTGATCTATCGTCCAATGTGTACAAGCTGTGATCGAGATGCGGTTTCTGGGATTGAGTAACGGGGCATTTCGGTCGTACCGGGGAGTGTTCCCGCGGGGGGCACAGGGAACGGGGAGGTGGGTGTGTCAAGCGTGGTGCTGCTGCCGTACGCGCCGTCCAGCGTCGCCGTCGCCCGCCAGCGTCTGAGCACTGACCTGCAGGAAAGCGGGGTCTTTTCCGCTGCCATCGACGATGCGGTGCTGGTGGTGAGCGAGTTGCTGAGCAACGCGCTGCGGCACGCGCATCCACTGCCGTCGGGCATGGTGAGAGTGGCCTGGCTGCGTAGTGACGATCACATCGAGGTGGCGGTGAGCGACGGGGGTGCGGCCACAGAGCCGCGGGCGGGCCGCCCGACCCTGTCCTCGCTCGGGGGCCGTGGGCTCGGCATTGTCGAATACGTCGCGGAGAGCTGGGGGGTTCGGCACGACGGGGACACGACGACGGTGTGGGCGATACTGCCCGCCCCCAACGGATCGATGAACGGGCAGGTCACAGGGCAGGTGGCGGCCCTCAGAGAGGCCGGCTAGCCAGCACCGCGCGCTCCGAGACGGCCCACGCCGACGAGACGAGCAGGTACACGCCGGCCGCCAGGGGGAGCACCAGCGCGGCCAGCACGGACCCGTACGGGAGGAACGGCGCGAGCTTCCTCATGAGTTCCGGCTGCTCTTCCGAAATCTTGATTTGCCTGGTGGAAAGCCATGCCACCACCGCGACCAGTGCGATGACCACTACAAAGACCAAAACCGGGGTGCTGAGCAGACCGTAATTAGCGATGACGCCTGCCACTTGCTGACCCAGCGGAGCCCCGAACAGGTCGTGGCCCACCAGTGCGGTCGGATGCGTGGCCACCCGATACATCAGCCACATGAACGGCAGCTGCGCGAGCATGGGCATGAAGCCGGCGAACGGCGAGCTGCCCTCTTTGGCGTAAAGCGCGGACGTCTCCTTGACGAGGCGCTCGGGATTGCGCGCGAAACGCTTCTGCAATTCGCGCAACTTGGGGGCGAGGCGCTCGCGGATTTTCGCGATGCGGGCCTGACGGACGTTGAGCGGCAGCAGGAGCAGCCGTACGGCCAGTGTGAACAGCACGATTCCGAGCGCGGCATGGCCGCCGGACACGGTGATGACGAACGTGACAAGTGAATCGATCATGAGCCCAACCCTTTGGGGAGACAGGTTTCAAGGGCTCACTGCGGTCATGGCGAAGTGAGCCCCGCTTGACGGGAAGCGGGGCTCGGTTAAGGAGCGCGTGGACGCGAACGCCCGGCCGCGCCGGGATCACGCTGGCGCTGGAAGGCCGTGCGGCGCGCGTAGGTCAGCGGGAAGGCCGATGGCTCGCCGCTGAGGGCCGGCAGCAACGTGGCGGCCCACGCAGCCAGCAGCAGGATCGCCATCATGGTGATCCCGGCCAGCCACGGATCGAACAGGAACTGCGTCACTGTGAGGTCACTGAGAACGTGAGGACTTGCCGACGACGGTGACCACGACGAAGACGAGCAGAGCGACCACACCGATGATGAGGGCGACCTTGACCAGCCCGACCAGCATCGGCAGGAGGAAATTGAACAGCACGAAGAGACCCAGCAAGGTCCCTAGCACGAGCATGACGACTCTACCCATGGGGACACCGTACGTCCTCTGAGGATGATCCGCGAGGCTTACGAAGTAATGACGTACATGTCACTGGACGAGGCTGTCGCCGTACCGTGAAGAGGTGAAGACGCGCATCCTGGTCGTCGATGACGACCCGACCGTTTCCGAGGTCGTGGCGCGCTATCTGGAGCGCGACGGGCACGAGGTCGAGTGCGTCGGTGACGGCGTGGAGGCGCTGCGCAGGGCGCTGGCGCACCCTCCCGACCTCATGGTGCTCGACCTGATGCTGCCCAAGATCGACGGGCTGCAGGTGTGCAGGAAGCTCCGGGAGCGCTGGCCGGTCCCCGTGATCATGCTGACGGCGCTCGGTGAGGAGATCGACCGGGTGGTCGGGCTGGAGACGGGCGCCGACGACTACGTGACCAAGCCGTTCAGCCCGCGTGAGCTGGCGCTGCGGGTCCAGTCCGTGCTGCGCCGCGCCCGCGGGGCGTCCGTCACGGGCGGCACGGGGGTGCTGCGCGACGGGGATCTGGTGGTCGACGTGGGGGCCCATGAGGTACGGCTGCGCGGGGGCGAGGTGATGCTGACGGCGCGGGAGTTCGATCTGCTGGCGTACCTGATGCGCAATCCGCGGCAGGCGTTCAGCCGGTCGGCGTTGCTGGATCAGGTGTGGGGGTGGTCGTTCGGGGACTCGTCCACGGTGACGGTGCACGTGCGGCGGCTGAGGGAGAAGATCGAGCCCGATCCGACCGAGCCGCGGAGGATCGTCACGGTGTGGGGTGTGGGGTACCGGTACGAGCCGTTGGACGGTGGGTCGTGACGTCGTGGGCTTTTTTGGCGGCTTCGGCGGCTTCGGCTTCTTTGGCTTCTTCGGCGGCAGAGCCCGCGGCGGTGGCCGTGGGGGAGTTGCCCATGGTCGTGGCGGTGTCCGCCGGGATGGGGCTGCTGGTCGCGCTGGTCGGCATCGGGGTGATGTGGTGGCTGCGCACCAGGTCCATCGGGGTGATGCTGGCCGTCGTCGTGGTGGTGGCCGTGGCGGCGACGCTGGCCGGGGTCGTGGCGATCATCATGCGGATGATCATCGAGGGGCCGGTCAAGGACTTTGTGCTGAGCGTGGTCGCGGTGGGCGGGCTGGTGGGGCTCGGGGTCGCGTTCGTGCTGGCCAAGCGGGTGGTCGGGGAGAGCAGGCGGCTGGTGTCGGCGGTGCGCGACGTGCCGTTCGTGGCGCCTCAGGGGCTGCCCGCCGAGCTCCAGACGATCGCGAACACGCTGGAGGAGGCGTACGCGCGGGAGCGGGCACTGGAGGGCGCGCGGCGGGAGCTGGTCGCCTGGGTGAGCCACGACCTGCGTACGCCGCTGGCCGGCATGCGGGCCATGGCGGAGGCGCTGGAGGACGGGGTGGTGTCGGACGCCAAGACGGTCGCGCGGTACCACGGGCAGATCAAGCTGGAGGTGGAGCGGCTGTCCGCGATGGTGGACGACCTGTTCGAGCTGTCGCGGATCCATGCCGGGGCGCTGCGGCTCTCGCGGGCCAGGATCGGGCTGGCGGACCTCGTCGCCGACACCCTGGCCGGGGCCGAGCCCTTGGCGAGGGCCAAGGGGGTGGTGCTGACGGCTGAGGCGGCGGCCACCGTACCTGTGGAGGCCGACGCCGGGGCGTTGGGGCGGGCTCTGGGGAACCTGGTCGTCAACGCCATCCGCCACACGCCGTCTGACCGGACCGTCGTGCTGCGGGCCGGGGTGGACGACGAGGGGATGGCGTGCCTGTCGGTTACGGACTGTTGCGGGGGGATTCCCGAGGAGGATCTGTCCCGGGTGTTCGAGGTGGCTTTCCGGGGGGAGGCCGCTCGTACTCCTACGGTCGATGGTGGGGCGGGGCTCGGCCTGGCCATCGCGCAAGGGATCGTGGAGGCGCACGACGGGGTGATCGGAGTGGTCAACGATGGGCCGGGGTGCCGGTTCGAGATCCGGTTGCCCCTGGTCGGCAGCTGACGTTCACCGCCTCCGTCGGTTGTGCGTCCGGCGTCCGCTTGAGTCCTCGCCTGTGCGCTCGCCTGAGCCCTCGTCTGTGCTCTCGTCTGTGCTCTCGATCGGGGCTTCGGGTGACGTGCATGCTCTCAGGCGCTCTCGGGGAGTGCCGGGTCGGCTGTGTCCCGAGGAGCTCCGAACGACTCCGACATTGCCCGAAATGTCGGGCAAGGCCAGCGCCACATGCAGCTCCGGCACCGCAAGATCGGGTGGGCGGTGTCGCTGGTGATGCCCCCCGCGTCCCGAGGCTGGTGGAGATCGAGCAGCCTCAGCCCGAGCTCCGTGAACCTGAGCAGATCGGCGCGGGCGCCGGCGAGGAATTCGAGGTCCTCGACCGCGAGCCTGGTGCGGATGGGGACGTAGCCTTCGTGGTTCACCAGGCCACGAAGGCGCCCTGCTTCGTCATGCCATGAAGTGGCCTTGTCTGTGCGGATGAGGATGGACTCCAAACGTTCTCGGAGCCCTTGTCGCTGGGGATCTTCGGGTTTCTCTGCATTCATCGACGCGGGGCCCGCCAGTGGCGCCCCTGCCCCTCCTTCGCCATGAAGCCGTGCCGGTTCCGGTGTCACGCTGTCAAGCTTCGCGTACTCTCCGTTTTGATGGAGCCCAAACGGAGGACAAAAACCTGTGCTTGCCCTATCGGCGTGACAACGTGACCGGAAGCCTTCGCGCCGCTAGCCTGCCCATGTGGAGCTCAAGGTCTCGACTCGATCACACGCCGGGTGCGCACTCGTTGCCATCACCGGAGAAATCGACCTGTACACGGCGCCTCACCTGCAGTCCGAGTTCACTCGGCTGCTGCAGGAAGGGCCTAGCCGGGTGGTCATCGACATGTCCGCCGTGGATTTCTGTGACTCCACGGGGATGAACGTGCTGTTGTCGGCACTCAAACGAATGAAAGAGCAGGGAGGGGCGCTCGAAGTGGCCGCCCCGCGTCCTGCCGTACGGAAGATTCTGCAGGTCACCGGGCTTGATTCGGTGTTCACCGTGCATGATGAGGTGCCGCAGGAGTTCCTCATAACCGAGGGATCATGACGGGATCCGCGACAGAGGGCCGATGCGTCCGCGGAGCCCCGCTCCGCGGCCGGGCCCCGCACCCGAGCGGACCACCGCACCCGGGCACGGCCCCGCACCTGAGCGGAGCACGGCGGCTGAGCGGGGCACCGCACCTGGGTGAAGCGGCGCTTCGAGGTGTGGCTCCTGGGCCGCGGGCGGCCGCGTCCTGCGGCGGGGTCTCCCACTTGCGGGAGGTCGCGGTTCGAGGTGCGGTTCTTGGCCTGCGGGGAGCGACGTCCTGCGGCGGTGCCTTCCGTACGGGGGGAGCCGCGTTTCGACGTGCGGTTCCTGGCCTGCGGGGAGCCGCGTCCTGCGGCGGGATCTCGGGGCTGCGGGGAGCTGCGTTCCGAGGCGAGGTCTCGGGTCTGCGTAACGCCTTGCTGCGAGGGAAAGCTGGACCGCGGGGCCTTACGCCTGGACGGAGCCCCGCGCCTGTCCGGAGCTGTGCTCCGTGGCGGGGTCGGAGTCTGTACGCGCGTGGAGGTGACGCTCAGTGAGCGACGGCGACTCGCGCGGAGATGACACCCGCGACGATGACACGCGTGGGGGTGATACCCGTAACGGCGACACCCGCAGTGGCGACACGGCGGCCATCATTCCGGCCGTCAACGAGGCCGACCGCATCGCGGCCACCATCAAGGCCGCCGCGGCCCTTCCCGGTGTGGACCTCGTCGTGGTCGTGGACGACGGCTCGACGGACCGGACCGGCAAGGTGGCGCGTGCGGCGGGTGCCCGAGTGGTGCGGCACAGTCGTAACCGGGGCAAGGCCGCCGCGATGGAGACGGGCGCGGAAGCGGTCCGGCTCTTGGACGAGGACGCCGCTCCCCGCCACCTCCTGTTCCTCGACGCGGACCTGGGCGAGACGGCTCACGCCGCGGCCCCCCTCGTCGAGCCCGTACGCGCGGGCACGGCCGACATGACCATCGCGCAGTTCTCGACCAGGGTGAAGCTCGGCGGACACGGCTTAGTCGTGCGCCTGTCGAAAGAGGGCATCCGGCGGGCGACGGGCTACGAGCTCGCCCAGCCGCTCAACGGCCAGCGCTGCCTCACCAGAGCCGCGTTCGAGGCGGCCAGGCCGCTGGCGCACGGGTTCGGGGTGGAGACGGCGCTGACGATCGACCTGTTGCGCAAGGGGTACCGGATCGCCGAGGTCCAGGTGGACATGGCGCATCGGGCCACGGGGACGGACTGGCGGGCGCAACTCCATCGGGCCGTTCAACTGCGGGACGTGGCGCTCGCCTTGGCCACGCGGGACCCTCTCGTCGTCAAGAACCTCGGCAAACGCCGCCCCACCCGCTGACCCTGCTTCGGTTCACCGGGCCAGAGCCGGCATTGGTTGATCGCTGCCCTTGGCACAGGTGGCTGGGCTGCCCGCTTGCCTCTGGACAGGCCGGGCTTCATCCACAGGCATGTCTGGCGCGAGCGGGTTATCCACAGGTTGCCGTCGCTGGGCCGAAGGCGCGCCGCGAGTGTGCTGGAATTTCCCGGTGACTTCGGAGACGCGGCGGGAAAGGGAGCACGAGCCGGTTCGAGCGCCGGCACCAGCTCTGGCACGAGGGCTGCCCTGGTGGCCCTCACGGGGGTCTTCTCGGGGGCCTTCTCGGGGGCCTTCGTGGGGACGGCTCGCGGGGCTCGCTGCCGTGGCGGCGATCGGGACCTCGATCCTGCTGACGATCGGCATCGGGCTCCTCGGTCCCTCGCCCTTGGTTCCGGCCTTGGGAGGTCAGGGCCGGCAACCGCCGTATTCGCTGGACGCCCAGCCGGACCCGCACCTGACGATCGCCCTCGCTGTCGCGGCGATCACCCTCGGTGGCATCGGCCTGCTGATCGCGCTCGCCGTCCTCCGGTCAGCCGTCAGAGCCGAATCGCGGACCCCGACACCCACTCCGGCCGATCCTGAACGCCATGCCGAAGTTGAGCCGGGTGCCTTTGACACGGCCGGCCACGGGTCCTCTGCTTCGGCTGAGTCCGGGCCCTCCAGCGCGACCGGTCGAGTGGTGTCCGATCCGGTGGATCCCGGACCCCCGGGCGCGACTGGTCGAGAAATACTCGATCCGGTGGATCCCGGGCCCTCCGGCGCGACCGGTCGAGAGGCATCCGATTCGGTGGAGCCCAGGTTCCCTGGCGTGACCGGTCGCGTGGTGTCCGATTTGGTAGAGTCCAAATCCCTTGGCATGACCGGTCGCGGGCCGACTGCTTCGGCCGTCTCCGGGCTCACTGGATGGCCGAGTGCGCGACTCCTGGTGCTCATCGGCTGCCTCGCCGCCGCCATCCTCGCGTTCCTGCCTCCCTCAGGCTCCGGCGACCACCTCAACTACGCCGCCTACGGCCGTATGGTGACCCTCGGCCTCAGCCCCTACACCCACGGCGCGGTTGACCTGCCGGGCGACCCCATCGCCGACGCCGTGGAGGAGCCCTGGCGCGAGGAGCCGAGCGTGTACGGGCCCGTGGCCACGGCCCTGCAAGCGGCGGCGAGCTGGATCGGCGGTGACTCGCTCCGGCTGACGATATTCGTGCTGGCCCTGTTCAACGCCGCCGCCTTCATCGTGACGGGTCTCCTCATAGACCGGTTCACCAGGGACGATCCCGCCAGGCGGCTGCGGGCCGCCCTGCTGTGGACGGCCAACCCGCTGCTGCTCTACCACCTGGTCGCGGGCCTGCACGTGGACACCCTCGCCATTGCCTGCATGGTCGCCGCGCTCCTGGCCAGAAGCCGTCCCGCAGGTGCCGGAGTCCTGCTCGGGCTCGGAGTGGCCATCAAGGTGAACGCCGGCCTGGTCGCCCTCGGCCCGGCCTGGGAGCTGCGCAGGAGACCCGCCCGCCTGGCGCTCATGGCCGCGTGCGCCCTCGCGGTGGTGGTCGCCGGATACGCCATCGTGGGCCCAGAGGCGATCGCGCCGATGACGCGCACCAGCAAGTCGATCTCACACGCCTCGTTCTGGAAGCTGGTCCAGGGCTGGTTCCAGTCGTTCGTGGGCACCGGCAGCGCCTACCGGGGAGAGATCCAGATCGGCTCGCTGCTGGTGCTGGCACTCGTCGCCTGGTCCTTGCTCCGCTGGGCGGCCCGCTCCGGTCAGGCGAGCCGCCTCACACCGCTTCGGGCGAACGACCCAACGAGCCGCGTACAAGGCGGGCTGGAGGCGCCTGTCGTCGCGGCCGGGCTCGTCGTGGCGTACCTCTTCGCGACCCCATACATCCTGCCCTGGTACGACGGGCTGGCGCTCGGGCTGCTGGCCCTGGTGACGGCGTCCGCGGTGGACGGGTTCGTGGTCGCGCACCTCCTGGTCCTGTCGCTCGCGTACCTGCCGGCCCGGGTGGAGGGGCAACCGCCGGACCTGGAGTGGCTCAGCAGCGTGCTCAGGCCTCAGCTCGCGTGGGTGCTGCTGGCTCTGACCGTGGCTCTGATCCTGTGGGCTTGGCGAGCTGCAGGGCGCGTACACAGGCTGCCAGCGTCAGCGGAACGGCCACCGTCAGGGCCATAGCGGGGATGGCGATGCCGGAGTCGTTCATGAGGAAGCCGACGAATGCGCAGGTGAGAGCACCGAACAGACCCGCTCTGAGTGTCGGCGCCAGGATGTAGGCCTGGCCGAGAGCTGAGGCGCCCCAGCGTGAGGGACGGGCGAGCACCAGGAACAGGAACGCCAGCGCGACCAGTGAGAGGAGGGTCAATGACCAGTTGCCGACGGTTACGCCGATCATGGCGCCGAACTTGCGGCCGATGACGGTCCACGCCTGACCGTCGATGAACTGCTGGACGAACGCTCCCAGGTGGGTTCGCTCCGACTCCGGGCGCAGCCAGTCGAACACCGAGATGGCGCCGATGAGCGCGGCCCCGACCAGGCCGACGAGCAGGAGGCGGAGCACCGATACGCGCTTGCCCGAAAGCAGTATGAGGAAGACCGCCAGACCGATCACGAACGCCGGGACACCGCCGAAGTCCGCGCCCCACGATGGCCAGCCGTCCGCGAAGACCGCGAAACCTCCGTACAAACCACAGACCACTACGACCATGACCTTCGATACACCCTTGCGGAGCAGCCACTGGGCCACCCCTGCCAGCCCGAGGATCGTGCCGGTCGCGTACACGGCGAAGGCGATGTTGCTGAAGCCGTAGAAACGTCCTCCGGTCACGGGCTCGTAGCCGGTTACCGCGTTCACCTGGAGTTTGGAGCCGGTCATGACATCGATGAGAAGGGCGACGGAGGTGATGGCGGAGACCACGGTCAGCGGGCCGAGCACGTGAGCGCGCCAGGGGCCGGCGAAGGCCACTGCGGTGATCAGACCGGCGATGGCCAGGATCGTGACGATCACCGACAGCATCGGCACCGGCAGGGTCCACCAGGGCACGAGCTGGGCCAGGAACGTGGAGACGGCGATGGCGCCGCTCAGCACGGCCACGGCCTGAATGGCCACCAGGATCTTGGATGCGCTCGCCAGGTCGGTGGGGATGCCCGTGGGTGCTGTTTCGGGAGTGTGGTTGATGGCGGTGATGTTCGGGCGGGCGGCCTCGGGTGTGCTGCCGGCGGCGGAGGTGTCCGGATGCGCAGGCTCGGCTGGGCCGTTGAGGGCGGGGGTGACTGTGGTTTCTGCCGGGTTGGTCGCGGTGGTTGCCGGGCTGGGTGCTGTGGTGGCGGCCGGGGTTGGGGTGGTGGCGCGGCGGCGGCGTAGGGCGAGGGCGGCGAGGGCGTAGAAGAGGAGCTGGATCGTCACGAGGACGGTGAAGAACGGGCCGCGTACCTCTTTGAGTACCTGGCTGGCCAAGTCTCCGTCCGCGAGCTCCGCCACCGTGTCGGCCGGGGTGGCGGGGGCGGGGCCGCCGGGTTGCCAGGAGCGGCCGACCACGTCGCGTGTGGCGGGCAGCCCGAGGAGCTGGATCGTGGTGGCGGTGAGGTCGGTGATCGTGACCAGGGCGTCCTGGCGGGTGGAGCTGGCGGTGAGGTGGTCATGGGGGTACGGCTCGCCGGTCGGCGACGGGCCGGTGGCGATCGCGACGTGGAGGTGGGCGTTCGGCGTCACGTCGGAGATGCCGGCCACCAGGATCGTCGTGTCGGGTGGCAGCTTGCTGATCAGGGCGCTGATCTGCTGGTCCGCCCTGGACACGGCTGCTTGGCGGTCTGCGGCGGGCATCGAGGTGGGGATGCCGTACTCGTCCAGGGGGCGGCGGGCCCACTCGTTCGCCAGGTCGGCGGCTTCGAGGATGATCAGGTTGTAAGGGGTGAAGTCGCTCAGGGCATCGAGGGTGGGGGCGTATTTGGCGATGTTTCCGGACTTGTTGGCCCCGCCGAGGGCGGCACCGGGGCCGATGGCGGCGACCTTGCCTCCGCCGTCGGTGACGAGTTGGCCGAGGGTGCCGAGCTGGGCGTTGTATCCGGTTTCGGACTGGTACGCGGTCAGGGCCTGCCAGCCAGGGACCGTGGCGCCCTGGTCGGTCACTTGAGGGGCGGGTGGAGCGGGGCAGCCCTTGCCTGCCGTGCCGGCTCGCTGGCCTGCCGAGACCGTCAGCCAGCCCGCGACGGGGCAGGTGATGCCGCGGTCCGGCGGCGGGACGGCGCGGGTCGAGAGGGAGGCGGAGGCACCCTCGGCGACGAGTTGCCAGAGGGCGGGCGTACGGGATCGGTCGAGGTCGCTCCACTCGAGACCGGGCACGCCGATGAGCGCCACTCGTCCCTGGATCTGGCCGGACTGCTGCTGCTCCTGTCCCTGGGCCTGGGCAGGCTGCTGCCTCTGGTGGTTTGTGGCCGGGGTTTTCGTGGTGGGGCCGGTCTGGGCTTGGGGCGTTGAGCGGGTGAGGGCGGTGTGGCCCAGAGCTGCGGCGTGTGCTGAGGGTGTGGTGAGGGTCGTGTGGTTCTGGGGTGTGGCGGCGGTGGGTGGCAGGGTGACTGCGGTGGAGCCGTAGATCGGGGCGGTGTGGCCGAGGGGTGTGGCGGCGGTGGCTGGGGCTGCGGCGAGGGCCGTGGGGAGGAGGAGGCCCAGGAGCAGGGTGGCGGCTGTGCGTACAGGATGGCGGGCGCTACGGGCCCCCGCCAGGTGCCTGGAAGCGCTACGGACCCACGCCAGGTGCCTGGAAGCGCCATGGGCCCACGCTAGGTGCCTGGAAGTGCTACGGCCGTACGCCGGGTGCTTGGAAGCGTTACTGCCGTACGCCGGGTGCCTGGAAGCGCGGCGGGCTGGGGGGTGAGGTGCCACGGGAGGCGAGCCGGGTGTGGCGGTTGGCATGTACGGACCCCCAGAGTCTGCCCCTCGATCAACAACAGCCACGGTAACGTGCCACACCGTGACAAGTGGCGAGGTGCGGGTGATGCGGCGGCAGTGGTGGGCGTGGGCGATCGTGGCGCTCGTCGTCGCGGCGGCCGTGGCGCCGCTGGTGCACACGTGGCTCACCAACGCGGACGACCAGCGACTGGTCGACCTGGACGTTTACCGTACCGGCGGGCAGATGCTGCTCGACGGGCGTCCGGTGTACGACTACTTCACGCCGGCGCCCCAGTTGCTCCCGTTCACGTATCCGCCGATCGCGGCGATGCTGGCCGTGGCGCTGGCGGAGATGTCCTGGGGGACGGCCCAGTGGGTGTGGACGGCCGGGATCTTCGTGGCGCTGGCCGTGACCGTGGGGTTCGCGTTCAGGCCGGTGCTGCGGAAGCACGCGCCGTGGGTGTTCGCGTTCCTCATGGTCGCCTGCGTCTATCTGATGCCGATCAGGGACCAGGTGCGGTTCGGGCAGGTGGACATCCTGCTGGTCGCGTTGTGCCTGGCGGACTGCGCGGCGAAGCGGCCGTGGTGGCCCCGGGGGTTCCTGATCGGGCTGGCCACGGCGGTGAAGCTGACGCCCGGGGTCTTCCTGATCTACCTGCTGGTCACCAGGCAGTGGCGGACGCTCGCGATGGCGGTGTTCGCCGCGGCGGTGCTGACGTTGCTGCCGTTCGCGGTGATTCCGCAGGACGCGGCGGACTTCTGGTTCTCGGCGCTGCTCGATCCCGAACGGCTCGGCGCGAACGCGGCCACCACCAACCAGTCGATCCGGGGCATGCTGATCCGGCTCTACATGCCCGGTTTCCTGGAGTCCGCGATCTGGGTCGTCATCGTGGCCGCGGTCGGCTGGTACGGGTTCCGCGGCGCCCGTGACGCGTACGAGGCGAAAGATCCGATCACCGCCGTCGCCCTCGTCGGGCTGATGGCCGTGCTGCTCTCGCCGGTCGCCTGGATCCATCACCTGGCCTGGGTGGTCGTGGTGCTCGGCGCCATCGTGGGAGACGGGCGCGATCCGGTCAGGCTGCGGGTGGCGGCCGGGGTGTGGCTGTTCTACGTGGTGCCGGTGCCCTGGTGGGGGGTTTCGCTGAAGGCGGCGAACATCCCAGGGGTCAGCGTGGTGCTCGGGAAGATCGTCCAGAACGGTTTCGGGCTGGGCGCGCTGGCTTTGGTGTGGTTGTTGGTGTCCTGGTTGCCGAAACGGCGGAGGATCGCCTGACCGAACCATTACCCTCTGTGCCGTGCTCGTTACCACCTGGGTCATTGTGGGCGTCGTCGCCGGGGTCAGTGGCGTGTTCATCGGTTTTCTGGCGCTCAAGCAGGCCAGGGCCACGGTGGAGGAGTGTCGGCGGATGCTGGCCAGACAGACGAGCGAGGGCATGGGAGACCTCAAAGCGATCAGAGACGTGGCCGTCTGCCGGTACGACGCGCTGTCGGAGATGACCGGGCGGCTGTCGTTCTCCGTCGCGATGATCAACGGGCTGGGCGACGGCATCGTGCTGACCTCGATCAACGGCCGGAGCGAGACGCGTACCTATGTGCGGCCCGTGGTGGGCGGGAAGGGGCAGCAGCCGCTCTCGCCCGAGGAGGAAGAGGCGGTGCGGGCGGCCAGGCTGGGCATCGGGCCGCTGATCGCGTCCCGGGCCTCCGGACCGCTCTGAGGACATCTGGGCCGCTTCACAGGGCCGGCCTGAGGGCGGTCGTGCAGGTCTGGTACAGCGAATGTACGCGTTGGGCGTCAACCTGCGGATACTCTGGAACCATGCCCAGACTCGCCTATCTCGGACCCGAAGGCACCTTCACCGAAGAGGCCCTGCGGCTCCTCGACCCCGCCGCCGAGCGGCTGCCCTGCGCCACGGTCAGCGCCGCGCTCAACGCCGCCCGCAAGGGCGACGCCGACGGCGCCGTGGTCCCGCTGGAGAACTCCATCGAGGGCGCGATCACCACGACGCTCGACGAGTTCGCCTGGGGCGAGCCGTTGCTGATCAACGCCGAGCTGCTGCTGCCCGTGCAGTTCTCGCTGCTCGCCAGGCCCGGCACCGAGCTCGCGCACATCAAGCGGGTCTACACGCATCCGGCGGCCATCACCCAGTGCCGCGCGTACATCTCGCGCGAGCTCCCCGACGCCGTCGTGGTCTCCGCGCCTTCGACGGCTGCCGCGGCGCAGGAGGTCTCGCTGCCCGGCTCGCCGTACGACGCCGCCATCGCCGCCCGCATCGCCGGTGAGCACTACGGGCTGGTGGAGCTGGCCGTCGACATCGGCGACCGGTCCGACACCGTGACCAGGTTCGTCAAGGTGAGCCGGCCGCAGCCGCTGCCGGAGGCGACCGGCTCCGACCGCACCACGCTGGTCGTCTTCCTCGCCGACGACCACCCGGGCGCGCTGCTGGAGATGCTGACCGAGTTCTCCGTACGCGGGGTCAACCTGACGCGCATCGAGTCGCGGCCGACGGGTGACGGGATCGGGCGCTATTTCTTCCACTTCGACTTCGAGGGGCACGTCGCCGACGCGCGGGTCGGTGAGGCCATCGCCGGGCTGCACCGCATCTGCGGCGAAGTGCGATTCCTCGGCAGCTATCCGCGGGCCGACGGGGTCGCGCCGCGGATCAAGCGGGGCACGGCCGACGCCGAGTTCGCCGAGGCCGGCGACTGGCTGACCCGGGTCCGCGCGGGCCTGGCCTGACCGGCTGGGGCTGGTCCGGAGAAGCGTTCCGCGGTGGCTGCGGGTAATCCGGGGGCTGTCGCGGGCTAATCGAGGGGCGGGCGGCCGTCGCGCGCCGGTAGCCTTTGTTTGTGATTGACCTGCGTACCCTTCGTGAGGATCCCGACCGGCTACGGGCGTCGCAGCGTGCCCGCGGTGAGGACGACTCCATCGTCGACACGCTGCTCGACCTCGACGAGCGCCGCCGATCCGCGCTGACCTCGTTCGAGTCTCTACGCGCTGAGCAAAAGAGTATGGGCAAGTCGGTCTCCAAGACGCAGGGCGAGGAGAAGGCCGCGCTGCTCCAGCGGGCCAAGGAGCTCGCCGGTCAGGTCAAGTCAGCCGAGGCCGAGGCGGAGAAGCTGGGGGGCGAGCTGGACGAGGTCCTCCAGACGGTGCCCAACATCGTCGAGGAGGGCGCGCCGTCCGGCGGCGAGGACGACTACGTGGTGCTCGAGACCCACGGTGAGCCGCGGGTGTTCGACTTCGAGCCCAAGGACCACCTGGAGCTGGGCGAGGCGCTCGGCGCCATCGACATGGAGCGCGGCGCCAAGGTGTCCGGCTCGCGGTTCTTCTTCCTCAAGGGGCTCGGCGCGCGGCTGCAGCTCGGCCTGCTCAACATGGCGATGCAGCAGGCCATCGAGGCCGGGTTCACGCCGATGATCACGCCGGTGCTCGTCAAGCCGGAGACCATGCAGGGCACCGGTTTCCACGTGGCCCACGACAAGGAGATCTACCGGCTTCCCGACGACGACCTCTACCTGGTCGGCACCTCGGAGGTGGCGCTGGCGGGCTACCACGCCCAGGAGATCCTCAGCGGCGACGAGCTGCCGCTGCGCTACGCGGGCTGGTCCTCGTGCTTCCGTCGCGAGGCGGGCTCGTACGGCAAGGACACCAGGGGCATCATCCGGGTCCACCAGTTCGACAAGGTGGAGATGTTCTCCTACGTACGCCCTGAGGAGGCGCACGAGGAGCACCAGCGCCTGCTGGCGTGGGAGAAGGAGATGCTGGCCAAGATCGAGGTCCCTTACCGGATCATCGACACGGCCGCCGGTGACCTCGGTATGTCGGCGGCCAGGAAGTTCGACTGCGAGGCGTGGATCCCGACCCAGGGGCGCTACCGCGAGCTGACCTCGACCTCCAACTGCGGCGAGTTCCAGGCCCGCAGGCTCGCCGTCCGCTATCGCGACAAGGACGGCAAGCCGCAGCACCTGGCCACGCTCAACGGCACGCTGGCCACGACGCGCTGGATCGTGGCGATCCTGGAGAACCACCAGCAGGCCGACGGCTCTGTGGTGCTTCCCGAGGCGCTGCGCCCTTACGTGGGGCTCGACGTGCTGGAGCCCGCCAAGTAGGCACCGGCCGGCGCGCGGCTGAGCCGACCGGATGACGGCGAGGCTGAGCTGGGCGCCGGCAAGACCGGGCCGGGCCTGGCCGGGTGACGGCGCGGCTGAGCCGGGCCGGGTGCTGCCGGCCGCTCAGCCGCTGGTGCCGGGTGCGCTCAGTCGTGCGGGTAAGGGTCTGCGTTCGTGTAGGGGTCTGTGTACGCGTCAGAGTCTGTACGCCGGGCGTCGCGTCTGATGACCGCGACGCCCGCGAACAGCACGAGCGCGGTCAGCAGCACGGCGAAGACGACGGCCAGCTCGTACGAGCCGGGCGTGCCGGTCGACCAGCCGTAGAAGGGCGTGTAGACGGTCGCGTACACCAGTGGTGCCGCCAGCAGCCCCACCGCCACCGGCGTCGGCTCCGTCTTCCCGATGATCACCAGGACGAAGCACCACATGGCTCCTGCCAAGGCCATCAGCCCGCCGATCAGGAGCATCAACAGCCCGATGCCGAAGAGCCCATGCCAGCTCAGCAGAGCCAGATAGAACCCCGTGGCGGCCATCGCGGCGAAACCCGTGTAGAGACGATGGCGCCGGCGCACCCCCGCCCCGATGCCGCCGAACATCATCAGTGCGGCCAGGAACAGCGCCAGGTCCATCTCGGGGGTGAGATCCACCTCGTCGAGGTGGACGTCGTCGCCCGGCCAGCCCACGCGCCGCCATGCTCCCGACGGGTCGCGGACCAGGATGCCGTCCTGGCTGTTCGCGACGACCACGGTGTGCCCGCCCGGCCGGGCCTGTACGGCCAGAGCCACGGAACGCAGGTCGGCCCGGCCGCCGTGCTGTCTGACCAGCCGCTCGCGGTCGTCCCCTGACAGCGACCACGAGGGACCCCATGTGGTGCCGCCGTCGTCCGACTGCTCGACGGCCAGGCGCCCCGACGTCACCCGGTAGCAGCGTGTCCCTTGTCCGGGCACGCAGGCCGCGCTCTGCGGCGACTTGATCCGCTCGTACTGTCCCTCCGCCCAGGTCTGGCCGCCGTCCTCCGACACCCATGCGGGCGACGAGCCGTTCCGGACGTGGACGATGATCCGGCCGGCCTTGTCCACCTCGACGGACTCGGCGGAGGGCGGGAGCGGGGCGGCGGACGTGGCGGTCACCGCCAGCACGGCCAGCGGCACGGTCACCAGGATCCGCCACCGCGCGGGAAACATCTCCAGACCGCGCCGGGCCGGCTTCAGGGCCGGGTCCAGACTGCGCCGGCGTGCGGAGCCCGGTTGCGGGTCGAGGGCGCGGTTGCGGATCCACCAGGCCAGGGCGAGCGTGGGCAGGGCCAGGAGGTCCGTAGGATCGGCCAGGACGCGCGACGGATCCGCCACAAGGGTCCAGGCCTGGGTGGCGGCCTCAGCGCCCGTCTCCGTGGTCTTCACGAGCACGAAGACCACCCCGGTCAGTACGGTGGCCGCGAGGTCCCCCCGCCGCCGGAAGAGCAACGCCGGCAGGGCGGGCGCCACGAGCAGTCCGGCGAAGTCGCTCAGCTTGCCGGTGACGAACCCGGGCCAGACCTGCTTGAACAGATGATCGTTGAGCAAGAGCACGACCACCCCGGCAACGGTCACGGGGTGACATAACCACGCGTACCTCATGTAGAGGTCGATGGCCGGGAGCACCGAGAGGTTCAGCGGTTATGTGAGTCGAGTCACACCCGTGACCTTCCTGACACCGGGCCCGCCACAAGGCCCGGGACGGCAAAAGACCGGAGCCCGCTGGAAGCGAACTCCGGTCTGTCTCGCTGCTACAGGTCAGATGGCTCGGACCTGAGAGGCCTGCGGCCCCTTCTGGCCCTGCGTGATCTCGAACTCGACCCGCTGGCCGTCTTCAAGGCTGCGGTAGCCGTTGCCGACGATCTCGGAGAAGTGCACGAACACGTCCGGCGCACCGCCGTCCGGGGCGATGAAGCCGAAGCCCTTCTCGGCGTTGAACCACTTGACGGTTCCCTGAGCCATAAAAGCTCTCCCTCAGGATGTGAATCTATGGGACCCACACCTCGTGGGTCCCGGTGTGTCGTACAGCAAGCACCCGGGGTGGCTCAGACAAAGTCATGCTGGTTTTCACTACGGGATCAGCTAATACAACGCCATCACATCTAACACCATTCTGGAGCGTTGGTGTTCCCGTCCCTAGGAAGATTTCTGTCAGGCGGCATCACCGGGCAAACTGGAACGTGTTATGCAGAGCCTTCACGCACCGCGCCTAGTGGCCACCGACCTCGACGGTACTGCCCTGCGCGCCGACGGAACCGTGTCTCCCCGCACGGTCGCCGCCTTCGGCAAAGTCGAGGAATCAGGGGCTGTACTCGTGTTCGTGACAGGGCGTCCGCCCCGGTGGATGGGCGCGGTGGCGGGTGCGGTACGTCACCAAGGGCTCGCCATCTGTGCGAACGGTGCGCTGATCTACGATCTACATACCGAACGGATAGTGGAATCTCACCTGATCGCCGTCGACGTACTCGAGGAAGTGGTCGCTCAGCTAAGAGCGAACGTGCCCGAACTCGTATTTTCGGTCGAGTATGAAGCCGGTTTTGCGCATGAGTCAGATTTCCGGCTCGGCGGCTTGGACAGGAAGGGCGCGGGGATCGTACGCGTCGACTCCATGACCTCACTCCCATGCGCCAAGCTCCTGGCCCTGCATCGGGGAATGAACGCGGACGAACTCCAGTCCACCGTCCACGAGTTGGTGGGGCACTTGGTGACCGCCACCCACTCCAGCGGAAGGGGCCTGATCGAGATGAGCGCCCAGGGCGTCACAAAGGCGACGGCCCTGGCGGCGCTCGCCGCGCAGCACGAGATCAGGTCGTCGCACGCGATCGCGTTCGGTGACATGCCGAACGACCTGCCCATGCTGAGCTGGGCAGGCACGTCGTACGCGGTCGCGAACGCACACCCCGACGTGCTGGCGGCGGTCGATCACGTGACCGCGACCAACGACGACGACGGCGTCGCTCAGGTGCTCGAAACCCTTTACGGGTGACGAGCGGGCCGTTACAGGTAAGGGCCGGAACCGTGCGGCGGCCGCTGCGCGTCGTCGCCCGGCACCCCGGGCAGCGCCCTGCGCATCTGCTCAAGCTGCGCCCGAGCGGCCATCTGCTGCGCGAACAGCGTGGTCTGGATGCCGTGGAACAACCCTTCGAGCCACCCGACGAGCTGGGCGTGGGCGATGCGCAGCTCGGCCTCGCTCGGCGGCGTGCCGTTCTCGTCGGTGAACGGGAGCGACAGCCGCTCCAGCTCGTCGACCAGCTCGGGCGCCAGGCCGTCCTCGAGCTCCTTGATGGAGGACTCGTGGATCTCCTTCAGGCGCTTGCGGCTGGCCTCGTCGAGGGGAGCCGCGCGCACCTCCTCGAGGAGCTGCCTGATCATGCTGCCGATGCGCATCACCTTGGCGGGCTGCTCGACCAGGTTGGTGACCGACCGATCGTCCTCGCCGCTATCGCCCTGACCTTGGAAGTCGGGACCCACCACCACGATGTGGGGGGTGTTGTTGTCCTCAGCATTCATAACACTCACCGTACTAGCAGGATCTTGCCGACGTGCTCTCCCGAATCCAACATTCGGTGTGCTTCGGCGGCCTCGCTCATGGGCAGCTCCGCGTGCACCACGGGACGCACGGCCCCCGCCGCGACCAGCGGCCAGACGTTGTCCACGACGCTGCGGACGATCACGCCCTTCTCGTCCACCGGGCGCGAGCGCAGGGCCGTGGCGTGGACGGCGGCGCGCTTGGCGAGCATGGCGCCGAGATCGATCTCGGCCTTGATGCCGCCCTGCAGCCCGATGATCACGAGCCGGCCGCCGGTGCGCAGCGCGCGTATGTTCCCCGCCAGGTATTTGGCGCCCATGATGTCGAGGATGACGTCGGCGGTCACCTTGCCGGCGAAGTCCTCCTCGCGGTAGTTGATCGCCTCGTCGGCGCCCAACTCCTTGACGCGCGCGGCCTTGGCGTCGGAGCCGACGGTCGTCACCACGTACGAGCCGAGTGTCTTGGCGAGCTGCACCGCGAACGTGCCGATCCCGCTCGCACCGCCGTGCACCAGCAGCGTCTCGCCCTTGCGCAGCCGCCCGACCATGAACACGTTGGACCACACCGTGCACGCCACCTCGGGCAGCGCCGCGGCCTGATGCAGCGGCACCCCGTCGGGCACGGGCATGACCTGTTGCCAGGGCACGACTACGCGCTCGGCGTAACCGCCGCCGGCGAGCAGCGCGCAGACCTCGTCGCCGGCCGTGAAGTGCTCGACGTCCTCCCCGACCGCGGCCACCACGCCGGCGACCTCCAGCCCCAAGTACGGGGGCGCGCCGGGCGGCGGGGCGTAGAACCCCTGCCGTTGCAGGACGTCCGCGCGATTCACGCCGGCGGCGGTGACGTCGATGAGCACGTCTCCCCGCTCGACCTGCGGCTCGGGCACCTCGTGCCACTCCAGCACCTCGGGGCCGCCCGGCTCGGTGATCTCAATGGCTCGCATGCGAACCACGGTAGCGGGGCAAAGAACTTGTGGGTTGCCGGGCTGCGCGGTCACCCAGGGCGATAATCTGCAATGTATTTGCTGCCCCTTTAGACCCACCCGAGGGGGAACACGGTGGCAAGACACGATCGAGAAGAATCGCTCGAGGAACAGCTCGCCTGGCTAGACGCGATCAAGGAGACGGAGGAAGTCCCCGTCCCTGTCAGCGCCTCGGCTGCTTCCGCCGACGAGCCGATCGCCTCGCCGTACCCTCAGGACCCCTGGTCGCTGGTGCCCACGCAGCACGACACGCCGACGCCGCCGCTGTTCCGCGCCGCCGTCGACTCCGTGTACGGCGCCGCGGCGGCCGACGACCTCCCCGAGGGGGAGAGCGAGGCCGCGGAGTGGCTCGGCACGGCCGGGACGAAGCAGGAGCCGGCGGCTCCCGCGCCCAGCAGGGACGAGCTGGAGGACCCCTTCCTGGCGCCGCTCAAGCCGCTGCCGCGCCTGGACGACACCGACACCTACGCGCTGACGTTCACCGCGCCGGAGACCAAGCAGCCCGAGACCAAGCAGCAGGACACCAAGCAGCAGGACGCCGAGCAGCCGGAGAGCAAGCAGCCGGAGGCCAGGCAGCCGGATTCGGATGCCAGGCAGCCGGACGAGCCTGACGCCGCCGAGAAGGGCGACAAGCCGGGCGAGGTCAAGGAGACGGCCGAGTCGTCCTGGCCGGCGGCCGTGGAGAAGGCGGCGGCGCGGCAGGAGGCCCCTGCGAAGGAGCGGGCCGAGGAGGAGGCGCGCGACCCGTGGTCGGACACCCTCCCGAGGAGCGAGCGCCCGCAGTGGGCCGTGCCCGAGGCGCAGCAGGCCGAGCCTGAGAAGCCCTCCTGGGCGGCCGAGCAGGACAAGAAGCCGTCGTGGGGGACCGATCCGGAGAAGACGCCGGAGAAGGCCTGGGGGGCCGAGCCGGACAAGCGGCCCTCGTGGGGCGACTCCGAGCAGCGGGATGAGCCCGAGGACCGTTCCCGGCGCGAGGAGCCCAGCGAGCTGCCCCATTGGGGCGAGCCAGAAAGCCACCCGAACTGGTCCGAGCCTGAGAGCCACCCGAACTGGTCCGAGACCGAGACCCGCCCGAATTGGGACGTGCCCGGCGAGCGGCTTCACTGGGCCGAGCGCGACGAGCATCCTCTGGAGCGCCCGCAAGAGCGGGCCCATGAGCGGGTGCAGGAGCAGCAGGCCCAAGAGCAGGAGCAGGCCCAAGAGCGGGTGCAGCAGCGGCCCCAGGAGCGGCTTCAGTGGAGTGATCCCGAAGACCGCCCCCAATGGACGGATCCGCTCCGGCAGGACCGCCCCCAGTGGCCCGAGCACCAGGAATGGCGGCCCGCCGAGCGCGAGATCCCGCCTCCGCACGTACCGGAGCCGCAGCAGCAGCTTGAGCGCCCGCCGCACCACGAGGAACCACCGCGGCCACGACGTCGTCCCGCGCCGGTGCCGGTGTTCACCGCGTCGCCCAGGCCGCCGGTCACCGGCCGGCCGACCGCGGAGAGCCTGGATCCGGAGTCCCTGCTACGCGGACGGCGAAACGCCCCCTCCAAGGGCTGGCGCCGCATGATCTACAAGGCGTCGGGCGGCTGGATCAAGCCCGGCGAGCCACCGGAGGTCCGCCGCCGCCGCGAGCTGGTGGCCAGGGCCCGCACCCCGGTGACCGCGGGGCACCACCGCGTGGCGGTGCTGAGCCTGAAGGGCGGCGTGGGCAAGACCACGACCACGGTGGGCCTCGGCGCCACCCTGGCCCAGATGCGCGGCGACCGTGTCATCGCCGTGGACGCGAACCCCGACAGGGGCACCCTGTCCGACAAGCTCGTCCTGGAGACCTCGGCCACCGTGCGCGACCTGCTCAACGAACGTGAGCAGGTCAAGCGCTACGTCGACATCAGGGCGTTCACCTCGCAGGCGGGCTCGCGGCTGGAGGTGCTCGCGTCCGACCGCGACCCCTCGGTCTCCGAGGCGTTCAGCGGGGCCGACTACCAGGCCGTCTCCCAGGTGCTGGAGAACTTCTACTCGATCTGCCTCACCGACTGCGGCACAGGCCTGCTGCACTCCGCCATGGGCGGCGTGCTGGGGCTCGCCGACCAGATCGTGCTGGTCAGCTCCCCGTCGGTGGACGGCGCCAGAGCCGCCTCCGCGACGCTCGACTGGCTGGAGGCGCACCACTACGGCGATCTGGTGAAGGCGGCGACCGTGGTGCTGTGCAGCGTCAGGCCGCGGTCGAAGTCGGCGGTCGACATCAAGAAGCTGGAGGCCCACTTCGCCGCCAGGTGCCGTGCGGTGATCCGGGTGCCCTACGACCCGCATCTGGAGGAGGGCGCGGAGATCGACCTCGACCGGCTCCAGGAGTCGACCAGGGAGGCCTACCTGCAGCTCGCCGCCAGCGTGGGCGACGGGTTCGCGGGCATTCACGAGTGAGCGGAGGGTGTGGGATTCGAACCCACGAGGCCATCGCTGACCTGGCCGCTTTCAAGGCGGCTGCACTCGTCCACTATGCGAACCCTCCTGTGCGGAAACCACGATAGCGGCTGTCGTGACAGGGGTGTACGTTCAGGAGGTGGCGGATCTCAACGTCGAGGTGGAGCGCGGCGACTCCGTCGCGCTCGTGCGAGTGGACGGCGACCTCGACAAGCTCACGGCGCCCCTGCTGAAAGACTGCCTGGCCAGGCTGTTCGCGGAGGGGCGGGTGCAGGTGGTGATCGACACGGCCGAGCTGGAGTTCTGTGATTCCAGTGGTCTGTGGGTGCTGGTGGAGCACCAGCGCAGGATCACCGAGCACGCCGGGTCCTTACGCCTCGTGGGCGTGCACGGGGTCCTGCAGCGCGTCCTCGACGTGACGGGACTCAAGGCCGCCTTCGACAGCGTGATCCCCGCCGAGCTCTGAAACGGCCGATCCCGGGCGCTCCCCGCGCGCGTCCCGCGCGTTCGCGCGACGCGTGACCTCGCCCGCATGACGCGTGACCTCGCCCGCCCGCTGACACCGCGGGCCAACCCGCTCGCCGCCCGCTAAGCGCCGAGTTGCGACAGCAGCCACTTGGGGCCGGCGGTCTCGGCTCCCAGCGCCGCCACCCGCTCCTTCAGCCCCCGGTCCGCCGTGACGACGACCACGCGCTCCCACGGCCTGGCCTGACGCACGACGTCGACGATCGCGTCGTCGCCGCTGCCCGTGGCGGCCACCACCTGGATCCCCGTCGCGGTGGGCGCGCTCCTGGCGGCGCCCTCCACGACCGCCACCACCCTCGGGAACCACTGCGCCAGCACCGGATGCGTCAGCCGCAGCCGCGACACGGCCTCGATCAGCCGGGTCGCCGCCCCGAGCCGGTCGCGCCACCATCCGTGCTCCGCCCTGGCGCCGACGATGTTGGCCACGTCGAGCACGATGGTCTCCGGCGTGATGGCGCCCTGGACCTGGCTCCAGGTGGCCGCGAAGCCCGGATGCAGCTTGCGCGCGGCGACCTCGGGCAGCGCCAGCCAGCGCAGCTCGGTGCTCTCGCTGTTGGCGGGCGCCGCGGCCAGCAGCTCGGCCGACTCGGCGATCACCGTCTCGAACGCCCACCCGCCGTGGTCGTCGAGGTAGACCCCCTGCACCCGCAGCCCTTCGCCGCCGAGCGCCGCCTCCTCGTAGGCCTCGCGCAACGCGCTGGTGACTGCGTCCTCGTGGCTGTCGCGCGCTCCGCCGGGCAGCCCCCAGGTGCCGCCATGATGGCTCCACCAGGAACGCTTCTGCATGAGCACGTACGGGACGCCCAGGTCGTCATGGTGCACGATGAGGAGCCCGGAAGCTCCGTGGATGCCCCAGTGCCTGTGTCCTTGGGAGCACTCGGCCCAGCCGTCGCCGTCCTTAGCCACCATGAGGGGATTCTCTCAGCCTCCGCCCTTGCTGAAATGCTGGAAGTCCTTGGTGCCCGACCAGGAGCCGCCCCACTCCCAGCCGACCTGGGCGAAGGCCCTGACGACCTTGTCTCCAGGATTAATAACACCTTTGCCCTTCATTGGGCGTTTGGTGTACTTTTTGGCATTTTGGTGCGCAGTGCTCCCACTTGCGGTGACATATGGGTTCTCGCGGGGATTGAGGTCTATTGCTTCCCCGTACGCGTGATTCGACCAATTGCTCGACCCGGTCGCAGGACGGCAGTTGAAGGCCGAGGTGTTGTCCACGTCGATGGAGTCGTAGTCGTCGCCCTTGTAGACGTCCACCAGCTTCATCTGCCTGATCGGCCAGCGCCAGTCGTACAGCTTCCTGAAGACCGTCACCACGTCGTCGGTCACCGTCTTGCGCACGACCAGCTCACCGGTGTGCGGCTTGTCGTCGAAGCCCCAGTAGGACATCGTGATCAGCCGCAGGTCCTGGTAGTGGACGGGGCAGCCGGGGCGCCAGGAGTAGCGCAGGCGCTCCCGCTTGATCGAGGTGACCTTGGCGCTGAACGCGGGCGGCGCGGTGGCACTGGGCGTGGCGGTGCCCGGGGCCGTCGTGGCCGGCGTGAACGTGGCCGAGGCAGGGACGGACGCGGGCGATTCGGGCGGCTGGTTGGCGGACGCAGACGTCGCGGGCGACGCGACCGGGTCTCCGGCGCCGCACGAAACGGACGCGAGCACCACGAACGCCATGGCGGCAGCACGTTTCATCTCGCCACCATATGCGACGTCCCGCCAGGTCACGGGACTATCAATACGGTGCGGCGAGCACGTTTCGCCAGGCCGACGGCCACCGAGCCGCCCAAGGAGCACCACGAGTGGCGCGAGCGGCCCACCACGATGGCGTCGGCCATGTACGCGCTGGCCAGCGTCTCCAGCTCACGCGCCGTGTCACCACGCACGCTGACGAACTGCCAGGGCACCCCCGCGCCCCGGAGCTCGTCACGAAGGTCCTCCGCCAGGTCCGCCCCCGAGTCCGGGATGATCGGCGACCCGGCGAAGAACCACAGGGAGGCGCTGTTCAGCGACTCCACGAAGGCGACGAGCAACGCGGCGTTGTCCCGGCGGGCGAGCCCGGCCGCGTACGCGAGTGCGTTGCGGCTCGGGTCCGACCCGTCGAAGCCCACCACGAGCAGGCCGGCGCCATCCTTGCCGATCTCGAACTGACCGGCGGGGAGCCTGCCTGCCAGCGGCTCCCACTGCGGGTCTGTGCCACCGCCCAACACGGCATGTCTCGCGTCAGGCGTCGGCGTGCTTGCCGCGGCGGGCCAGCTCGCGCAGGGTGTCGGCCGCGTAGACCACCAGGGCGGCGAACGAGAGCGCGGCGATCGATCCGCCGAGCCACAGGTCGTTGATCGTCGCGTCCACGTAGGCGGCGCCCCGGGTCTGGTAGCCGACCGCGAACGGTGCGGCGACCAGCCACAGGCCCGCCAGGAACAGGACGACGAGGGCGGACACGCCCAGCTTGGCCTTCATCGGGTCTCCTCCACTCCGACCAGGGAAGTCCTGCCGTTCTGGCGGTGCTCGCCACCGGTCCTGTCGACCTTGTTCATGTCCTCGCGCAGTGCCTCGACGAGCGGCGCGAGCAGGCTGGCCAGCTCGGCGGACGACGCCTGCGGCGCGGGGACGGCCACGGGCTCGGGCTCCGGCTCGACCTTGCGCGGCTTCACGACGACCAGTCCGCGGGTCACCAGCTCCTCGTGGATGGCGAGCGCGAACGCCACCGCGCCCACGAGGCCCACGACCGCCAGGCCGAGACCGGTGAAGAACTGGGACTGCGTGGCGTTCGTCCAGTCGGCGTCCTCCGGCTGGGTGCCGAGGGCGAAGGGCGCGATCATCTGCCACAGCCCGGCCAGGACGGCCAGGGCCGCCGCGACGGCGCCCACAAACTTGCGAATCATTGTGTGATTCCTCCTGTTACGAGGTCTTTCTGCGGTGGCGTGGCCTGCGCGATCAGCGCGCGCGAGGTGGGCCGCAGCACGTTGTGCGCGACCGACCTAGCCCGCTCACGCTCTGTGCGGTCGTCGGGCGGCGCCATCTTGGCCACCGCGGTCAGCAGGGCGGAGCGCTCCCCGTTCACCCGCTCGATGCGCTGGGCGACGAGCTCCAGCAGCAGGCCGGCCAGGACCAGGTCGTCCTTGCTGAGCGGCTGCTGCGGCTCCGGCGGCGGCGTCGTGGCGCCGCGCAGCGGCAGCTCCTTGAGGAACAGCGTGGCCACGAACCCGAGCAGCGCGATGGGCACGCCCACCATGAACACGGTCTCCAGGCCCCGCGTGAACGACTCCAGCACGATGTGCTTGATCGGCTCCGGCAGCTGCTGGATGGCTCCGGGGCTGCCGAGCTTGAAGTCCGCGCCGCCGCCGGGCAGGTTGAGACCGGCGGCCGTGGCCAGCTCGACCATCTCGTCCTTGAGGCGGCTCGTCAGGATCGCGCCGAACGCGGCCACGCCCACGGCGCCGCCGAGCGAGCGGAAGAACGAGACGCCGGCCGTGGTGGAGGCCATGTCGCGGATCTCGGAGCCGTTCTGGGCGGCCAGGATGAGCATCTGCATGGACAGGCCGAGACCGGTGCCCAGCACCGCCACGTCCAGGCCGATGAGCCATTCGCTGGAGTCCACGTGCAGCCTGGACAGCAGGAACAGCCCGACGGCCACGATCAGCAGGCCCGCGACCGGGAAGATCTTCCACTTGCCGGTCTTCGTGACGATCTTGCCGGAGATCACACCGGCCAGGAACAGCGCCACCACCATGGGCAGCGTCATCAGACCCGAGTTCGTCGGGCTGAGGCCCTTGACGATCTGCAGGTATTGAGGCAGGTAGATCATCGCGCCGAACATCGCCATGCCGACGAACAGCGAGGCGAGGCTGGTGAGCACGAACGTGGGGTTGCGGAACATCCGCGGCGGCAGGATCGGGTTACGCGCGGTCCGCTCGGACAGCACCGCCAGAGCCAGCATGAGCAGGGCCGTCGCGGCCAGGAAGTAGGTCCAGAACGAGTTCCACTCGAACTGGTTGCCACCGAACGTCAGCAACAGCATCAACGCGCTCGCGCTGGCCGTGATCGTCGTCGCGCCCCAGATGTCGATCGAGGTGTTGCGCTTGATCTTCGGTAGCTTCAGCACCTTCTGGATCACGATGAAGGACACCAGCGCGAACGGCACGACCACGTAGAAGCACCAGCGCCAGCCGAGCCAGTCGCTGTCCACGATGAAGCCGCCGAGCAGCGGTCCCGCGACCGTGGAGATCCCGAAGACCGCGCCCATGTAGCCGGAGTACCGGCCACGCTCGCGGGGCGAGACGATGTCCCCCAGGATCACCTGCGCAAGGGCCGACAAACCACCCACACCCAGGCCCTGTACGGCACGTGCGGCGATGAGCTGCCCCATGTCCTGGGACAGGCCGGCCACCAGTGAGGCCGCGACGAACAGCCCCAAGGCGGTCTGGAAGAGCAGCTTGCGTCCGAACAGGTCGGACAGCTTGCCCCACAACGGCGTGGACACCGTCATCGTCAGCATGGTGGCGCTCGCCACCCATGAGTACTGGTCCTGACCGCCGAGCTCTCCCACGATCGTCGGCAACGCGGTGCCCACCACGGAAGTCGAGATCATCGACGTGAGCATCGCGAGCATCAGCCCGGACATGACCTCGAGGATTTCGCGGTGGGAGTAGTGCTGCCTCGCGGGAGATGCGGTCTGTGCCTGGGCTACCAAGACACCACATCCCCTTCTTACAGTCCGATCAGACCCATTCTTTACAGTTTGATCAGGTTGAGTATACGCGCGTTTACTAGCCGCGCGGCAAGTGGGGGTTCGTTCAGTAGAGTGCGGGCATGGAAGCCCAGGTGACGGAGGCCCGGCCGCGCGACCGTGAGGCCACCCGGGAGCGGATCCTCCAGGCTGCCCGCACCCTGTTCGGCGAGCGGGGTTACGAACGCGTGACCGTGCGCATGATCGCCGGCGCGGCCGAGGCCAACGTGGCGCTGGTGGGGCGCTATTTCGGCTCGAAGGCCGGCCTCTTCGGGGCGGTGCTGCAGGGTGAGCCGACCTTCAGTGCGCTGTTCGACGGCGACAGGGAAGGGCTGCCGCGGCGGCTGGCCGAATACGCGGCCGAGCGCATGCAGCATCCGCCCGACAGCCCGATCCTGCGCGCTCTCGAACGTTCCGCGGGACATCCCGAGGTGCAGGGCGTGGCCCGCGAGCGCCTGATGACGGCCGTGCTCAACCCGCTGGCCGAGCATCTGGAGGGTCCTGACGCGTACGCCAGGGCCCGCATGGCCACGTCGTTCTTCCTGGGCATCGGCGCCACGCGCCACCGGCTCGGCCCCCAGCCGCCCACGCCGGCCGACGTCGACCGGCTGACCGCGATCTTCGAGGCGTGCCTGGCCGAGTGAAAGTTTCACCCGCCATGAGGGCTTGACCTGCGGTGGCGGCGTGGGAAGCGATCGGAGGTCTTTGAGCGGGCAGTAGCGGCTACCTACCATCCGGAGTGCCGGTGGGAGCGCTCCCACACGACGGACGGAGAGAAATTTCATGTCTCGCAGAAGGCCCACGTTGGCGGTGCTCCTCGCGGCGGCCGCCATGGCCGCGGCGGGCGCGGTCGTCCTCGCCTCCTCCACCGCACAGGCCGCCGACTCCGCTTTCTACGTGGATCCGCAGACGAACGCCGCCAAGTGGGTGGCGGCGAACCCCGGCGACAGTCGTACCGCGGTGATCAGGGACAGGGTCGCGGCCGTCCCGCAGGGCCGGTGGTTCGCGACGTACAACCCGGCCACCGTGCGCAGCCAGGTCGACGCGTACGTGGGCGCGGCCGCGGCGGCCGGCAAGATCCCGATCATGGCCGTCTACGACATGCCGAACCGCGACTGCGGCGGCGCCAGCGCGGGCGGCGCGCCCGACCACGCCGCCTACCGTGCCTGGATCGACCAGATCGCGGCCGGTCTGGGCGGCAGGGCGGCGACGATCGTCCTCGAACCCGACGCCCTGGCCATCATGACCAACTGCATGAACGCCGCCCAGCAGGCTGAGGTGAAGGCGTCCATGGCCTACGCGGGCAAGAAGCTCAAGGGGACGTCCGCGCAGGTCAAGGTGTTCTTCGACATCGGGCACGACGCCTGGCTGTCCGCCTCGGAAGCCGCCTCCAGGCTGACCGGCGCGGACGTGGCCAACAGCGCCGACGGCATCGCGGTCAACACCTCCAACTACCGCGCCACCTCCGGGCTGGTGTCGTACGCGAAGAGCGTCATCGCGGCGACCGGCGTGTCCCGGCTGAAGGCCGTCATCGACACCAGCCGCAACGGCAACGGCCCCGCGGGCAGCGAGTGGTGCGACCCGGCGGGCCGCGCCACGGGCATCTGGAGCACCACGAACACGGGTGACGCCGCGATCGACTCCTACCTGTGGGTCAAGCCGCCCGGCGAGGCGGACGGATGCATCGCGGGAGCGGGCCAGTTCGTGCCGCAGCGGGCGTACGACCTGGCCGTCGCCGCACCCCAGCCCACGGTGAGCCCGACGGTGACGCCGACGGTCACCCCGACCGTGACCCCGACCACCGGACCGGCGGGCTGCACCGCGGCCTACAAGCTGACCGGCCAGTGGCAGGGCGGCTTCCAGGGTGAGGTCACCGTGAAGAACACGGGCTCATCCGCCATCGGCGGCTGGAAGGTCGGCTGGACGCTCCCGAACGGCCAGACGATCGCGCAGCTCTGGAACGGCACCCTCGCCGGCACCGGCAGCACGGTCACGGTCACGAACCTCAACTGGAACGGCGCCCTGACCGCGGGCGCGACCGCCACGTTCGGCTTCCTCGGCAACTCCACCGGGCAGAACAGCACGCCGTCCGCGATCACCTGCACCGCCTCCTGACACGGGAGAACCCCTGCGGGCCGATCCGGCTCGCAGGGGCGTTTCGGTGGAGTACGTGAAATAACGCAGGCTTCATCACTGTTGCACAGAGCCAGGTCACACCGCTCTTCGAAAGGCGCGCACCCATGGCTCTGCCGTTGTCCATCCTTGATCTGGCGCACATCGGCGAGGGCGAGACGGCGAGTGACAGCTTCACCGCCAGCGTGGCCCTGGCCCAGCGGGCCGAGGAGCTCGGATACCGGCGGATCTGGTACGCCGAGCACCACAACATGTCGAGCATCGCGTCCTCGGCGACCAGCGTGCTGATCGCGCACATCGCCGCTCACACCCGGACGATCCGCCTCGGAGCGGGCGGCGTCATGCTCCCGAACCACGCCCCGCTCACCATCGCGGAGCAGTTCGGCACCCTGGAGACGCTGCATCCCGGGCGCATCGACCTCGGTCTCGGCCGGGCGCCGGGCAGTGACCAGCAGACCATGAGGGCGCTGCGCCGCTCGCCGGCGTCGGCGGACTCGTTCCCGCAGGACGTGCTGGAGCTGCAGGGCTACCTGGCGGGCGAGTCCCGCATCCCGGGCGTCGACGCCACGCCGGGCAAGGGCACGAACGTGCCGCTGTACCTCCTCGGCTCGTCCCTGTTCGGGGCCCAGCTCGCGGCCGCGCTCGGGCTGCCGTACGCGTTCGCCTCGCACTTCGCGCCCACCGCGCTGGAGGAGGCCGTCGCGCTCTACCGGCGCGAGTTCAAGCCGTCGGCGCAGCTCGATCGCCCGTACGTGTTCGCCGCGCTCAACGTGATCGCCGCGGACACGACGGAGGAGGCGCAGGAGCTGTTCCACGACGCCATGCGTTACCGGGTGACCAGGTTCCTCGGGCGCGGGCGCTCGTTCACGCCGGAGGAGGCCGACATGATCCTGGAGTCGCCGGCCGGTCAGCAGATCGCCCAGATGGCCAAATACTCCGCCGTGGGCGACCCGGTCGAGGTGCGGGACTATGTCGGCAAGTTCGCCGAGCACGCCCAGGCGGACGAGCTGATCGTGGTGTTCTCCGCGAGCGAGCGGAAGGCGTGGCTGCGCTCCGCCGAGCTGCTGGCCCAGGCGTACGGGCTGGGCGGCTGACAATCATGGCTCGTCCGGGGAGATCCACGGAGGCGGGCGCTCTCGTACGATAGGGGGGTGCACGGTCTTATTCGTTCCGTGTGGGACGAGCCCCGGCCGCCCAGCCCCCCGCCGCGGGTGTGGCGTGACTGGGCGCTCATGGGAGTGCTTCTTCTCGCCGCGGTGATCGAAGGCGCGGTGCGTCCCGATCTCCCGGCACGGGCGATCGCGGTGATCGTCACCGTCGGGCTGCTCCCCACGCTGCTGTGGCGCAGGACCAGGCCGCTGCGGATGATCGCGATCGTGTTCGCGACCACCAGCCTGTCGCCGCTGCTGACGGGCGGCGTGCGGCCGGAGACGTACACGCTGGCCTACCTGCTGATCCTGGTGTACGCGCTGTTCCGGTGGGGGTCGGGCCGCGAGGCCGTGACCGGGCTGGCCATCATGCTGGGCTCGCTGGCGATCTCGATGGCGTTCTACGACCTCCTCGTGTCCGACGCGCTCGCCGGGTTCACCGTGATGTTCTCGGCCCTCGCCCTGGGCGGGGCGCTGCGCTACCGGGCCAGGGCCCGCATGCGCGAGCTCGACCAGGTCAAGCTCCTCGAACGCGAGCAGCTTGCCCGCGATCTGCACGACACCGTCGCCCACCACGTGTCGGCGATGGCGATCCGCGCCCAGGCGGGGCTGGCGACCTCGGGCTCGCACCCGGACGCCGCGACCGACGCGCTGCGTGTGATCGAGGCCGAGGCGTCGCGCACGCTCGCCGAGATGCGCGCCATGGTCCGCGTCTTACGCCGCGACGAGCCCGCGGAGCTGGAGCCGGGCAAGCACATCGCCGATCTCGAACAGCTCGCCGGCCGGGTTCGCGTCGGCCCATCCGTACACGTGGAGATCTTCGGTGATCTGGACGATGTGCCCCCATCGGTGGGGGCCGCGATCTACCGCATCGCGCAGGAGTCGGTCACGAACGCGCGGCGGCACGCGCGGCACGCCACCCGCATCGAGGTCAACGTCGCCGCGGACGACAGCTCGGTGCGGCTGCGCGTGAGCGACGACGGCGACAGCAGCTCCACGCGCCCGGTGCCGTTCGGCTACGGCCTCATGGGCATGATCGAACGCGCCGGTCTGCTCGGCGGCACCTGCGAAGCGGGCCCGAACCCCGGCCGCGGCTGGACCGTGACCGCCGTGCTGCCCAGGGCCGGGATGGCGGCATGAGCATCCGGGTGGTCGTCGCCGACGACCAGGAGATCGCCCGCACCGGGCTCAGGATGATCCTCGACGCCCAGCCGGACATCGAGGTCGTCGGCGAGGCCGGTGACGGCGCGCGGGCCGTCGAGCTCGCGCGGCGGCTGCGCCCCGATGTGTGCCTGCTCGACATCCGCATGCCCAGGCTCGACGGCATCGAGGCCACCCGCTCGCTGGCCGGACCCGCGGTCGCCGACCCCATCGCCGTGGTGGTCATCACCACGTTCGACCTCGACGAGTACGTCTACGAGGCCCTGCGCGCGGGCGCCAGGGGCTTCCTGCTCAAGGACGCCGGCCCCGAGCTGCTCGGCCAGGCCGTCCGCGCGGCCGCCAACGGCGACGCGCTCATCGCGCCGAGCGTCACGGGCCGGCTGCTGGCGACGTTCGCCGGAGCCGGCGCCACACCACGGCCCGTGCAGCCCATCGAGGCGCTCACGGACCGGGAGGAGCAGATCCTCGCCACCGTGGCCCGCGGGCGGACCAACAGCGAGATCGCCCGTGAGCTGCACATCTCGCTCAGCACCGTCAAAAGCCATGTCGCGAACCTGATGACCAAGCTCGGCGTCCGCAACCGCGTCGAGATCGCCATGTGGGCCTACGAGACCAAGCGCATCAAGAGCTGATCCGATTACGGATGAACCATTCGGCCACGACGAGGTTGATCACCCAGGCCACGGCCATGAGCAGCGCCCTGCGCAGCTCGGCGGACTCCATGGGGATCAGCGAGCCGAGCGTGAGGGTCAGCGCCTGCGTGCCCGCGCCGAGGGCGATCGCGTAGCCGCGCATCATCCAGGCGCGGTGCCTGGCGAAGTCCCGCCGCCTGACCGCGGCGAATCCGAGCACGATGGACACGAACATGGCCGAGCCGAACACCAGCCGGATGCCGGTCAGGAGCGTGCCGTCGCCCGGGGGATGTGCATAGAACACGGTCATCCACAGGCCGGTGAGCGCCGCGATGAGCCCGCACGGGACCAGGATCCGCCCGGCGGTACGGTGCCAGCGCGGCCTGCGCCGCCGTAAGCCGGGCGCGAACTGGAAGGCGCCCAGCAGGCTGTAGGTGGTGACGGCGAAGATGTGCAGCACGACGGGCACGGGCGAGGCGAAGAACCGCGCGCTCTCCGGCGTGACCTCCCCGCCGGTGAGGTCGGTCAGCCGGATGGCGCCGCCGAGCGCGGGAACGACGCTGAGCACGATCAGAGCGGTGGGCACGAGCCAGGCCGCTCTGGAGGAGGTCACGGTCATGCCCCGATCGTGACCTGCGCGGGGGCGCCGGCTCATCGATAGAACGGCCCGAACGGAACCGGCCGATGGGCTGACGACGAGCTCGTACTTTCGGCTGTTAACGGGCGGGCGCCGTGTCATCACACTTCAGGACGTAGACCCCCACAGCGGATGAGGAGAAACGCGATGAAGGCCTTCGTCCTACGCTCGTACGGCCCGCCCGACGCCCTCGAACTCACCGAGGTCACCAAGCCGTCGCCCCGTGACGACGAGGTGCTGGTACGGGTGCGCGCCACCTCCGTCCAGCCCTACGACTGGCACCTCATGAGAGGCGAGCCGCGCATCGCCCGCCTGATGGGAGGTGGCCCCGGCCTGCTCAAGCCGAAGATCACCGTGCTCGGCGCGGACGTGGCGGGAGAGGTCGAGGCGGTCGGGAAGGACGTGACGGAGTTCGGCCCCGGTGACGAGGTGTTCGCGATGCCTTTGCAGGGCGGCTTCTCCGAGTACGTGTGCGTCAAGGAGAGCGATCTCGCCCCGAAGCCGGCGAGCCTGACGTTCGAGCAGGCGGCGGCGGTGCCCCTGGCGGCGGGCACGGCGCTGCTGGCCCTGCGCGACCAGGGCCGGCTCATGCCCGGGCAGCGGGTGCTGGTCAACGGCGCCTCCGGCGGGGTGGGCACGTTCGCCGTGCAGTTGGCCAAGGCGTTCGGCGCGCAGGTCACCGGCGTCTGCAGCACGCACAACGCCGACCTCGTCCGGTCTCTCGGCGCGGACGAGGTCGTCGACTACACCAAGGAGGACTTCACGCGCGGCGGAGAGCGCTACGAGCTGCTGGTGGACATGGCGGGCAGCCACTCCGGCTCGGCCTACCGCCGGGTGCTGACCCGTAAGGGGGCCCTGGTGGTCGTGGGCGGGCGGGGCAGCCGATGGCTGCAGCCCGCCGGCCACGCGTTCGCGATCCTGGGGGCCGGGCCGTTCGTCTCCCAGCGGATGGCGCTGGCGGACGTGGTCAGGTGCAAGGACACCAAGCGGAACCTGCTGACGCTGACCGAGCTCATCGAGGACGGCCGGATGACTCCGGTGATCGACCGGAGCTACCCGTTCGGCGAGATCCCCGCCGCCGTCCGGTATTCGGAGGAGGGGCACGCGCCCGGCAAGGTCGTCATCTCCTTCTGAGCCTCAGTCCGCGACGAGGCGGTTTCCGCGGCCTTCGTGCTCGCGCTGGCGCCGGACCACGTAGGTGCCCGGCGCGCAGCCCGTGCCCCCGTGCTCGGGATGCAGCAGGTAGACCACGGATGACGCCTCGAACATGGCGATGGCCAGCGAGTCGAGGTCGTTCACGTCCCTCGTCCACCGGCAGGCGCCCGGCTCGGCGACGAGCGTGTGCGGGTTGCCGCCCGCCTCGCCGCGCAGCAGCTCGACGCCCTCGGGAGGCACGTCGTGCCACTGCGCGATGGCCCACGGCCGGACCGACCGGCCGACGACGGCGAGCGGGATGACGATCAGGTCGCCCTGGGCCTGGAGCCCGTCGACGACGGGGATGCGCACCGACTGCTCAAGGTGGTCGAGCACGGCGAAACCGGTCTGCTGGGAGAGGGAAGCGAGAGTCACAGTCATGGGAATCACCTCAGGTTCTGCGAAGGAGGAGGGAGTACTGCTCGGCGGACAGCCCGTAGGTCCAGCCGGCGGCTTCGACCGGGTCTTCGAGGAAGCCGGGGACGGTCAGCCCGTAGCGCCGGCGGCGGCCGTCGCGTTCGAGCGAGCCGTTGACCGCGAGCAACACCCGCGTCCCCTGGCGTACGTCGTAGAGCCGCAGCTCGGAGCCGGGATTGCCGGGGTCGGGGGCGGTCGCCACGAGCGTCAGCTCGGCTTGCCGGATGTAGGAGGACCAGCCGATGTGCTCGATCGCGCACCGCCTGACCTCCACGTTGGCCTCGGTGGCGATCCGATGGACGCTCGGATCGCTGATCACCCAGGACGGCACCCGCGTGCCGTGCCAGGAGTGCAGATCCCACCCGTCGGCGTAGCGCACCGCGGGGCCGTCCGCGCAGTGCAGCCGCACCTCGCCGTCCTCGCCCGCGATCTCGGTACGCAGGGCGACGGGCCGCTCGGAGAGCACGCACACGCCGGTGCCCGGCCACCACCAGCCGGACGACCTGGCCAGGGTGGCCCACAGGTCGAGCCGGCGCTCCTGCTCCTCGGTGAAGACCACGCCGGCGGCCCGGCGCAGGGCGTCGTAGTGGGCGATCCAGGAGACGCACTGAGTCGCGTACCAGTTGTCGCGGGTCCGTACCCAGGAGTCGTGCGCCGCGGTGAGCGCGGGGTGGAGCGAGCTGGTGACGGAACGGGTCAGCGAGGCGCGGACCTTCTGGCGGATCATCTGGTCGGCCGGCTGCTGGACCCAGCGGACCCGCTGATCGAGCCCGCGGCACAGCTCACGCATGAGCGCGGAGAGCCGGCCGGGCACCGGCCACTCGGAGATCCGGTCGGCGGACACCCAGGCGCGTTCTCCCGGCGGAGCGGTCAGCAGGGCCGCGACCGGCGACGACACCCAGTGGAAACGCGGTGGGGAGAGCCCGATCAGCCCGTAGAGCCCGGAGACGGCGGCCTCTGCGGCCGGACGGTCGGCGGGCAGCGTCGACAGCGCCGAGCCCAGCCATTCTTCGCGGATTGTGGCAGCTTCCCGCTGCAGGGAAACGCTCACCGGATGGGGGTGGCGTGGTCCTTTCGCACGATCATGTCCCAGATGGTGACATGCCGGACGGGCCCATGTCCACCACGCCCCTCATTCCGGCGGCCGCGGCCCGAGGGTGTAGGGCCCGGTGATCTCGGAGACGGGCGCCGGCGCGAGCCCGGCCGCGAGGAGCTGGGAGCGCAGCGTGATCACCGTGCGTTCCATGGCCCGGATCTGCGCCTGGAGCTGGCGGATCTGGTCCCGCATCGCGGTGGCGCCGCTCTGCTCGGTGACCAGGTCGGAGCTGACCTGGTTGGCTTGGGTCTGCACCCGGGCGACCTGCCTCTCCATCTGGTTGAGCGCGTCCTCGTAGATCGTCTTGGCGCGGACGAAGGCGTCCGCGTCGACTTTGGAACGTTCTAGCTCGGCCTGACGCTCGGCCTGCAGCACCGCCGTCTGCTGGGTCTTCTTGTTGGCGTCGGTGGCCGAGCGGAAGGCGAGATAGGCCACGCCGATCGGGACGATGCCGACCCCGAGCTGGAGGAGTATCTCAGTCAAGCCCGACATCGCTGCCTCCCGTCGGCCGGATCACTCCGGTGTAGGTGACGCCCTCGTCTGTGTGCCAGGCGTTGACGGTCAGCGCGATGGCGAACTCCGTTCCGTCCCGGTGCAGGCCGACCAGCGGCATGAGCCGCCCGGCCAGCTCGGAACTGCCGGAGGTGCGTACGCGGGTCAGCGCCTCGGAGTGCTGGTCGCGGAACCGGACCGGCATGAGGCTCGTCAGCGGCTGCCCGACCACCTCGTTGGTGGACCACCCGAACAGCGAGGCCGCCTGCGGATTCCAGGACAGGATGCAGCCCGCCTCGTCGGCCACGATCACGGCCGCGGACCCGCCGGGCAGGCGCTGCACCACGACGGCCTCGGGCCAGGTGGCGATCAGCGCGATCCAGCTGCCGAACGCCAGCCACACCGCCGCCCCGACCCAGCCGCGCGGGTTGGCGCCGGTGAAGGTCGAGACGAGGTAGAGCAGGCCGTACAGCAGGAAGAGCGCCGTGGCGGCGGCGAAGGCGACGCGATCGGAGCGGACGAAGACCTGGACCAGGCACAGCAGGCCCGTGGCACACCAGACCAGTGCCCAGGCGATCAGGGGTGCGACGGAGGCCAGCACGGCGTAGCCGGGGGCGGACCGTTGCTCGGGAGTGGCGAAGGCCAGGGAGGCGGCTATCGCCTGACTCAGCAGGCCGATGAAGGCGAGGGAAGCACCGCGGCGCCCGACGCGATGCAGAATGCGGGTGATGGCGCGGCTGGGGGTACGGCGAAGAGGGGGCGCACCGACAACGTCTCCATTACTCACGGTGGTTAGATTAATGCATTTAGTTATGATCGGTTGGGGTTATGCCGGTCGATTCTGCGAGGGATTCTGCGCCCGCTGCCGGTGCCGGCGCTTCACGTCGCCGGGCCCGCGCGGCACAATGGGCCCATGCCGAGCTTCGAACGGCTCACCATCGAGGAAGCCCGCACCCTCACCCGCGACGAGCTCCTGCCCCGGATCGAGGCGGAGCAGCAGTATTGGTATCAGCGGATTCACCGCTGCAGGATGCGACCCGGTGATGACGAGGCGTTCAAAACCTTCAACCAGATCCTGCACGTCGCTGCGGATCCCGTCCGGCTGCTCTGGGACACCGATCCGTTCCTCGAAGGCACTTCCACGAACTCGGATTATTGGCAGAAACCGCTCGGCGAACTCGGCGAGCTCTGAATCCCTCGCTTTTCGCTGGCGTAGTGCGAAATTTCCAATTGATTCGGACTGATCGGACGGCTCGGCGACGCGGTCAGAGCCAGCCTGCCTCGGTGGCGATGCGGACCGCGTCCGACCTTGTCCGGGCGTTCAGTTTGGTCACGGCGGAGGCGAGGTAGTTGCGCACGGTGCCGTAGCTGAGATTCAGGTCCTTGGCGATGCCCCGGGGCGCGACGCCGGCGCCGGTCAGGCGCAGGACGTCGGCCTCGCGTTCGGTCAGCGGGCTGGCCGGGACGTCGAGCGCGGCGTAGGCGAGGTGCTGGTCGATCACCCGGCCGCCGGCCGCGACCTCGCGGATGGCGCTCACCAGGTCCTGTGGACGGGCGTCCTTGAGCATGAAGCCGGACACGTGCGCCGCGACCCCGCGCCGCAGGTTGCCCGGCCTGCCCAGCGCGGTGAGGATCAGCACGCGGCAGTCCGGCAGCCGTTCGTGCAGGTCGGCCGCGGCGGCCAGGCCGTCGAGGGCGGGCAGGTCGATGTCGAGCACGGCGACGTCCGGCCGGTGGGCGAGCGCGGCGGGTGCGATCGCGTCGCCGGCGTCCACCTCTGCCACGACCTCTATGTCCTCCTCATAGCCGAGCAGGGCGACCAGCGCCTCCCGAAGTATCCGGACATCCTCCGCTATGAGCACTCGAATCACGATTCGCATACTAAGCGTGGTAAACAACGCAGGTGACGCTGGAGGGAAGCGGGCGGACGCCGCTCAGGCCGTCCACGGGCTGGGCGCTTGTGCTCGGTTACGTCGCCCTGCTCGTCCCGACGCGCTTCACGATCGTCGTCGCCATGGCGAACGCGCGGGGACAGTCCGCGCCGCTCATCCTCGGGAGCTGCCTGGGCCTCATCGTGGCCGTCGCCGCCCTGTTCGCGCTGGTGGCCCGCGGCTCGCGGCGCGCCGTCCGTCCCCTCCTCGGTGTCGCGACCTTCGGCCCGTACCTGCTCTTTCCCCTGCTGTGGGGGCCCCTCGCGGGGCCGCTGGCCGCCGCCATGCCGCTGAGCGTGGCGGGTCCTGCGGGGTGGCTGCTGTTCGGCGGGGTGCTGCTGGCCGACACCGCCGTGGGGGCCGTGCTGCACGGCCCCGCCCTCGCCACGGTGGCCAGTTTCGCCATCGTCGACATGAACGTGGGGCTCACCCTGTTCGCCCTGGTACGGCTGGCCGTGCTGCTCACCGAGATCCAGTCGGCCAACCGGCAGTTCGCCGAGCTGGAGGCGGCGAACGAGCGCCTGCGCGCGGCCGGCGACCTGCGCGCGGCCATCGGCGACCGGCTCGCCCGCATCCTGCGGACGTCCCGCCGCCGGCCGCTCACCCCGGCCGTGCTCGCCGGCGTCGCGGAGATCTCCCGGGAGGCGGCCGCGGCGGCCAGGAGGGTCGCCGGGGTTGGCGGCGAGCCGCTCATCGAGAGCCGGACCGGCGATCCGCCGGACCGGTCGGGAAGGCTCTCGCGCTGGGCCCTCACGGCGATGACCGTCAACATCGCCGTCATCGTGCTCAACAACGTCGCGGGCGGCACCACGACTCCGCGCCACTGGACCGTCGCCGCCGTGACCGCGGTCCTGGCCGTGGCGTTCCAGCTCTACCACGGCGTCCCCAGGGCTTCTGCGCCTTCGGCCTGGCGCTGGACGCTGCCGCTGCACATCCTCCTCGTCGGCGCCGCCGCTCTCTACGTGGGCGACGGCAGCCTGGCGGCGCTGTTCGGCCTGGCCGTGGCCAACACCCTCGTGTGGCTGCCCACGCGCTGGTCGGTGCCGGTCGTGGCGGTCGCCGCCGTCGCCGCCGGCTCCCTGATGAGGCTTTATCCGGACGTGGGCGGCTACCAGCTCTACCAGATCGCCTCGACGTTCGGCATCTCCGTCGGGGTGTTCGCCTTCAACCGGTTCCCCGAGGCGGCCGGACACCTGCGCGACCTGCGCGGCCAGATCGCCACGAGCGCCGTGGCGGCCGAACGGCTCCGGGTGGCCAGAGACGTGCACGACCTGCTCGGCATCACCCTGTCGGCCATCACCCTCAAGGCCGAGCTGGCCCTGCGCGCGATCGGCGACGACCCGGGCAAGGCGGCGCGCCTGCTGGAGGACGTACGCCCGCTGGCCGTGCGGGGCCTGGCCGACGTGCGCTCGATCACCTCCGGCGGCCCCGAGCTGAGCCTCGGCGAGGAGATCGAGTCCGCCCGCGCGCTGCTGGGCTCCGCCGGCGTCGAGGTCCAGGTGCACGCCCCCGGCGTGGAGCCCTTCCCGGTGCTGGCCACGGTCCTGCGCGAGGCCGCCACCAACGTCGTCAGGCACTCGGCCGCACGCCGGTGCACCATCGAGGTGGGGACGGACGCCCACGAGGTACGGCTGCGCGTCGCCAACGACGGTGTGCCGCCGGCCGTGCCGGGAGCCGGCGGCAGCGGGCTGGCGAGCCTGGCGGCCAGGGTCGAGGCCGCGGGCGGCACGTTCACGGCGGGCGACGAGGGGGACGGCACGTTCGCCCTCGTCGCCGTGGTGCCCCGTCAGAGGCCGGCGAAGAAGGCCCGGACGTCCTCCGCGTAGACGTCGGGCGCCACGTGGGCCGCGTAGTGCCCGCCGGTCTCGTACGTGTGCCACTGCACGATGTTCTTGTGGTCGCGCTCCGCGAAGCGCCGGATGGACTGGAAGTCGCCCTTGGCCGAGGCGAGCCCGATCGGCGTCGTGGTGGGCTCGGCCGGAGGCGGCGTGGCCTTGGCGTTCTCGTAGTAGAAGCGGATCGCGGAGCCTGCCGTGCCGGTGAGCCAGTAGAGCGCGACGTTGGTCAGCACGAAGTCGTCGTCGAGGTCGAGGTCGAACAGCTGGGCCTGCCAGCCCAGCAACCCGACCGGCGAGTCGGCGAGCGCGTGGGCCAGCGTCTGCGGCTGCTGCGAGTGCAGGGTGTTGAAGGCGCCCATCTCCTCCCAGAACCACTGCAGCACTCCCATCGCGGCCTGCTCCTCCTCGGTCAGGTCCGCGAGCTCCGCGGGGTCGCCGGAGGGGAAGGAGAAGATCTGCGTGACGTGCACGCCCACCACGTTGGGCGTGGCGACGCGGCCGATCTCCGGCGAGACCATCGAACCGCCGTCGTTGCCGACCGCGCCGTAGCGCTCGTATCCGAGGCGGGCCATCAGCTCCGCCCAGGCCCTGGCGGTACGGACGGTGCCCCAGCCGCTCTCCGTGGTCGGCCCGGAGAAGCCGAAGCCGGGCAGCGACGGGATGACGAGGTGGAAGTCCTTCGACAGCGGCTCGATGACGTCGAGGAACTCCACGAACGATCCCGGCCAGCCGTGGGTGAGGATCAGCGGCAGCGCGTCCTGCTTGGGGGAGCGTACATGGAAGAAGTGGATCCGCTGCCCGTCGATGTCGGTGGTGAACTGCGGATAGGCGTTGAACCGGGCCTCCCAGGCGCGCCAGTCGTAGCCGTTGCGCCAGTGGTCGGCCAGCCGCCGGACCCGCTTGACGCTCACGCCGTAGGCGTCGGGCACGTCATCGGTGAAACGGGCCAGATCCAGCCGCGTCTGCAGGTCGTCCAGGTCCGCCTGAGGGATCTCGATACGGAAGGGAGTGATGTCGGAAGTCATGCCTCCATCTTTGGGAGAGGTGGTCCGCGCCGGTAGTTCGCCGTGCACCGGTCCCTTGTGCAGAATGCACTACGTGGGCTGGCTGGTCCGCCAGCGTGTCTGTTTGACGCGGTTCCCGCACAGCTGCATCGAGCACCAGCGGCCCGTCCGGGATCGGGACTGGTCGTAGAAGGCCCACTGGCAACTGTCGTTGGCGCACGCTTTCAGGCGGGCCCACGTCCCGTCGGCCAGTGCTGCGGCTGTCGCGCCGACGACCCTGCTGATCAGGGAGTTCATGCCGGCACCGCCTTGGTCGGCGAGGACGACGCCGCCGGGTGTGAACGTGATGCCGGTGCCGGATCTTCGGGCGGCCTCGGTGAGGAGCGCGGCGGTGGACTCGGGCAGCGGCAGCCGATCGTGATTGGCGAGCAGGGCCTGGCGGAGGGATTCGCGCAGGGTGATCGCCCATGCGAGCGCTTCTTCGTCCGTCGTGCCGTGGATGCCGCGCTCACCCGCCCACTCGGCCCATGAGGCGGGGTCGGCGAAACGGTCGGTGCCTGCGTCGATGTCACGGGTGTTCACGAATGCGCGAACGAGCTCCAGCGCTCCGGGCGCCGGCGTGACCAGCGGGGCCGGCTCTGTGTCAGGCATACCACATTGTAACCCTTGTTGCGTTGATGGAGGTTACTTGACTAACCTTCAAATCTATGACGACAGTTACTTCGTGGTGGGGCCGGTTCCGTTATGTGTGGGTTGCTGGTGCGTTGTCCGGGCTCGGGGCTGAGATCGGCGAGCTCGCGCTGCCGTCGCTGGCCCTGATCACCCTCGGGGCGACGGCCGCGGAGGCGTCATGGGTCAGGGCCGCGATGCTCGCGCCGTTCCTCCTGGTCACGTTGTGGTTCGGCGTCATCGTGGATCGCCGGGCGCGCAGGCCGCTGATGATCGGGGCCGACCTCGTACGGGGAGCGGTGCTCGTCCTGGTCTGCCTCCTCGCGCTGGGAGGGTGGCTGACGATCCCGCTGCTGATCGCGGCGACGGCCGTGCTCGGGACCATGACCGTCCTCTACCAGCTGGCCGATTTCGCCTTCCTGCCGCAGATCGTCCCTGAGCGGCACCTCATCGGCGCGAACGCCAAGATCACCGCGACGCAGTCCGCCATCCAGATCGCGGGGTCCGGCGTCGGGGGAGCGCTGGTGCAGGTGCTCACCGCGCCGATCGCCGTCGTGATGAACGCGCTCGGCTACCTCTTGTCAGGGTTGCTCATCAGCCGCGTACGACTGCCGGAGCCCCGGCCTGGCGCAGCGGAGCTCAGGCCTGGCGCAGTGGAGCCCTGGCCTGGCGCAGTGGAGCTCAGGCCTGGCGCAGTGGAGCTCAGGCCTGGCGCACCGGTGCGGCGCTCGGCGATCGCGGAGGCGAAGACCGGCCTGAGCCTGCTGCTCCGGCATCCGATCCTTCGCGCGCTCGCCGCCGAGGCCGCACTCTGGAACTTCGGCAACGAGATCTTCATGCTGGCCCTCGCGGTCCACGTCCTCGGCGACGCGGCGGCCGGGCCGATGATCCTGGGCCTCATCGTGACCTGCGGGGGAGTGGGCGCCTTCGTCGGCAGCGTGTCCAGTGCCCGGCTGACGGCGCGCTACGGGTACGGCCGCTCCCTGCTGGTCAGCCTCGTACTCGGCAACACCGCCCCGCTGCTCGGCGTGCTCGGCGCGGCGCTGGTCCCCGCCGGGGCGTTCCCGTTCCTGAGCGCCGCCTTCCTGATCTCGGGGATCGGCATCGGAGTGGCGAACTCGCAGTCGACCAGCATCCGCCAGATCGCCGTCACCGAGGAGGTGCGGGGCCGCGTGAACGCCGGCTACCGGCTCGCCTCCTGGGGCGCGCTGTCGATCGGCGCCCTGGTCGGCGGCGTACTCACCACGATCCTCGGCCCGGTCGCCGCGGCGCTCGCCGGAACGGCGGTGATGGCACTCGCGTCACTGCCCGTGGCGCTCTCCCCGGCCCGGCACGTCCGCACGATCGAGGAGGTCGCCCCCCGAAGCCCTCTCCTGACCGGCCGGCCGTCGTAGGCTGATCCCCTACATGACGGACAGGAGGCTGAGGTGGCCGACGCGACGCTGACCGAGACGACGGTGGCCGAGGTGATGGGCGAGCTGGCCGCACTCGAAGACCCGAAGATACGCGCGGTGAACGAGAAGCACGGTGACGATCACGGTGTGAACCTCGGCAAGCTGCGCGCGCTCGCGAAGCGGCTGAAGACGCAGCAAGAGCTCGCGCGCCGGCTCTGGGAGACGGACGACACCGCGGCGAGACTGCTGGCACTCCTGATCTGCCGCCCGAAGGCGTTCGAGCGTGACGAGCTGGACGTCATGCTGCGCGAGGCGGGCACACCCAAGGTGCACGACTGGCTCGTGAACTACGTGGTGAAGAAGAGCCTGCACGCCGAGGAGCTGCGCCTGACCTGGTTCGCCGATCCGGATCCCGTGGTCGCGAGCGCCGGCTGGGCCCTGACCACCGAACACGTGGCGAAACGGCCCGAGGCCCTCGACCTCGTCGCGCTGCTCGACACCATCGAGGCGGAGATGAAGGACGCCCCGGACCGCCTGCAGTGGGCGATGAACCACTGCCTGGCGCAGATCGGCATCGAGCATGCCGAGCACCGCGCCCGCGCCATCGGCATCGGTGAGCGCCTGAAGGTGCTTGAGGACTACCCGACTCCGCCGGGCTGCACGTCTCCGTTCGCACCCATCTGGATCAATGAGATGGTGCGCCGCCAGCACGACAAGTAGCCGGGCCCTCCCGCCTCTCAGGGAAAGCGCGGGGACGTGGCGACAAGGAGCTCCCGTAGGATCTCGCGGCCGTTCACGCTGACCACCACCTCATCCCCTCGTATCTCGTACAGGTAGGAGCCGTTGCGAGCCAGCAAGCCCGCCGCGGTCTCCTGCGCGCGCATGAGCAGCCCCGTACCGTCCCGGCCGACGTACTGGCCGTAGTAGTACAGCTCTCCGGTCGCGGTGCGGCAGATGACGATGTGCTTGTCGCCCGCGTCGTAGGCGGCCACCAGGTCGGCGCCGCCGTCCGGGATGAGCCTGGCCACCCCGCCCGGGCAGGCGACGGCCTGGACGACCGGCGTCGTGACGACGGGAGGGCCGGACCGCGGTGCGCTCGACGGCGCCCGCGCCCTGACGCCGGCCAGCAGCCCGAGCATCAGGACGAGGGCGCAGAGGAAGGCCACGATGAGTACGGCGATCACGCACCCGGCGAAGCCGCTGGTGGAGGACGAGCGGTAGGCAGGCGGTGGCATCGGGCGCGGCAGGAACGGCGGAGGCATCACCGGCAGCGGCATCACCGGCGGAGGCGGCGGAGGCATCACCGGTAGGGGCGGTGGGGCGAAGAACAGGGCCGGTGGTGGTTCCGTGGCGGTGCGGCGTACGGTGTCGCAGCACCGGCACGAGGTGTCGGCGGTCGCGTTCCACACGTCGCACAGTGAGCACCGCCAGGTCGTCGTCACACCGTTCACAGGCTGTTCGCTATCGTGTCGATGATCTCGTCCAGCTCCAGCTCCGCAAGTCCCTGGCCGGCGACGGAGGGGAAGTGCAGGGTCATGTTCCACTCCTCGGTGATCTCGGTCCACGGATAGGCGTCGGGCGCGAAGAGGACGAGCCGCTTGGCCGCGTTCTCCATGACAGCCGTCTGGCTCTTCGCGTACCCCCACTGCTCGAACAGCCCGTCCAGGTCGCGCGGGATGCCCTGCGGATATGTGTGCGCGGTGACGGCCTGCGGCGCGCGCAGCGGGTGGGCGGGGGCGTCGGTGAACATCACGATGACGTGACGCCGGCGATCCAGGCCGCGTTCCCAGTCGGCGTTGATGGCCAGGGCGAGCGCCTCCAGCCCGGATTCCGGCACGTCGCCCCCGCCCGTCGCGTGCAGCTCGCGGACGAACCGGTCGAAGTCGGCCGCCCGCTCCGGGAACACCAGGAATTCGGTCTCCTCGATCGCGTCCTCGGCGAAGTCGCCGAAGTCCCTGAACGCGATCACCTTGAGCCGCAGCCGGCTGATCTCCTTGCCCTTGCCGCCCATCACGAGGCTGAGCCGCTCGTGGAAGGTGAGGGCGCTCTTCTTGACCGTGTCCAGCACCGGGGCCATGCTCTCGGTCACGTCGACGCAGAGCACGATGTCCACCGCGTACCGCAGGTTGCCCCGATACTCGTGGTCGCTCGTCATGGTTGTCTCTCCTTCGTTGGCCTGCTCATCCGCACTCGTGATCCCGGCGACGTCAGGTAGGGGGCGCGCACCTCGCAGGTCGCCGGGTCCCGCAGCGCCGCCAGGAACCTTCCGGTGCCAGGACGGACGTCGGGCGACCACGCCGTCATGGCCGCGAGGAGCCCCCGCATCGGGGCGCTCAGCCGCTCGTCGATGCGCAGCTCGGCGCCGTCGTTGAGGGCGTCGGCGGGCGACGCGTACCGGTCACCGAACCCCGGCAGCGCGCCCGTCAGATAGTGGTGCGCCATCAGCCCGAGCGAGAAGACGTCGGCCTGGGTCGTCAGCGACTCGGGCGGCACGTCCGCGTCGCCGCGCACATAACGACGCCACTCGGGAGCCCCGTACACCAGGTCGCCCGCGATGTCCTCCCGGTCGGGCGGCCGGCCGGACGCGTAGGCGTCGTCGAAGTCGATGAGCTTGGCGGTGTGGTACGCGCCCGCCCCGCTCTGCCCGACCAGCACGTTGCCCGGCTTCAGGTCGCCGTGCACGACGCCGATGCCGTGCAGGAGCCCGACGCTGAGCCCCAGCGTCCGCAGCAGCACGGCCTTCTGCAACGGTGTGAGCGCGCGCGGCGGTGGCGTGCGGGCGGCGTGGATCCGCTCGGTGACCTTGTAGTACGTGGTGCCGTCGTGGAAGAAGTCGAGGGCGAGCACCAGGTTGCCGCCGCCGACGGCGTCCGGCCGCAGGAGCCCCATGATGGTCCGGTGCCGTCGTTCGAACTCCTCGCACGCCTCCAGCCGTAGCCGCACGCTCCTGGGGCTCGCCGTGGAGCCCTCCTTCGGGCGTTTGGGATCCAGGAACCGCTTGATGAAGTAGTCGCGCCCGTACCGCTGCGCGAAGGCCCATATGCAGCGTCCGCCGCCGCTGTTGGTCGGCTCGCTGACGATGCGGTACCCCCTGATGACGTCGCCCGCCCTCATAGCGGCTCCGCCGGTGGCGGCATGAGCCGTTCGTAGTCCGGCCGGTACTCGTCCCAGGTGCGCGTCCGCCACCGCCCGGCGGCCCTCTCCTCCGCCGGCCGGTCACCCGCCCCGTAGTGCGCCTCGACCTGTCGGGCCCGCTGGGCGAAGCCCGACCGGAGCCGGTCGAAGTCCGCGTACCCCAAGGCCACGAGGCTGAGCGAGGCGTCGTCGCCCGTGTAGCCCGACACGTGCCGCGCCAGCCGCTCGGCCCACTCGCGCGTGTCCCGCGCCTCCTGCATGGTGCTCAGCAGGTGGCACTCGAAGTGCGCGGGCGTGTCCACGTACCCGTGGAAGCCGTCCGTGGCGCAGACGAGGACGCTCGGCAGCGGCAGGAGCAGCACCTGCGCGTCGATCGTGAACTCCTGGTCGGCGCAGATCACGTTCGTCATCGGCGGATCGCGTACCAGCTGCTCCAGGCCGTCCGTTTCGTCGGTGTGATCCCTGGTCAGCGCCTGCAGCCCCTGATGGGGGCTCAGGACGTAGGCCCGGGAGTCGCCCGCCCACAGGACGCGGCACTCCGCCTGGTCGCCGGTGAGCCGGTAGCGTACGGCGGCCATGGTCGTCGGGAGCCACCGGCGCATGCTGCTGACGATCTTGCTGGGACGTGGCGGCGGAACGGCTCCCAGCAGCTCCACCAGTCGCGTACGCAACGACTCCGGGGCGAGCCCGCCCAGGAACCACGACGCGACACCGAGCCTGGCCAGCCGGGCGCCCACCCAGGCTCCGCTGCGCGTCGTACCGTCGCTCAGCTCGCACGCCGCCCCCGCGCCCGAACCGCCCAGCCCGTCGAACACGCCGAGGATCCCTTCGGCCGCCGGTACGCGGTGCGCGAACAGCGGCTCGGCGTCCTCGCCGCCTCCGCGTGAGCGCTCCGTCCACACCCCGAGCGCCAGAACGTCGTCGTCGTCGTACCACCAGACCGTCCCGTCGCCCGGACCGGCGAGCACGCCTTCGACCAGCACGGTCGTCATTCGTCCGCGCCCTCGGCCCGCGTCCGCGGCAGCCCCCGGACCCGGCTGGGGACCCGCTCCGCGTCGGCCGCGAGCGAGCCGCGCAGGCGGCTGGAGCGGATCCCGCCGAACGGCGCAGCCGAGTCGCCGGTGATCCGGTCCCGCAAAGCCCGCTCGGCCTGCAGGAACTCCCACGGCTCGCGCTCCTCGCTGCGAGAGCCCTCCATCATCTTGTTCCACGCGGCGAGCAACTCGCCGCGCTCCTCCCGCTCCGCGCCCGCGATGATGTCGTACGCGGCCCGCGGGCCCTCGCGCTCCATGATCTCGGCGACCAGCCCCTCCGCGCCGTCCTTGCGCAGCATGCGCAAATGGCGCTCCCTGCGCATCTCGATGAGGCGGGTCTCGCGCTCGATCTCCCGGTACCTGCGCCCGCCCGCCAGCACCTCGTCGCCGTCCACGACCAGCTCGACGGTGATGTTGCGCAGCCGGATGGCGGAGTCGCCGGTGAAGACGCGTACCGACTCGCTCAGCGCGTCCTCGGCCAGGTGCAGCTCGCCGATGTCGTAGTTGCGCGAGACCTGGCGGAGCATGCGCTGCAGCGGCAGGTACAGGGCGGCGCTGACGTCCACGATGCCGCGCGCCACGATCTCGGCGGGGTCCGCGACCCGGCAGTTCAGCCGGACCAGGCTCGGGAAGCCGAAGGCCGGGTCCTGGCTGAGCAGCGGCATCCGCAGGACGAGCCGGTGCTCGGTGGTGTCCACCAGGAAGACGTGCCGGTAGGTCCCGTACCAGGCGTCCGGGATGGCCTCGCCGTTCCTGATCGTCAGCAGGTCACCTTTGCGCGGCGCCAGCACCAGCGCCGATCCCGGCGCGGGCGGGCGCAGAGGCATGCGCGGCAGGACGAGAGGCAGGCTCGTGCTCTTCGCGATCGGGTTGTAGGTGTACTCCTCCATGTCAGGTCCTTCCGTTGCCGTATGAGCGGACGTATGAGGGGCGGGCGAGGTCGGCGAGTACGCGGGCGGCGGGGTGGTCCGGGCGGCCGGCCGCGCGGGCCCATGCGCCGAGATGGTGGCGCAGCCGCTCGCAGTGCCGCTCCGAGCGGCCGGCCACGGCGAGCACGAGGCGGCGCGCGTCGCGGTAGGCCAGGTCGTCGCGGCCCGCGTGCTCGTCCAGGTAGTCGCGCAGCGTTTCGAGTGCCTGGTCCTGGGCGGGCTTGCGGTCCAGGGCCCGGGCCCAGAGCTCGGTCAGCGCGGGCCAGTGCCGCTCGGCCTCGGTCAGCAGCAGCGGCACGCCGGACGTACCCGCGCTCCCAGCAGGAAGGGCCGCGAGGAAGGCGAAGGCCGACAGCGCCTTCGCCACGATCTCCGCGGACGCACGCGGCTCCGACCAGGCCAGCAGCCCCGCCAGCACCTCACCGGCGCACCCACCCTCGACCAGGTGGAACAGGGCGCTGCCGACCGGCAGGAGCGTGCTCCAGTCGTCCTCGCGGTCCAGCAGCACGCGCAGTGCCTTGACCGCGCGTTCCGGCTGCGCCACGCCCAGGCTGCCGCTGAGCGTCGCGGCCGCCGTCATGCCGCGCCGGCGCTGCTCGGCCGTGTCCGCCTCCGCGACCCACGTCTCCAGCAGCACCCACACCGCCTCGGTGAGGTCGGGATGCCCGCCCGCCACGTCGAGCGCCGTCGCCGCGCTCTGCCGCACCACGAGCGACGGGTTCTCGGCCCACGACTTGAGGTAGCGGTGCAGGGCGTGAGAGTAGTCGCTCCAGGCGATGATCCCGGCGGCCACGGACAGCCGCGCCCGCACGTCGATGTCGGCATGCGTGACGAGCTGGCGCATCCACTTGACCAGCGCCGAACGCTGCCCGTCCAGGTAGGTCCATGCGAAGCCGAGCACCGCCTGCCGTACCAGCGGATTGTCGTACCGCACGCGCGGCGCCACGTCGCCGGGCGTCTCGCCCGTGCAGGGCGTGAGCTGCACCCACGGGTGCTCCGTCGCGATGTGCTCACGGAAGCGCAGGTCGAAAGGCGCTTCCACGGGCAGTTCCAGCCGCTCGTAGAGCGCCGCGGCGGCGTCCGACACCGTGAGGTAGGTGGCGCCGTCCAGCACCGCCGCCGCCAGCGCGAAGCTCACGGTCTCCGACGTCCGGTGCCGCGTGAACCACTCGTGAACGCGCCCGGTCGGGTCCCGCAGCTCCTGGACGCACGCCGTCAGGTCCGCGCCCTCGCGGATCGCGTCGCCCAGGCGCAGGGCCGTGCGCGGGCGGTGGTCCTCGCGCAACAGCTCGAACGCTCCCGCCTCGCCGAGCCGGCGGCGCAGCTCCACCGACTCCTCCGGCGAGGGATCGCGGCCGTGGACCCGCCGCTCGATGAGCCGTACCGCGTCCAGCGGGCCGAGGTCGGTCAGCACCTGCGCGGAACCACCCCCGGCCTGTACCAGCGCACCCCTGGGCGGCCCGGTCACCAGCACCAGGTAGCTCCCGTGCTCGTGCAGGCAGGCCGTCATGTCCTCGATCCACTGCTCGTCGATCAGGGACGGGTCCAGTCCCGTGGGAACGCCGTCATGGACGAGGTAGCCGCCGTCGCGCTCCGGCTTCCAGCTCATCTCGCGCAGCTCCGAGGCGTCGCGCACCTCGTAATAGGCGCCGTCCGGCTGGTCCCGCAGCACCGTGGCCAGCAGATTCCAGCTCGTGGCCTTCCTGCCGCCGGGCGGCAGAGCCAGGATCAGCAGCCGGTGCTCGGCGAGGATTCGTTGCGCGTCGCCGAAGCGCGGCAGCGGCACGTAGCCTTCCGTCCAGCGGGCCAGCTGCGGCGGCCGGATCTTCGTCTTGGGCCGCCTCGCGCGCCGCTCCTCGCCGCCGACGCTGAAGCCGCCGCCGAAGTCGACCTTGTCGTTGAACAGGGCCAGCGTGCCGATCCGCATGCCGTGCGAGTCGTCGTTGAGCCGCTCCATGACGCGAGCCGCGATGGCGGCCGCCCGTGCGGCCTCCGCCCGCTCCGGCTCGTCCTCGCCCTTGCCCCGAAGTGCCTGCAGCGCGTCCTGCTCGCTGAGCGGCCCGCCATCGTCTTTGTTCTTGTCTTTGTCCTTGTCCTGCTCGGGCTGTGGGGGCGGCTCCGCGCCCGCCGCCTCCGGGCTCTCCTTCTTGACGGGCGGCTCGTCGGTCTGCTGGCTCATGCGGTCACCCGTCCCTACGAGATGTTGAAGTCGCCCGAGAAGTGCACGGGCGCGTGGTAGACGCTGGCGTTCTTGATCAGCTCGGCGGAGATCGACGGACCGCCGGCCTTAGCCCGCGACGCCTGCTCCACCAGCAGCCGGGCGGCCTTCAGGAAGGTCTGGTCCCGGTCGAGGCAGGCCTCCAGCACGCGTCCGAACGCCGCGACGGCCACCATGTCGGCGGGGTCGGCCTCGACCTGCACGAGCGTGCGCTGCGCGTCCTCGTCACCGGCGAAGTGAAGGCGGACCAGCTCCAGCATCTCGACGGGCTGGCTCGTCCAGGACTCCCCTCTGACGGCCTCGGTGACAAGGCGGACGGCGTCTTTTCCGATCTCGGCTGATGACCGCATGATGGCTCCAGGAGGATTGACTTCGTAGGAATGAGCGGGCGGGGCGAGGGCGGGGTCCTGGCGCAGGATCCGTTGCTGCAGCTCCTGAACGGGAGCGCCGGGATCGTTCCCGTCGTCCAGCAGGGCGCGGCGGAGGTCGTCGTACGCGGTGAGCGCGTCGGAGGAGCGGCCCGCCCGGTGCAGCGCCAGCATCAGCAGCCGCGTCACGTCCTCGTCCAGCGGCCACGCGTCGGCGAGGTCCTGGAGCTCGGGCACGAGCTGTGTGTGCCGCCCGAGCCGCAGCTCGGCCTCCAGACATTGCAGGAGCGCTGCCCGATGCTCTCCCAGCAGCCGAGCCCGCGCGCCGGCCGCTCCCGGGCCGGGCAGCCTGTTGAGCGGCTCGCCCGGCAGCAGCCCGCCGCCCCACTGCCGCAGCGCCTTGCGCAGCAGGTGCACGGCCTGCGTGTCGTCCGCACGCAGCAGCGGCCGCGCCTCCGCGACGAGGTCGTGGAAGCGGTGCACGTCCACCTGCTCCCTGCCGGTTTTCGCCACATAACCGATCTCGTACGGCGGCAGCAGCGGCTTCCCCAGCCGCTGACGCAGGCCGCTGGCATATTGCGCGATGACCCTGCGGGCGCTTTTGATCGGGTCGTCGCCCCAGATCTTGTCGATGAGCTGCTCGATGGTGACCGGCCTGCCTTCGGCGAGCAGCAGCAGGGCCAGCATCAGGCGCTGCTGCCGATTCCCCAGTTGAACGGGCTGGTCCCCTTCGCGCGCCTGCATGCCGTTCAGCAGGTGAAACTGCATGGCCACTTCCCTCCACAATTGGAGAATTCCTATGACGGGCCTATGTCCGGCCTTACACCCACTCGCTTACCTGACCTCGTAACGCGCCATTCGATTCTTTATCCAGAGGGACGCACAAGGGCTTCCCGAAGACAAAGGAGAAAGAAATGAACGAGGCCAAGGGCAACAAGTCGCCGGGCATCGCGTGGTACAAGGCCACCTTCAGCGACCACGGTGGCGGCTGCGTCGAGGTGGCTATCGACCGTAATCGGGTCGCCGTACGTGACTCCAAGGACCCGTGCGGGCCCGTGCTCCACTTCAGCGCCGCGGAGTGGAACGCCTTCCTCTCCGGCGTGTACGCCGGAGAATTCGACCTGGCCTGATTCCAGGTTCACCTGGCCTGGAAAAGGCCGCTCCTAGGAGAGGCGCCGCGGCCCGCGGACCGCGGCGCCCTCCCCGGCCTCGGGGAGGGCCCCCGTCGGGCGCGCCCCAGGGCCGGTCGGACGTCCATGGCGGGTCATCGGGCCATGGCACGAATGTCGGCGCCCAGCCGCGCGAGAAACTCCCGCGCCGCATCGCCGTAAAGAGCCATCTCGCCGAGCAGCGACCATTGCCGCCGGTACGTCGCCACGTCCTCGGCGCCGCGCACGATCAACCTCATATGCGTGACCTCTACTTCCACGAAACTGTCTCCCGTGCTGCTGTCACTTTCGTAGAGCGTGAATCCGTGCGGGGGGCACACGGCCGATTCCGCGTCCTGGGGAATCACCCCGACCCTGACGTTCTCCAGCGTGCTCAGCGTCGCGACGCGGTCGAGCTGCGCCAGCAGCAGCCGCACCGGTCCCGGCCGGACCCGCAGCGCCGCCTCCGTGAGGATGAATTCGAACTTCCTGCTCTCGTCGTACAGCGCGAGCTGACGTTGCAGCCGCGCCGCGACGACCATGGGCAGGTCGCCCTCCGAGTAGGGCGGGTCGAACAGCGAGAAGACACGGCGGGCGTATTCGGCGGTCTGCAGCAGGCCTGGAACGATCGCCGGCTGGAAGACCCGGAGCAGTTGCGCCTGGTCCTCCTGGTCACGGATGTCGTCCTGGAGGTGCGTCTGCTGCTGCAGGGCCGCGCGCCAGGTGTGCATCTCGGTGAACGCGGCCTCCGTCAGGTCGGTGAGCAACTCCCGGGTCTGAGCCGGCGCCTCCACCGCCTCGCTCCAGGCCGTGACCTCCGGCAGAGAAGGGATCACGCTGCCGGACTCGATCCGGGAGACCTTGGACTGGCTGATGCCGATGCGGCGAGCGAGGTCCCGCCCTGAGATGCCGGCGAGGTCGCGCAGGCGCCGGAGCTCTGTCGCCAGCCGCTGCCGCCTGGTGCGGTGCCTCCCCGCTTCAGCCGCGAGGTCGTCCATGGGTCCCCGATCCGGTGGAGCTGGTTCATCTGATTCATTGTCTGAGTCGTTTTGATTCATGTCTATGCGTCACGTTGTCGCACTCAACCATGACCGGCCATGCGGGTCAAGTCTCCCATAACGCCTCGGTATGGCTCCCTGTAGGAGCTTCCGGAGAGTCGGTGATTTATTCTGATTCGCACACTTTCCGACCTTGGTGAGGCCTGTTGGGCACCGTGGGGTTTGTGTGGCTTGTGGGTGGGCCGGGCTCGATCATGCGTTGGTTACGCTCCGCATGTCCACTGTTTCCGAACGTATCCGGATGACTCCGGAGGGGTCGGGGTGGCCGTTCGGAGTCATCCGAGCGCTGCGCACTTTCGTCGCTCAGTTCGTGACCGCGTGCCGTACGACGGCTCCGGAGGAGCAGATCGAGCCGCCGTCGCGGGAGTATCTGCTCCGCGTCTTCGGCAGGAGCGGCATCCGGGTGCTGTTCGCGAGCGACGTACGCGATCCTCGCCACCGCATGCGCCTGGCCATGTTCTTCTACCGCCTCGCGGGCGACGGCGGGCACGTCGAGGGGCGAACCTCAGTGAACAAGCGCGCGTTGCTGCTGTCGGCCCCTGGAAACGACGAAGGGAGCCCCTTGTAATCAAGGAACTCCCTGGTCAAACTGTGCGCGGCCGACAGGAGTTGAACCCGTAACCTTCTGATCCGTAGTGAGAACACAATCATCTAGGACCGTCCGAACCCGTCTTCCAGGCCTGCTCGGCCAGGCTCTGTGAGGTCTCTCAATCCATGATCGTCCATAGCCGTGCAGACCTGTGGTTAGCATCCGCGTTAGCAAGACCACGCAAATGATGTCGGGTCAGGTCTGCGGCTGAGCGCGCTTCGCCCGGTCGCGCACCACTGCGGCGCCCAGCAAGCGGTCATAAAGAACCCGGCCATCTTGATCGAGGAGTATCCACAGCCCGCCCACGAGGAGACACCACAACCCGACGTCGGGGACGAAGGCGAGCAGAGGGAAGACCAGCACGCGGAGCGCGGTCCTGCCCGCGCCCAGCCGTCCGCCCGTCCGCGCGGCGATGATCCGAATGCCCAGCAGTCGCTTGCCCAGCGTTCGCCCCCACAGAGCGTGCTGCACCCAGGAGTAAAGGAACAACCCGGCCAAGATGGCCAATTCCGCGGGCCTCGGGCTGCTCCGGAACACGTACGCGTCGGCCCGCTCCAGAAGTCCAGCTCCCATATGGACTTTGAAGCCGACGTCGATCAAGGGCCAGGCCGCCCCCACGACAGCGCTGAGGACCGCAACAACGATCAGATAGTCGACCAGGGCCGCCACCGGCCGACGCCACACCATCCCGGCCTGTGATTCCTCCGACTCGTCCCCGGTGACGGACCGCATCACCCGCGACGCGGCGAACACCAGCACTGCGGCCACCACGAGACACAGCTGAGTGATCCCCCACCCGCCGGCCGCCTCCCTGAACCAGCCGGCGCTGAACAGAGAGATCGCCTCACCGCAGCCTCTCCGATAGCTGGACAACGAAGCGAGAGGTTCGATGACCGCAATCAGGACGAGGAGCCCCACCACCCGTCGGCCTATCACCCCAGGATCCCTACGGCCGAGACACGCGAGGAGCCCGAGAAGGACCACGAGAGCCGGAAACGCCCACCCCTCCGTGGTCTCCATGACCGCTTGGAGATCACGGCGCAGCGGAGCAAGCGGTGACAGCGTCGTTCCACCGTTGAACAGGCACACGAGCCCATAGATATCCCCAGAGGCTCCGATGGTCTCCTCACGATCGAGTGGCTCGCGCCCCAGTTCCCAGGTCGGCAAGACGGCGACGGCCGCACCCGCCACCCACACCAACAGTGCTGATCGCGATAACCGGGAGCACTGCGGCACGATGATCCTTTCGTCCTGGGAGCGTCACCCTACGATGCCCGGCACGCAGGACAGACCCGATGGCAAGATCTGGCACCGCACCAGGCGCTGAATCTAGCTGATGCCCTCGTAGATCTGGGTGATCTCCGATGCCATAGCACGCCACCTGGGAAACCGACTCGATCATGTAGCTGAGCAGGGATTACGCTTGCGAGCACTTCGCATTACTTGTCGCTGGTTCCGGTGCTCCCACGGAACAGCAACGGAACAGAGTAGGAGATCGCTTCATGGCGATTCACGAGAAGGGCTCAGGACTCACCGAGGTCGACAGCATCACCCACCGCTGGCACGTCCAAGCCCACCTACTCCCGAGGAAACAGTTGGGAGCCAATGACCTTAAGTGCTGCGGTCGCGACATTCACGCAAGATCAGCACGATCCACCCGTGAAACCCCGAGGTAAGACTCCAGTGCCTGCTTGATGACCTCGTACGGCGTGCAGGCGAGCTGTCGCGCGTGCTCATGGAGCCATGCTTCCAAGTCGAGAGGGAGGTACTTCGACCGGTTGTCGAGGTTCTCCAGCTTGGTAACCCAGCGGCAGTTGTCGGGCGAGTAGCCGAGATCATTGTCGATTCGGTCGAGCTCCTTGCCTTCGACATAGCCGTGCCTCATTGCCCAGTCCCGGAACTTCTCGAAGCTGTTGACCCACTCCGTGCAGACCGTGATCCCCCGTCCGGAGTAACGATGAGCTCCCCTGATGTTGGGGTTGGAGCAGCGCTGCTTCATAGCGGACCAGGCCCGGTAGAGCGGCGTCTCAGACTCACCGTGGGTGCGGCGCCTGGCCCGTCGGCTCTCGGCGTCGAGGCATCCGCAGCTTCGCGTGTTGCTGCTGCGCACGCTGCCCCATCGAAGCTCCTTTCGAGTCCGGTCATGGCAGGAGCATTCGACCAGGACCCAGCGCTCGTTCCCTCGCGCGAAGAGCGCCGGTCGGAGGTCCAGGACCTCCACGACCGTCAGGCGACCAGAGGTGAACCCGACCCTGGCACCACGGCCAGGGGGCGGAAACATCTCACTCCCGCCGGTCGGTGTCGCTGAGGTCGTCATGAGATTTGCTCCCTCTCGGCGCGCAGCGCTTCGAGGGCCACTCGAATCACGGAATAGGTATCGACATCATCTACGGCGGCACGTGCCTCCAGAGCCTCGTGGAGTGGCGTTGGGAGATACCTGGCGCGGTTCAGTAGGTTCTCTAAATCAGTGACCCATCGGCAGTTGCCCGGCTCGTACCCGCGGTCGTTGTTGATCCGGTCGATGGTAAGGCCGTCTGCGTAGCCGTTCTCCAGGGCCCATGCCTCGAACGCACGGAAGTTCTCCCAGCCTGGATCCACCGTTATTCCGCGGCCTCCGTAGCGCTTCCACTTCTCAGAGGTCGGGTTTGAGCATCGTTCGCGCATGTTTGCCCAGATTCTATGGAGACGGTCATAGGACTTCCCGTGATAGCGGTAGCGGTCGTACGTCTGCGGGCGACCCTTCCATACGCGCTCTACGTGAATCCTCGCCTCGGGGTCTACGTCGAGGCTGATGTAGCAGAAACCGCATGCTGCGGTCTTGCGCCGCTCCAGATCGTCCTCCCGGACATCATCTTCCCATTCGCAGTCAGGGCCCGTGCACCGCAGCCGCACGAAGTAACGGTTGCGCGTCTGGGATTGCCCGCTGCGCCCCGGCACCAGCAGGGGGAATGGAAGCGAGACGACCTCGAAGACCCCCAGCTGTGTACCTATCGGCAGAGGTATGCGGTTTCGCGCTGGCATCGGTCCGGTTCCTTGGACTTGGGGGCGGAGGAGATTCGCTGACGCTATCGGCCAGCTCCGACAATCTCTCCTCCTCCGATCGAAGATGCTGGAACCGGGGATTAGGTTCCGATCTCGCACCTAGCGACGCCGGACAAAGGTCTAGAGGTCCTGTTGCTCCGCGACAGTGGTGCGGCCGTGACGTTCACAAACATGAGCCTGATCCAGACACTTGCTCCCGCTTCCCTGACTCTCGCGTGAGCTACTGTCGGATGCTGTTCGACAAGCGTCGACCTTCCGCTTTTCAGGCGGACCGTTCACCCTGCTCGACTGATCGCCACCCTGGTCAGACGCGTGTAGAAGGTGGCTTGGATGCGTCGGCGTGTGGGGACGTTGCTGTCAGCCATGCTGTCACCTCGACAGCGATATCCGGTGGCAAGGCCCGACGAAGGAGGGCCGCGGCAGCCGATCGCCCCAGCTGTCTACGGCGAGGTCCGGAGTCGGCGATCGTCACGGCCCTGACCACTTGGATTCTATAGCCTGCCGCATCGGCGATGATCGTGACTCCGCGTTGACGTGCCCTTCTGACATCTCTAATCGATGTGGCCCGGCAACTGCTGCAATGTTCCGGGGAGATCACTAAGAGCATCTCCCCGGAATCACACTTTCGTTGCAGCTACCGCTTGCGTTTCTGGTAGCGAAGCATGAGCTCCAGAAGCTTCCATGCACGGGAGCGGCGACCTGGATTGTTGGAACCGACGTAAACACAGGCGCAGGCGGCGATCAGAAGGAAGATCAAGAGCGCAAGGAAGGTTGGACTCAGGGCCGTCATGGGCGTTGCCTTTTCGTGACGGGACTCCATCCGGACATCCATGCCAAAGAGGAAGCACGGAAGTTGGACGGGTCGGCGAGGACGGTTCTTATGGACCGGCCACAACTAGCTTCGCCCAGGCTGGAGCATCACTGACAGCTCACGAACGCTTCCGTACAGTACACAACGCATACATACATACCAATACAACCGCTGACGACTAGTTACACATAGCGAACGCGCACAGGCGATCAATTCGGGTGACTTTTACAATTTCTGACAGTGTGGCATGCTCGGATCACTATGAGCCATCAGCCTCCACTAGTGACCGCACTGCTTGATGATCTGCGCAAGCAACTCAAGCACCTGCACCGGCAGGCCGGAGAACCTAGCACCAGATCTATCGCCACTCGCACAAACAGACAGATCAGCCACACAACAGTTCATATGGTACTCCAATGCCGAAAACTTCCACGACGGGAGCAACTGGACCGCGTGGTGGAAGCTTTAGGCGGAGACGTCCAACCTTTCCGAGAACTGTGGGTAGCCATACGCGATGCACAAGACCCTGCAGCCGCTTCAGGAGCTCTACAGCAGGAATCGACAGGAACTCCACTGCAAGCAGCGCCACATCAAAGCGCAATGGATTTCGATCCCGTCCGCAATGACATCGTACTCCAGCCACTAGGTGGAATATTTTCGCCGTCCGCTGGATACGCACGACTAACGAAATCCGACTCAACCCATATCTCATACGCCGATATTGCTGAGATGGTATCCGCTGGAGACATGGAAGCGCACGATCTTGAATTTAGATCTCAAATCTATGATACAAGCGAAAGGAGCAAGCGCCATCTGGCTACGGACGTCGCCGCCTTCGCCAACGGTTCCGGTGGAGTAATCCTCGTAGGGATCGTTTCAGATAAACAGGGTCAAGCAACAGCTATGACAGATGTACATTTTGGCGATGAGAGCGTCGGCCGACTTCCGAGTATAATTAGTAGCTTAGTCTCTCCCGTTCCAGACTTCCGTATTTTTCCAATCGAAAATCCAGAGCGCTCCAGGTATGGCGTTCTACTAATCTTCGTATCAGGAAGCTCTTCAGCGCTCCATACCGTGAAGGCTGGCCAGGGGCTTTTGTTCCCGAAACGCTCAGGCTACAACATTCGCTTCCTCTCGGAGTCAGAGATTGCCGCCGCCTATAGGCAATCACCGTGACACGGTCTGAAACCGTGGGTATTCATAGTGTGTGGTCACGCTTCGCCGCAGCTCAGGCGGCGCTGGTCGCGACCGGCCGAAGAGCCGCAGCGCGGCCAGCGACCGCCCGGCGGGACGCCGCAGGCGGCACGCCCTTGATGACGTACAGATAAGTTGCTTTCGGATCTTGGTGCAGCTCCGTGATGTGAGCTTATGCCCGTTCTGCGTGAGGTTTTGCGGCGTCCCAGACTCGTTCGAAGCTGTTCAGGTAGGTCGCTGCGGCTGCCTGTGGTTCGGTGAGGCGCAGGTGGATGACTGGGGCTTGGGCTGCGGGCGTGCCGTAGGCGTGGGCATTGATGAGCAGGTCGTCGTCTGCGCGGTAGATGGAGTTGTACAGGACGGTCTCATGGAGGCGGATTTCCGCGTTGTCAGCGCCGATAAGGGGCTTGTACAGGGTGAGGGCGTTGGTGACGCGTGCGGCCATGACGGTCGGGCCGATGGCCTCGTCGATTCCGCGGGTTGCCACCTCAAGGGCGCCTGCGTCGCCGAGCAGGATGCGGACTCTCACGCCTGATCGGGCTTGTGCCGCGAGAAGGCGGATGATGCCGGTGTCCTCGGCGAGGAACAGGCCGCTGTAGGTGAGGATGCCGATCTCGCGTGCGGCTGACTGGAAGAGGTGTCGCCAGGTGGCTTGGGGGACGCTCCAGCGGTGCGGGTAGATGGCCTGGACCTCGTCGGAGATGGCGCGGTGTTGCTGGGCGAGTTCGGGCCAGAGGTCGGCTTCGTCGAGGTGAAGGAGGTCGGCGATGGCCCAGCGGTGGCGCGGGTAGGGGATGCGGCCCTTCAGCCATCGGTGCACGGTCTTGGGGTCGACGGCCAAGTGCGCGGCGACGTCCACGGGCTGGAGGCGGGCGTTGGTGAGCGCGTGGCGCAGGTTGTCGTTCAAGGGGCGCACCTTCCGCGAGGTCAGCCGTTCTGCCTGCGAAGCTAACACGAGACGTCCCTAGACGTCCCCGAGTTGCGGTGTAGAGGTTCCATCCGACGCGCGAATCTCGTCCTACACAACCGGTGACGGCGAAGGGACAGCCCGTTCATGAAGAGCATCAAGGAACAGCAGAACGCCTACGCTGAGCGGCTGCTGACAGCGCTACGGGACGAGCTCAGCAAGCAGGAGATCGCGGCGGTGCTCGTGATCGGCGAGGACGGGCGGCCCGGTCTCGATGTCACCGACAGCCGGTTCCGTGTCCGCCGCGTCTTCGCCCACCTGGCGTTCTGCTGGTTCTACTGGGGCGACCAGGGTGACGAGCGGGTCAGCTCGCTGCGTCTGCCGGTAGCGGTCGAACGGATCGTCCAGGCCGCGCGGGACGGCTGGAACGAGGGCGAGCAAGGCGAACTCGGCGTGGACCTGAACCGCATCGCCGACGCCTACCGCTCCTGACGGATGGACGAGCGATGTCCGACGGGCGCGCGTGGTTGACCGGCTGGCGCGTCTATACGCAGCTGGCCGACCGGCTTCGGGATCGCATCGTGGCCGGCGAGTACGCGGCGGGCAGTGTGCTGCCATCGGAGGCGAAGTTGTGCCGGGAGTTCGGCGTCGCCCGCAATACCGCGCGCCGCGGACTGGCCCTCCTGGAGGAGGAAGGGCTGATCGTGACGGTCCCGTCCAAGGGACGTGTCGTCACGGCAGGCGCCGCGACGCCCGATGGCGTCTACCGCTATCAACTGATCGCGGGCGACCTGCGCGAGCAGATCAGCCACGGCGAACTGGTCACAGGGTCGGCGTTGCCGAGCGAACTGGCCCTTCGGCGGCGGTATGGGGCCTCGCGCAACACCGTCCGGCAGGCGCTCGGGTTGCTGGAGCGTGAGGGGTTGGTGGTGGCCGAGCACGGCCGCGGGCGCTTTGTGCGGGGTGAGACGTCCTAGGACGTCCTGCGGGGCCTGCTGGCTCGATCCGGGCGACATGTGCCTATCGTGAACAGCGTGGGACAAGCTGAATGGGCTCATGACCTCGCCAAAGACCTGCTGGAGACGACCCTGCCCCGGCGCTGGGCGCACACTCAAGGGGTAGCCGCCCGCGCCCTGTCACTGGCATCCATCCTCGGCGACGAGGCAGACACCCTGACCGCCGCCGCATACCTGCACGACATTGGGTACGCGCCCAACCTGGTCGCGACGGGCTTCCACCCGCTAGATGGAGCACGCTATCTGCGCGACATCTACCAGGCCGACGACACGCTCTGCCGCCTGGTGGCGCACCACTCCTGCGCCGTCAACGAGGCGCTTGAACGCTCCCTGTTCACCGAACTCACGACAGAGTTCGACGAGGAACGCCCGGAACTGGTCCAGGCCCTGACCTACTGTGACATGACCACCGGCCCTGACGGGAGCCACCTCACCGCCGCTGACCGGCTGGCGGAGATCCACTCTCGATATGGCCCGGAACACCTGGTCAGTCGCTCGATCACCGCTTCGACGCCATGCATCCTGGCGGCGGTGCGGGCGGTGGAGGCGGCGCTAGCCGATGTACGGCAGGGCGGTACCGGCTAGATAGTGCTCGATCCGCATCCGCATTGAGCGGTCCATCCGCAAGGACCTGACCTGCTCGCGAGATATCCAGCGGACCTCGCGGGACTCGTCGCTCGGCGTCGGCTGACCGCTGACCGCCCGGCCCGTCAGGACGATCGAGAACTCCTGGCGGGCTTCGCCGTTGGAGGTGTAGAGGATCACGTGCCGGGGGTCGCTGTAGGTGCCGGCCAGGCCGGTGATCTCGCAGACAATCCCCGTCTCTTCGAGAGTCTCGCGTACGGCGGCCTGCGGGATCGACTCGCCCAGGTCGATGGCACCGCCGGGTACGGCCCAGTTGTCGTTGTCGGTACGCCGGATCATCAACACCTCACCTGAGGCGTTGATGACGATGACGTTCACGGACGGCACCAGGCTGTTGGGGACCGGGGCGTCGGGGTCGTCGTAGTAGTCGATCCGCTTGGCCATGGCTCAGGACCCTATCGGCCGGGCGCCGTCCCAGACCCGTTCGAAGCTGGTGGCGTAGGTGGTGACCATGTCCCCGCCGACCACTTTGCGCAGGTGGAAGACGGGCGCGTTGCCCGCGGGGACGCCGTACACGTGGGTGTTGACGAGGAACTGATCGTCGGCGCGGTAGATCGAGTTGTACAGCACGGTGGAGTGCAGGCGGAACTCGACGTTGGCGCGCTCCCGCAGTGATCGGTACAGGACGAGGACGTTGCGGATCTTGAAGGCCATGCCGTCGTCGATGCCCTCGTCCTTGCCGCGCTGGGCCACCTCCGCGCAGTCCGGATCGCCGAGCAGGATGCGCACACGTACGCCCGCGTCGGCCTTCTCGCCGAACATGCGCAGCATCCCGGCGTCGTCGGCGAGAAAAAGCCCGCTGTAGACGAGCACGCCGATCTCCTCGGAGGCTGCGGAGAACAGTCGTCCCCACACGTCCCGGGGGACGGCCCAGCGGTGCGGGTAGACGGTGACGATCTCGCTCTCGGATGCTGAGGCGACCTGGTCGCGGGTCAGCGCCTCCGGCCAGAGGTAGGTTTCCTCGGTATCGAGGTACGAAGCCACCGCAAAGCGATGCTTTCGGTATGGCGCGCGGGACTTGGTCACCCACCGTTCGACCGTTTTGGGGTCGACCGCTATGGCCTCCGCCAGTTCGACGATGCTCACGCCGCGCTGCAACAGGGCCGCTCGCAACCTCTCGTTCGCCATGTCACCTGCTCAGGAGGACGTCCGGGGACCTGCACATCGTAGGACGGACGTCTTGAACATGTCCCGTCGTGTAGTGATCTCGTCCTAACTCTCCGTCGCAATCTTGGTGTCACACGGCAACACCGGAGCGACCGGAAGGAGAGGTGATCACATGACTGAGCAGATCTACCCCGAGCCCGCCTGTGAGTGCAGCGCCGGCCTGGAGGAGGGCCAGACGCGGTGCCGCAAGTGCCGAGCCCGGGATCGCTGGATCAAGAAGCAGACGGCCAAGCGCCGGGAGGGCGTGCGGCGGGATGAGACTCGTCGTCCTCCGCGCGGTCCGCGTCGCATCGCCATGGCGGGGGTGACGTGGACGTGATCGCGCTGATCGTCGCCGGGCTGCTCGGCGTCATCCTGCTGGTCGGCTACGTAGCGGTCCTGGTCGGCATCCGCCGCGAGGACAAGGCGCTGAACCTGCGGCGCCGCCCGGACGGGGTCTCGGCCGTCCTGGCCCGGAAGGTTACCGGCTGCTACGTCCGGAACGGGGTTTCGTGGACGTAGCCAACTGCTCCTCGACCCGCGACAGCCGTACCGACAGCTCTTGTACGGCGGACCGCAGCTCGGCCACCTCGCCGGCCACGTCGTCGGCGGGGGAAGCCTCGCCGGGATCATTGACGAACACGCCCTTTCCCTGCTGGCCGATCACCAGGCCCTCGTTGCGCAGGATGCCGACGGCCATCTTCACCACCGACAGCGAGGCGTCGTACTGCTCGGCGAGCTGGGCGGTTGACGGCAGCGGAGTTCCGGGCGCGAGAGAGCCGCCGCGGATCTGCGCACGGAGATCATCGGCGATCTGCAGGTAGCCGGGGCGCCCGGTGTTCTTGACCATCACGTCCATCACACCACGAAACACCAACCAAGCCAACCGAGACCACGTTGACAACCGAGCCAACTAGGTTAACTATGTTGACTAGGACGAATAAGGAGGTCACAGCCCATGCGTACCGTCCCGATCCCTGTGGACACCAGCAAGCTCGCCATTACCTGCGTCAAGGCCCCACGCCCGCGGGTGCTCAACCGCGACACCGGCGAGATCAAGACCGACAAGAACGGCAACACCGTCTACGAAGTCACCGTCTCCGTCGAGGACGAGTTCGGCCGGATCGAACTCGTCAAGATCGGCATCACCGGCGAACCGCCCATCACCGTCGGCGACACCGTCAACCCGGTCGGCCTGCTCGGCTACGTCTGGGAGATCGCCGGCAAGTGGGGCATCGCCTACCGCGCCTCGGCACTGCTCCTCGCCCGGGAGGCCGCCGATGCGTGACGCGCTGGAGGTGCTCGCAGCCCTGGCCGCCACGGCGGCCGGGTTGTGGGCCTGGCGCCGCTGGCACCCCGCCACGTTCTGGCTGGTGATCGGCTTCCCGCTCGCCGCCGTGTCGGTCCGGGCGTCCTGGCGGCGGGTCGCCCTCGGCTGCGGGCTGACCAAGAAGCGGCAGCGCTGGTGGTTCACCACCGTGCCCGGCGCGATCGCCTCCACCGGCCTGGTCAAAGTCCGCCGCCGCTTCCAACGGGTCGCCGTCGACACCAAACCGTTCATGTGGCTACCCCTGCCGACCCAACACGGCTGGCGCGTCACCCTGCACACCCTGGAAGGCCAGACACCCGGCGACTACGCCGAAGCGGCCGAGTCACTCGCGCACTCCTGGGGTGTGCATGCCATCCGCGCCTCCTCACCTCGGCCCGGCCGCGTGGTGCTCCAGGCGACCATCCGCGATCCGCTGGTCAAGGTCGATCAGCTCCCGGCTTCGGATGAGCTGCTCAAGGTCACCGTGGGGCGGCTGGAGACGGGACGGCCTTGGACGATCGACTTCCGAACCGTGCCGCACTGGCTGAACGCGGGAGCCACCCAGTCCGGCAAGTCCAACCTCGCCAACGCCCTCATCGTCGGCCTCGCGCCGCAACCAGTCGCGCTGGTCGGCTTCGACCTCAAGGGCGGCGTGGAGTTCACCCCCTACAGCCCGCGTCTGTCCGCCCTGGCCACCTCACGCACCGAGTCCGTCGCGCTACTGGAGAACCTCGTGGCGCTGATGATCGACCGCATGGGCCTGTGCCGCCAGGCCGGGGCCCGCAACGTCTGGCAACTACCACCCGGCATCCGCCCGACGCCCGTCGTGGTCCTGGTGGACGAGCTTGCCGAGCTGTACCTGATGGCCGACAAGTCCGAGAAGGACGAGATCGCCAAGACCTCAACCGCACTCCTGCGGGTGGCGCAGCTCGGGCGGGCCTTCGGCATCTATCTGTTCTGCTGCGGCCAGCGCATCGGCTCCGACCTCGGCCTCGGCGTCACCGCCCTGCGGGCGCAGTGCTCCGGACGAATCTGCCACCGCGTCAACGACCCCGAGACCGCCACCATGACCCTCGGCGACCTCGACCCCGCCGCCCTGGTCTCCGCTCGCGCCATCGCCGCCGAGACCCCCGGCGTGGCCATCGTCGCCGGACAGGACGGCCAGTGGTACCGCGCCCGCTCCTTCTACGTCACCGAGCAAGCCGCCGAACACGCTGCCCGCACTCACGCCCACCTCACCCCGTCCTGGGACGAGATCACCGCCCACCTGCCCGACCCCATCACCGCCTGAACCCAAGGGAGGGAGAAACGATGCGACGCCTCGCCTGCTGGCTGCTCGACACCGGCCCGGTCCTCGTCCTGGCCGTCATCGCGGGTGCCGGATCGTTCACCCACATCCGCGACACCGCCAGCCAGCACGGCCAGACCGGCTGGATGTCCTGGGCCGTCGCCGTCTGCATCGACCTGACCTGCGTCATGGCCGCCCGCGAACGCCAACGCGACAAGAAGACCGGCAAAGGCCGGCGCTCGCTCTCCTGGCCCGTCCTCGTCCTGTCCGGCGGCATCATCCTGTCGCTGGCCGCCAACCTCGCCCAAGCCGCCCCGACCGTGTGGGGCTGGATCACCGCCGCCACCCCGGCCGCAGCGTTCCTCATCGCCGTCTCGATGCTCGAACGCCGCGCCACCCACCAGGAACCGCCCGCCGCCGCTTCTTCACCGGTCCCTGAGCTTGTCCCACACGCCGACGAGGAGGACAGCCAGGCCAGACAGGATGGCGACCTCGCGCCCGCCCTCGTCGACTACGCGCGCCGTGTCGCCGACGAACACCACACCAAGCACGGCAAGCCCATCACCCGCGACGCCCTACGCACCCACCTGGGCGTCTCCCACCAACTCGCCTCAGACCTGCTGCGCACCCTGCGCACCGCCTGACCCAGAAGGGAGATCACCGATGACCAGCAACCACCGCTCGGCGCTCATCAACGGCCTGCTCGACCTGGCCGCATTCCTGGAAGCCCATCCCGACCTGCCCGTCTCCTCCTGCGTCACCCTGCACCACTTCCCCAAGCAGGACGACGACGCCGGCCTGCGCGCCGAGATCGACCAGATCGCCGCCCGCATCGGCTCGGAGATCGACTTCGAGGACTCCCCGTACGGCCACTACGCCACCTCGGTCTTCTTCGGGCCGGTGGAGTACCGCGCCGTGGCAGTCCTGGCCGCTGCCCGCGCCCGCCACGACGCCGAAGCCAGCTACTACGGCTACATCCAGCCCGACCACACCTGAGGGAGGCCCATCGTGCGCATCCGCCTCGACGGCACCCGCGCCGAAATCGTCGACGCTCTGTTCCGCCTACGCCAGCACTTCACCGTGACCGGCGCCTCACGCGTCTACCCCGACCGGGGCCAAGCCCACCACTGGCGCATCTACCTCACCACCACCGCACGCGAACGGAAGTGACCACGTGCACGAGGTGATCCACTACCGCTGCTGCACCTGCAGCGGGACCGGTCTCGACGCCGACCACAACCGCTGCCGCGACTGCGACGGCACCGGCATCGACAACCACGGCGCATAAACGCGCAGCGCCCCCGGCCTGGCCGCACATCCGCCAAGACACACGCCAGGTCGAGGGCCATCCCTTCACCCGAACGAGCGAAAGGAGGACACCATCTTGCCCACAACCCACGCCACCGCGCACGCCAAAGCGGGCATGATTACCCGACTCAACCACCCCGACTTCGACCGCTGGGCCACCCAAGTCCGCAACACCGGCGGCTGCCGCCAACCCATCCACCTGCGCGGCAAGGTCGACCACTACGACCAAGCCACCGGCCAACTCCTGCACCGCTACGCCACCCGCCACGAACCCGACGGCATCCTGCGCCTGCCCTGCAAGACCCGCCGCGCCTCCCGCTGCCCGGCCTGCGCCGAGACCTACCGCGCCGACACCTACCAGCTCATCCGCGCCGGCCTGATCGGCGGCAAAGGCGTCCCCGAAACAGTCACAGGTCACCCGACCCTCTTCGTCACTCTCACCGCGCCAAGTTTTGGAACGGTCCATACGCGCCGTGAGAAGAACGGCAAGGTCCAGCCCTGCCACGCCCGCCGCAACACGCCCACCTGCCCGCACGGCCGCGCCATGACCTGCACCACCCGGCACAGCAAAGACGACCCGCGCCTCGGCGAACCGCTCTGCCCGGACTGCTACGACTACACCGGCTCCGTCCTGTTCAACGCCCTGGCCCCGCTGCTGTGGAAGCGCTTCGCCGACGCCGTACGCCGCCACCTCGCCAAACACGCCGGCCTCCCACTCAAAGAACTACGCCACCACCTCACCCTCTCCTTCGCCAAGGTCGCCGAATACCAACGCCGCGGCGTCGTCCACTTCCACGCCGTCATCCGCCTCGACAGCTCCGACGGACCAGCGTTCCCGCCTCCGGCCTGGGCCACCGCCGACGCCCTGACCCACGCCATCCAGCACGCGACCAAGGCCGTCTCGGCCACCGCCCCGGCCTACGAAGACCAGCCTGAGCGAGTCCTGCGCTGGGGCGCCCAGCTCGACGTCCGACCCATCACCCTGGACGGCGACCTGACTGAACAAGCCGTCGCCGGCTACATCGCCAAGTACGCCACCAAAGCCGCCGAATGCGTCGGCACCCTCGACCGCCGCATCAACCCCCTCGACGATCTCGACGCCTTCAACCTCCGCAACCACGCCCACCGCCTCATCGCCACCTGCATGCACCTCGGCACCCTGCCGGACCTGGCCGAACTCCGGCTCGCCGACTGGGCCCACATGCTCGGCTTCCGCGGCCACTTCTCCACTCGCTCCCGCCGCTACTCCACCACCCTCGGCGAGCTCCGAGCAGCCAGAGAACGCTTCGTTCAAACCGAAGAGATCACTCACGGACGCCTGCCGCTCTTCGACGAGGACACCATCCTCGTGATCAGCGAATGGGAGTACGCAGGCAAGGGCTATTCAGCGGGAGATCAACTCCTCGCCGCGGCTCTCACCAGAACACCAATGGCGATGCCGCAGCAAGCCGGAACGAACCGCCTATGACCCGGCTCCTTCTCACCGTGCCAGAAGCCGCCCAGGTCCTGGCCATCTCCCGCAGCAAGCTCTACCAACTGCTCGCCTCCGGCGCAGTCGGCTCCATCCGCATCGACGGATCCCGCCGCGTCCCCGTTACGGCGCTGACGGACTACATCACTCACCTGACCAGGAAGGAGGCCGCCGTATGACCAAGACCCTCGTCGGCGCACCAGACGAGCAGCCCCGCAAGAAGAAGGCACCCAGGTTGCGCGACGGTGTGATGAAGCGCGGTACTACCTGGTCGTACGTGATCAGGGTGCGAGACTCCGAAACGGGGGAGAGCAAGCCCCGATGGGTGGGCGGCTTCACCACCGAGGACGACGCCAAGGCGGCCCGAGACGAAGCACGGGTCAAAGCCCGACGCGGTGAGTACGTCGACCGCAACACGATCACCGTCCGCGAATACCTCGATGAGTGGATCGAGGCCCACGCCGTCGAGATCAAGCCCAAGACCCTCGCCGACTACCGGCACATCATCGACCGATACATCAAGCCCCACATCGGCACCCTGCGCCTACAGGCTGTTCGGGCCTCCACGATCACCAAGCTGTATCGGGATCTGCGGGCCGGCGGCGGCAAGAACGGACGACCGCTCTCCGCGCGCACGGTCGACTACGTCCACGCCGTGCTCCGAAAGGCATTCCGCGATGCTGTGAACGTCGACGAGATCCTGTCGTCCAGTCCGGTCGAGAAGGCCAAGCGCCCCCGTCGGGAGATCAGCGAGCCCGGCACCGTCTGGACTACGGACCAGCTCAAGACGTTCCTCCTCGCTGCTCGCGAGCACCGGCTATGGCCCTTCTTTCACGTCGCGGCCTACACCGGTGCCCGGCGCGGCGAACTCCTGCACCTTCGCTGGTCTGACGTCGATCTCGATGGCAAGCAGATCACCATTCGCGGCTCGGCCTCGTTCATCGACGGTAAGCGTGTCGAGGGAACCACCAAGAGTGGCCGTAAGCGCGTTGTGAGCCTCGACGCGCGTACGTCGCAGGTCTTCCGTACACAGCGCTCTCAGCAGGCCGCAGACAAGCTCCAGCTCGGTCCTGAGTGGCGCGGTACGGGCGATCACGTGTTCACCACCGGATGGGGCGAGCCCGTTCACCCCGACACGCTCAGCTCGCTCTTCCCGATCCTGACCAAGCGATACAACCAGGCAAACCCCCGCACGCCGTTGCCACACGCACGGCTTCACGACCTACGCCACATCCACGCGACGACTCTGCTCCTGGCCGGCGTCCCGGTCCATGTCGTCGCGGCCCGGCTCGGCCACGCCGACCCCTCGATCACCCTGCGGGTCTACGCCCACGTGGTCCGCGCCGCCGAAGCCTCAGCCGCCGACATCTTCGCCGAAGCGATCGGAGAGTGAGGGAGGACCCGTGTTAGCAGGGGTGTTAGCAAGATCGCGAAATTGTCCTGACAAACACTAAGGCCCGCTCCCAGGAACCCCTGGTAGCGGGCCTTTCTAGTGAGCGCGGCCGACAGGAGTTGAACCCGTAACCTTCTGATCCGTAGTCAGATGCTCTATCCATTGAGCTACGGCCGCTTGCTGCGTTACAAGCATAGCGGGTTCTGGGGAGTGCCTCGAACCGGATGGGGCAATCACGGACGCGTGGGTTCGGCCTTGCGGGGCCACAGGGTGTAGCTGACGGGCCAGAGTACGGCGATCAAGGGGACCTTGAGCAGGGCGTACATGAAGTCGATCAGGGCTTGGGTGCGGGGCTGGTCGTTGACGAGCCAGACCAGGGCCATTAGGAAAGCGCAGGCCAGGGCGTACGCGAGGACTATGCGGAGCCAGATCGCCCACTCGTGGCGGGCTCGGGCCAGGCCGCCGGACGGTGGTTTCCAGGGGGGCGGGCCGGCCGCGAAGCGGTGGTGGAAGTGGGCGTCCGCCCAGCGGATGGTGCGGTGGCCGAAGACGATCGAGTAGGCGAGGTACGCGGCGGCCAGGCCGTGCCGGAGGTCCGCCGTGGCGCCGCCGCGCATGTCGGCGACCGCGGCGATCAGGAGGATCACGTCCAGGAGGGGGACGGTGAGCAGCAGGGCCGTGCTGAGCCGGCGGCGGTGCCAGAGGTAACGGCTGGCCAGGCCGAGGCCGAGGAGCACCCAGAAGGCGACCTCGCAGCCTATGAGGATGGCGACGATCACGTGTACCAGTCTCGGAGAGTGTCGGGCTCCGCGCATCGTCAGGGGGCATGAGCCTGTGGATACATCGAAGGGTGTATCCACAGGCTGACTCCCGCAGGAGGAAAGCGCTGCCTGCGAGTGGTGGGATGGGGGACATGAACCGGGTGGCGTTGTGGGCCGGGCTGGCCTTCGCGATGGGCGTGATGCTCATCGCGGGTGGGGCCTATTCCCATCGCGGCGTGCCCGAGTGGTTGCTCGGCATTCCGCTGGCTCTGACCTGCGTCGGGGTGCTGGTGCGGCAGCGGGCGCCGCTGGTCTGCCTGGGGCTGGGGGTGGCGGGGATCGTGGCGGACGCGTTCGTGGGGCCGTCTCTGGGGACGGTGCTCATCTTCACCGACAATCTGTACGCCGCCGCCCTTTATGGCCCGGCCCGGCTCGCCCGGGTGCTGCTCGGCATCACCGCCGCGCTGGCGGTGGGGGGTGGGGCGGTGGCGGGGTTCATGGCGGAGGACTGGCGGGTGCTGGCGGTGATCGGGGTGCAGGCCGGGCTCGTGCTCGTCGTGCCCGTCACGACTGCCCTGGTGCTGCGGGAGCAGCGGGATCGGGCCGCCGCCGAGCGCGTACGTGCTGAGCAGGTGGCGCATCTCGCCGAGCTCGACCGGCAGGCCGCGATCGCGACCGAGCGTACGCGGATGGCTCGCGAGCTGCACGACATGATCGCGAACCACTTCAGCGCCATCGCCATCCAGTCCACCGCCGCGCTGTCCAGAAAGGATCTCGACCGGGCGACCGTGCGCAAGATCATGGAGTCCGTACGCGAGAACAGCGTGAAGGGGCTGGCCGAGATGCGGACCATGATCGGGCTGCTCCGCCATGAAGGCGACGAGGCGGAGGCCACCCGGCCACGGCTGGCCGACGCCGAGACGCTGGTCGACAGGGTGACGCGGGCAGGGCTTGAGGCGGATTTCCGGGTCGAGGGGGAGGCCCGGGAGGTGCCCGCTTCGGTCGATCTGGCGGGCTACCGGATTGTGCAGGAGGCGTTGACCAACGCGCTCAAGCACGGCGACTCGCCCGTTTCCGTGCTCATCTCGTACGAGGCTGGGCGGGTGCTGGTGCGGGTCGAGAACGCGGTCGGCGAGCGCGAGGCGCGGTTGCCCGGCGCCGGGGCCGGGCTCATCGGGATGCGGGAGCGGGCTTCGCTGGTCGGGGGGTCCTTCGAGGCCGGGCCTTCGGGGGGGGGGGGGTGGCGGGTGCTGGCCTCGCTGCCGACCTCTACTGACGCGGTGGCGCGGCCGGCTCAGGCGGGTGCGCCTGACGGCTCGGTTCGCGCTGGTGGTCCGGGGGATCGGACGGATGGTCCGAGGGGTCGGACGGGTGGTGCGGGGGATCGGACGGGTGGTGCGGGGGATCGGACGGATGGTCCGAGAGGTTGGGCGGGTGGTGCGGGGGGTCGGGCGTTGGGCGAGGAAGAGTCCTCGGGGGCGGAGCGATCTGCTGGTGAACGAACGTGAGTGTGCTGGAGGAGCGGTGACGGTCAGGGTTCTGGTGGCTGATGATCATGCGGCGGTGCGCGCCGGGATCGTGTTGATCCTCGATGGGGCGGACGATCTCGAGGTCGTGGGGGAGGCGGGCGATGGGGAGCAGGCGGTGGCCATGGCGCGCGAGCTGCGGCCCGATGTGGTGTTGATGGATGTGCGGATGCCCCGGCTCGATGGGATCTCGGCGACCAGGGAGCTGGCCGGAGTCTGCGACGTGCTGATTCTGACGACGTTCGATATTGATGAATATGTGTTCGGCGCTTTGCGGGCCGGTGCGGCCGGATTCCTGTTGAAGAACACCGAAGCCGAGTCCCTGGTCGAGGCCGTGCGGCTGGTGGCCAGAGGGGATGGGCTGATCTCGCCTGGGGTCACGCGGAGGCTGATCGCGGCCTTCGCCGAGCAGGCGCCGCGCCGGGAGCCGGTGGCCGACTCGGAGGGCCTGACGCCTCGGGAACGGGAGGTGCTGGCGTGCATCGGGCGCGGGCTTTCCAACGCTGAGATCGCCAGGGAGCTGGACATGGCGGAGGCCACGACCAAGACCCATGTGAGCCGGGTGCTGAACAAACTGGGGCTGAAGAGCCGGGTGCAGGCGGCGATCTATTACTCGGAGGGCCTAGAGCCGTAGGGTGAGCGCCGTGAGCGGGCTGTTGCTGATCGGTCTTGCTGCTTCGAGCGCGAAGGCGGTATCAGAAAGGCGTGCTGGGTGGTGTTGATCGGATGTCAACGGCCGGCTTCTAGTCTGATCACGACTAGGGGGTACGCCGAGATATGAGCACATCACCACCGTCGCAGCCGTCGTCGTCGGGAGATCCGGAGCGGCCCGAGCAGCCCGAAGAGGCCGGGAGCTCGGGAGGAGGTCCGGAGAGTCCCGAGGAGCGCAGGGGTGCGGAAGGTCCTGAGGGGCGCAGGGACGCGGAAGGTCCCGAAGGCTCGGAAGGTCCCGATGGCTCGAACGGTCCTGAGGGCCTGAGGAGTTCGGGGGCTTCTGGGGGCTCGGAAGGTCCCGAAGGCCTGGAAGGTCGCGAAGGGCCGCTGGGTTCCGGTAGGCCGGAGTTTGTGCCGCCGTCCGGTGGTTCCGCGACCATCCCGCCGCCGTCCGGTGCGCGACCGCTGCCCGAGCAGCCTCCGTCCGGGCCACCGTCGTTCAGCCCTCCGCCAGGGTCGCCACCGGGGCCGGCTTCGGGGCCAACCTCTGGGCCGACCTCTGGGGCGGCTCCGGGGCCGATGCCTGGGCAAACGCCGTCCTGGCAGCCCCCGCACGGGGAGCCGCCGCACGGTCAGCCGTCGTACGGGCAGCCCCCTCAGGGCCAGCCCTCGTACGGGCAGCCGCCGCACGGCCAGCTCCCTCACGGGCAGCCGTCGTACGGGCAGCAAGGATCCGGACAACAGGGATACGGGCAGCCCCCATACGGACAGCCGCACGGGCAACCGCATGGGCAGCAAGGGTATGGGCCGCCGCCCCAGCCCCCTCCCAGCAGTGGCTCCGTGGGCTCGCTCATCGCGCTGGTGTTCGCCGGCCTGACCCTCTACAGCGTCGTCAACGCACTGGTCGGCTTCTTCATCTTCGTCGTAGCCATGAACCAGGAAGGCAACGCCACCGCCTACATCGTGACCGCCGCGATCATCCTGGCGCTCTTCGGCCTGGGCCTGGGCGCGTGGCTGGTGTTCCTGCGCAAGCCCTGGTCCAAGGGCCTGGGCCTGGGGCTCATGATCGGCTGGGCGCTCTGGTCCATCCTGTCCGCCGGCCTCTGCACCGGCCTCAACCCGGGCCTGTACGGCTGACATGCCCTACCACGAGATCTTCGTCGGCCTCGGCGTGTTCGCGGCCTCCGTGGTCTTCGTCCTGGAGGCGAGGAGAAGGGGCGCGTTCAACGAGCAGTCGCTCGTCGCCGTCACCGGCGCGCTGGTCGGCGGCGCCATCGGGATGCGGCTGGCCGGCTGGCTGGAGACGCTCGCCCTCGAGGACCTCTGGCTGTACGGCTCCCGCAGCATCCTCGGCGGCCTGACCGGCGCGTACGTCGGAGTGCTGATCGCGAAGAAGGTCATCGGCTATCGGGAGCGGACCGGAGACCTGTTCGCCCCGGCCGTGGCGCTCGGCATGGCCGTCGGGAGGATCGGCTGCCATCTCACCGAGGCGCCGGGCCGCCCCACCGACCTGCCGTGGGGGGTGCACGCCCCGCCCTCGACGCCCGAATGCCCCGGCTGCCTCACCGGACAGGCCATGCACCCGTCGTTCGTCTACGAGATCATCTTCCAGCTCGTCGCGTTCGCCGTGCTCGTCTGGGCGCGCAAGCGGCTCACTCAGCCGGGCGAGCTGTTCACGCTGTACCTGGCCGGGTACGCCGCGTTCCGCTTCCTCGTCGAGTTCACCAGGGCGAACGAGACGGTCTGGCTCGACCTCACCCGACCCCAGTGGTTCCTGATCCCGGGCCTGCTGCTGCTCGGTCTCAGAGTCGGGTACGGCTGGCGGCGCGGCCACTACGATCCCCTTTTCCAGCGGAAGGTCATGACATGAGCACAGGGATGGGCCTGCGGGGAGACCGCATCCTCAGGTACGTCAACGCGTTCTGCCCCCACTGCCACGGCCAGGACCTCGACAAGGTCGAACGGCTGAGCGGCTATCTCGTCGCCCGCGACGGCAAGGTCTGGCTGGAGCGCGGCTGCCGCGAACACGGATTTATCCGCACTTTGTACGACGAAGACCCAGAAATCCTGGCGTACCTGGAGGAATGGACCGCCCCCACAAAGCAGCACATGCCGGATATGTCGGGGAACTTTCTCCCCATCCCCAGCGCCTACCTCCACGGCCTCCCCGAGATGCAGACCCAGCACACCTGCATCCTCCTCGAAGACATCGCCGAAGCCTGCAACCTGCGCTGCCCCACCTGCTTCGCCGACAGCTCACCCGACCTCACCGGCATCGTCCCCGTCCCCGACATCCTCGCGAACGTCGACCAGCGCCTCCAACGGGAGAACGGCAAGCTCGACGTCCTCATGCTCAGCGGCGGAGAGCCCACCCTCCACCCCGAGCTCAAGACCCTCCTCGCCGAGCTCGCGCAACGCCCGGTCACCCGCATCCTGATCAACACCAACGGCGTCCTCATCGCCAGGGACGACGCCCTGCTCGACCTCCTCACCGAGCACAGGGAGCGGGTCGAGGTCTACCTCCAGTACGACGGCAGCTCGGCGGAGGCCTCCAAGCACCACCGGGGCGGCGACCTGACCCGCCTGAAGGCGCAAGCCGTCCAGCGTCTGTCGGAGCGCGAGATCTTCACCACGCTCGTCATGACCGCCGCGCTGGGCGTCAACGACGGCGAGATCGGCGACGTCGTACGCCTCGCCCTCGACACCCCGTACGTCGGAGGCGTGTCGCTGCAACCCCAGTTCGGCTCCGGCAGGTCGGGCGCCATCGACCCCTCGGACCGGCTCACCCACACCGGCGTGCTCAGCCGCCTCGGCCCGCAGACCGGCGGCCTGGTGACCTGGCGTGACCTCACCGCCCTGCCCTGCTCACACCCCCACTGCTGCTCGGTCGGCTACCTCATCCGCGACGACGCCCGGCAGTGGCGCTCGCTCACCGCGCTGATCGGCCACGATCGCCTCAAGCAGAATCTCGGCCTGGTCTCCAACCGCATCGCCGACACCGAGCTGCCGCGCGAGCTGCGGCAGGCCGTCCAGGAGTCGCTGCTCGGCCTGCTGTCGGAGCAGTCGTCCCTGTCGCACCCGCAGATCGGCGACCTGTGGCGCGACATCTGCGAAAACTGCGACCTCGGCATCTCCACCCTGCTCACCCTCGCTTCCTCCGCGCTGCCGGGCCGGCGCAAGAAGCTGCGCAGAATGCTGGGGGAGCGGGTCGTGCGCATCACGGTCAAGCCGTTCATGGACATCTCGACCATGATCGAGGAACGGCTCACGCAGTGCTGCGTCCACGTGGGCACGCGGGCCGAGCAGGACCAGTGCGCGCCGTTCTGCGCCGTACAGGCGTGGCCGCAGCTGTCGCGGCAGCGGCTGTCCGCCGTGGCCTCGCGACCGCGCACGCCGTTCGAGGTGATCCTGTGAAGGAGCCGCACGATCCGCTCCGGTTGTGCGTGTACGCGACCGTCGCGCTGCTCGGCTGGCTGCTCGGGCCGTGGGCGGCGCTCGGGTTCGCGGCGCTGGGGTTCGCGGGCTACTGGAAGGCGCGGCGAGCCGGGCTGACCCGGAGCAAGTGCGTGCTCCGGGACACCCGGCTCGTCCTGGCCTATCTCGGGCTCATCGGCCTCGCTGCGATCGCGGCGATCGTGACGGTCATCGTGTGACGGCCGCCAGGTTCAGCACGGTGTACTCCTTGCCGCCACCGCGCGACTTGACCGCGCAGCCCGGTTTCCCGCACGTCTCGTAATACTGCAGATCGGCGTCCCAGGAGACCGTGGCGGACGGCGCGGAGGCGGAGGCGCCCGTACCCACGCCGCCGGAAACCGCCGTCCCTGCCGACCGCTCACCGAGCCCGGCCATCAGCCCGGTCGGCAGGTCGTACACCACGGCGAGCGGCACCCCGGTCCGGTTCCGATCCGGTTCGTACGGTCTGAGCACCGCATATCGGTCACCCAGCAGGAGCCGCATGCCGTTCGGCCGCAGGCTCTGAGGCAGGCTCTTGCGCTCGGAACCGTCGACGCGCTGTACGATCACGCGTTTGTTCAGCACGCCGACGCACCACTGCGCGTGGCACTGCATCGCCTGCACGCCTTCGGGCAGCGCGACGTCGGACGACTGGCCGGTCTCCAGGTTGACGACGCGGGTCTGGTTCGCGCCCGGCCGCTCGACGGCCCGGGCCACCGCCCACGGCCAGGCGGACAGGTGGAGCCCGGCACCGCCCGGCAGCGGTTCGGGGGCGCCGCCGGTCAGCGGCATGCGGTAGACGCCGCCCTTCTTCACCGACCACACGAGGGAGTCGCCGGTGACGGCGATCTCCTCGACGTCGGCCGCGACCTCGCCCACCCGCCGGGCCTTGCCGCCCTCCCTGGGCATGATCCAGAAATCCGCCCAGTCATCGCTGTCCTGGGGCGTCTCGCCGTACCAGGCGATGTACTCGGCGCCGACCGCGATGTGCTGCGCGTAGTACTTCTTCTTAGGGCTGGGGATGTCGCCGAGCACGCGGAGTGTCCGCGAGACCGAGTCGTACACCTCCAGACGCCCGCCCTTCTCGAACGCCGAGTTCGCGATCAGCAGCATCTCGGTCGCGCTCAGGCCGGTCACCGGGTACATCTTCCAGCCCTTGGCGTTCTTCGCCGGCACCTTGACGACGGCCTGCGGCCACAGCTCGGCGGCCGGCCTCGTCGCGGGGACGGACGTCTCGGGTGCGGACGGGGTGACCGACACGGCGGGCGGAGGCGGCTGACGGTCCGCGCCCGACAGCACCGCCGTCGTACCGCCCGCGATCGCCACCACCGCGACGGCCGCGAGCAGGACCTGCACCCGCTGCCTGGTACGCCTGGCGCGCCGCCGCGCGGCCACGCCCGCCGCGAGATCACGGCGCTCCACCTGGCCGGAAGCCGTTCGCATGGTCCGGATCAGATCTTGTTCGCCGCTCATCGTGCCTCCTGAAACACGCGCTTGATCCGGAGCTTGTCCAGGGCGCGGGACGCCTGGCTGCGCACGGTCCCGCGAGAGACGCCGAGGATCTCGGCGATCTCCTGGTCCGGCAGGTCCTCGTAGTAGCGCAGCACGAGCACGGCCCGCTGCTTGCGGGGCAGCTCCTGAAGGCCGGCCCAGAGGGCGGCGTCGCCGTACCGGTCGAACTCGCCGCGCTCGGGGACGGCGGCGACCAGGTCTTCGCGATGTCGCCGGCGCCACGACTTGATGTGCAGCCTGACCATGATCGTCCGCACGTACCCCTCGGGGTCGTGCTTCTTGCGGACGCGTGGCCAGGCGTCGCCCAGACGGGCCAGCGCCTCCTGTGCGAGATCGGCCGCGTCCTCGGAGTTGCCGGCCAGCACATAGCCGTACCGGAGGAGCGCGTCGCCCCGGGCTCGGACGAACTCGTCGAAATCTTCCACGAACCCAGGGATCGATGAGCGCGCGTTACTGTTGCACGAAATCAGCGGGTTACTGCGCGGGGACGTACAGGCTGAGGGTCTCGGCGATGCACGCGGGCCGCTTCTCGCCCTCGATCTCGATCGTCATCTTCAGGTTGGACAGGTAGCCGGCCGGCGTGCCCTTGACGTCGGTGAGCTCGCCCACGGCCCTGATCCGCGCGCCGACCAGCACGGGCCGGGGGAACCTGACCTTGTTCAGGCCGTAGTTGACGCCCATCGCGATGCCGTGTACCTCGACGATCTCGAACATGAACGACGGCAGCAGCGACAGGCTCAGGTAACCATGGGCGATCGTGCCGCCGAACGGCCCCTCCTTGGCCCGCTCCACGTCCACGTGGATCCACTGGTGGTCGCTGGTGGCGTCGGCGAAGAGATTGACCTGTTCCTGAGTGACCGTGCGCCACTCGGTCGGCCCGAACGTCTCGCCGACGGCCGCCTTGAGCTCCTGAACATTCGCGAAGGTCCGCATGGTCGAGAACGCTATTGCGCGGGCGGGACGGCTGCCAAGTTCAGCACCTTGAACGTGCCGGGCTCGCCGTTCCAGTAGGCGATCGTGCTCGGCTCGGAGGACGTGCCGGTGCCGTACATCTTGCTGCCCTGCCCGATCCCGATCTCGGCCAGCTTGCCGGTGGCGCTGTCGTAGATGGTCGCCCCCGCGTTCAGGAACCGGTCGAGGATCGGGAACTCGACCATCCGGAATGTGAACCTATCGGTGAGACGGATCGTCCCGGTGCCGTCAAGTCTCTGCGCGAAGGGGCCCTGCTCGCCGTCTCCGGCGCACCAGGAAATACCGCAGCGCAGGCTTTTCGCCGCCGGGGGTGCGGTGATCACGGTGGTCTGGCCGCTCGCCAGGTCGACGAGCTTGCTCTGGTTGCGGTCGGGATCTTCAGGGCTGGCCACGTCCACGGCGTACGGCCATTTGAGCAGGTGCAGCCCGTCACTGCCGGGCACCTGCGCCGCCGCGCCGCCGGTGACGGGGATGCGCCAGACGCCGCCGGACCGTTCCGACCAGTAGACGTGCTCGCCGTCGACCCCGATGGCGTCCATCTGCGCGTGCTCGCCGGTGAACGTCCCGAGCAGCTCGGGCTCGCCGCCGGCCAGCGGGACCGCCCAGATCTCCCGTACAGGGACGTCGTCCTTCTCGCCGTACGCGAACCAGGTGAGCGTCCGGCCGTCGGTGCCGGCGGTCTGGGGGATGTAGCCGTCGAGGCCGGGCGTCCGCGGGACCGTGGTGACCACGCGCGACGTGCCCGTCGACGAGTCGTACACCTCGAACTTCCCGGGCTTCTCGAACGACGAATCGGCGCTGAGCAGCACCTCCGTGGCGCTGATGCTGGTGACGGGGCGGTAGCGCCAGCCGTCGGCGTTCTTGGCGGGCATCGTGAAGACCGCCTCCGGCCAGAGCTCGGCCGCGGCCACGCCCTGTTCGCCCGCCCGCGGGACGAGTGTCCTGGTCGTGGCGGGGCTCGGGGACAGCACGGCGGCGGTGGCCGTGCTGTCGCCGCTGGGCGGGGCGGCCACTCTGCCGCTGGGCGGGGCGGCCACTCTGCCGCCGTCCGCGCCGGAGAACACGCCCCTCACCCCCGCCGCGCCCACGCTGATGACCACCACGGCCGCGACGGCCAGCGCCTGCGCACGCCGCCGGCTCCTGCGGCGTCTGCGCCGCGCGATGTCCGCCAGCAGGTCGCCCTCCTCCGGGGCGCGCGTGGCCGCCGACTGCAGTGCACCGATCAGTTCGTCCTCTGACCTCACAACTGTCCCCTTTCGAGCATCGCCGGCTTGACCCGTAGCGTGTGAAGCGCCCGGAACGCCTGGCTGCGCACGGTTCCCCGGGAGATTCCGAGAATCTCGGCTATTTCCTGATCCGACAGGTCCTCGTAGTAGCGCAGCACCAGGACGGCCCGCTGCCTGCGCGGCAGCGTGGCCAGCTCCTTCCACAGCTCGCCGAAGGAGTGGCTGTCGAGATGGGAGCCCTCTGGTACGTCGTCCGTCAGCAGCTCTCTGCGCCGCCTGCGCCACCAGCTGATGTGCTGGCGAGCCATGATCGTCCGTACGTACGACTCTGGATTGTCCTTGTTGCGGACCTTGCGCCAGCCGTTGCTCAGTTTCAGCAAGGCCTCCTGCACCAGATCGTCGGCGTCGTCGGCGTTGCCGGTGAGCACGTAGCCGTATCTGAGCAGGGCCGAGCCGCGCGCCCGGACGAAATCCTCGAACTCCACACCTACACAGACGCCCCGCGAGCGGAGCCTGTTGCAAAGATCTTTACTCGAAACCATCGCATAGGTGTTCGAGTGCGCGCTACAGTTCTAGGTATCGAAATCGAACAAGGGTTCGGCCTGGTGAGAGGGGGTGTGTCCGATGACGCTGCTCGCGCCCGCCCCTGCTCGGACACGCCGTAGCACTTTCTTCCCAAATCTAAGACGGCCGCTATATCCGGCAATAAAGTCCGAGAGCGTGGACCCTGTGCGAAACCCCTACGCCCCCGGCGCCGGGCAGCGTCCGCCGGAGCTGGCCGGGCGCGACCGTGAGCTGCAGCAGTTCGAGGTCGTGCTGGAGCGAGTGGCCCGCGGCCGTCCCGAGCGCAGCATGGTCGTCACCGGCCTGCGCGGGGTGGGCAAGACCGTCCTGCTCAACACGTTCAAATCCATGGCCATGCAGCGGCTGTGGGGCACGGGCAAGATCGAGGCCCGCCCCGACCAGTCGATCAGGCGGCCGGTGGCCGCGGCGCTGCACATGGCGATCCGCGAGCTTGCCCCGCGGCACCGCGCGCCCGAGCGCATCGAGGAGTTCCTCGGCGTGCTCAAGGCGTTCGCCATGCGCGATCCGGCGGCGGCCAAGGGCACCTCACACTGGTCGCCCGGCATCGAGGTGCCTGCCAGCCGCGGGCGCGCCGATTCGGGCGACCTGGAGATCGACCTCACCGAGCTGTTCGTCGACGCCGCCAGCGTGGCCACCGACCTGGCCGTCGGCATCGCGCTGTTCATCGACGAGATGCAGGACGTGCAGGCCGCCGACGTCTCCGCGCTCTGCGCCGCCTGCCACGAGCTCTCGCAGTCCGGCGGGCCGCTGATCGTGGTGGGGGCCGGGCTGCCGCACCTGCCGAGCGTGCTGTCGGCCAGCAAGAGCTATTCGGAGCGGCTCTTCCGCTATGCCCGCATCGACAAGCTCGACCGGGACGCGGCCGATCTCGCGCTGATCCTGCCGGCCCGCGAAGAAGAGGTCGAGTTCACCCAGGAGGCGCTCGACGCCCTCTATGAGGCGGCCGACGGCTACCCCTACTTCGTGCAGGCCTACGGCAAGGTCGCCTGGGACCTGGCGCCGCGCACCCCGATCACCATCGAAGACGTCAAGGTCTCCGCGCCGGAGGCTGAGGAGGAGCTCGCGGTCGGGTTCTTCGGCAGCCGCTACGAGCGGGCCACTCCGGCCGAGCGCGACTACATGCACGCCATGGCGCAGATCGGCGACGAGCCGGTCGCCACCTCGGAGGTGGCCGACGCCCTCGGGCGAAAGCCGTCCAGCCTCTCACCCGCTCGCGACAGCCTCATCAAGAAAGGGCTCATCTACAGCGCCGAGCGCGGCCTGATCGCGTTCACGGTGCCGCATTTCGGCAGGTTCCTGCGCGCTCAGCCGATCTGAGCGACGCCCCTAGACCTCTATTGGGCTGTCTAGTGGGGAAGCTAGACAGCCCAATAGAGCTATATCAGCCTGCCTGTCGAGCGAAATCTAGCGCTCTCTAGCGTCAGGCCGATACTGGCGTATATTCCGTCAGAGACCCGCTGTCCTCACCGCTGACCACCGCCATCCGCACCGCCGGGCGCCGCCCGCTCAGGTAGACGGCGAAGACGACGTCGTCCTGGTCGTGGTTCTGGAAGGCGAAGAAGCGCCAGCACAGCTCGCGCCAGCTGTCGTACGGCTCGGCCGAGGTCAGCTCGCCCTGGTGGGCCCGCCAGGTGCCGCTCGACCTGAGCCTGGACAGCGTGACCGACTCGGCGGGGCCGCGCCGCTGCTCGCAGGGAGCGCGATACCGTACGCGGTCGATCAGCTCCTCGATCTCGGGCGACAGCACGGCCAGCAGGGCCACTCCCGCGGCCGTCAGCCACGACGGCTGACCGAACGCCTCCCAGCCGGCGACCGGCGCCCACACCGACACGCCAGCCATGCCGGTCAACGTCACGGTCCGGCCGATCGAGCGCAGTCCGACCGGCGCCGAGCTCACCTCGCCGAAGCAGCCGCACCCCGCGTCCGGCCGTCGCCTGCGCAGCTCCAGCAGGACGTACGTGGACAGGGCGAAGAAGGCGACCGTACCCCACCTGAAGATCGGATGGGTGGTGAGCAGCAGCCCCGCGGCCAGCATGACCTCACCGCCGGCGCAGACCAGCAGCGCCGGGACCTGCATGCGGCCGGGAACCAGCACCGCGGGCCCCAGCCTGGCCAGCGCGCCCGGCTCACCTCCTGACCGCACCGTGATGACCTTGGCCACCGTACCCATGCAGAGGAGCACGATCAGCAGCGGGACCTGCGATTCCAGCACGCGCGTCACCCCAATCCGAGCTGAGCGTTGAAGCACCCTTTGACCAAGTCGCCGCCCAGCTCTACATAGGAGAACGGCGAGAGCTCCGTGATACGCCCGCGCGGTGAGGTGTCGCATTCGACGCAGCGGTCGCAGAAGCGCCCGGCCAGGCACCCGCAGGCGACCACTGGCACGTTGGCGGAGCGGTTGGAGCACAGGTTCCTGACCTGCAGCAACGACCCGACGGCGAGGTACGGCAGGCCCGCGCACGAGATCCCGGCGTCGGGGCAGCCGGTGTCAGAACGTTCCAGCATCGGGTACGCCGCGCCGCGCTCTTCCTCGTCGAACGTGTCCGACCAGGTGGCCGGGCCGGAGATGCGCGACTGGATCCCCGCGTACGCGGGCGGCGGGTCGGGCACCGCGCGCGCCGGGTAGGGCGGCTGCGAGGTCGCGGGTAACAGCGCCAGGCCGGCCCCGTCGCGTCTGATCCCGATCGCGTCGAACAGGTAGCCGGGCTCGAACTTCGGGTGCCGCACCTGCAGCCGCCCGGTCGCCCGGTAGGGGATGACGATCGACCGGTGCCCTCGATGCGGGCCGCAGTCCAGCTCGACCGTCAGTTCTTTACGTCCGGTGATCGACAGGATCGTTCCCGTGATGCGCGTGGTGTCGGCCCAGATCCGCTCGATCACTCGTCCGTCGCGCAGGGCCCGCATCATGACCATGGAACCCACGGGGAGATCGGAAGGACGGACGTCGGAGCCGTGCCAGGCGGTGGCCCAGGGCGCGATCACGAGGCGTTCCTCGGCGCCGGAGGGGGTCTCGATGATGATGAGATGCGGGCTGATGTCAAGGATCTCACCGGCGACGGCGCGTAAAGGCTCGCCGTCGCCCGGGTCAGGGCCGGGGACGCCGGACTCGCGGCCGAGCGCGGCCGCGGCGAGCGCCCGTCGGCGCTCAACGCTCGGATATCCCATCCGCCCTCCCTCGTCGGGTACTAGATTCACACGACTTCGGAGTGGCTCACACCGTAGCGCCGCAGAACGGTGCAAAATACGCATCCCCCAGGAAGGGACTTCACCCCCGGCGTCGTAGAAACCGCCACCGACCTTGAACTACCTTTATCGTCGGCGGGCCGAAACCTGAATTCTGGTTCAGGCTGAATAGGGCATCTGGCTGCGATTCTGGCCACGATGCAGACCACCGGCTGGGAAGATGAGTTCCGCGAGTACGTCACGACGCGCGGGCCGGCTCTGCTGCGCGCGGCGCACCAGCTGACCGGGCATCCGCTGGACGCGGAGGACCTGCTGCAGAACGCGCTCGCCAAGACGTACCAGGCCTGGGACCGCATCGAGGACCGGGGCGCGCTGGACGGCTATGTCCGGCGGGCCATGGTGAACATCAACATCTCGCAGTGGCGGCGGCGCAAGCTGGAGGAGTATCCCTCGGACGAGCTGCCGGAGGTGGTCACGCACGAGGCGGTGAGCTGCGGCGACGTGCACGAGCTGCTCGAGCAGGCGCTGGAGGAGCTTCCTGAGCGGATGCGGGCGGCGATCGTGCTGCGTTATTACGAGGACATGACCGAACCGGAGATCGCCAGGACCTTGGGGATCAGCGTCGGCACGGTCAAGAGCACGGTGTCGCGGGCGATGGCCAAGCTCAGGGGCGCACTGGGCCTTCCGTCCCAACCGCCGCAGCCGTAGCTCAGGCGGTGCCTTGAGCTCGCAGCTCAGGGGCGGGCCGGAACTCCCGCTTCGACGGCACCGACCGTCGCGCAGGGGCGTACGACTTCTCGGATCTTGCGCAGACTGCCCAGGAACGACTCCAGCTCGCTCTCGTCCAGCAGCCCGGTGAAGCAGTCGTCGATGTCCTGCAGATGCTGGGGCAGCACGCCCTCCAGCCGCTCACGCCCGGCGTCGGTGAGCACGGCGTAGGAGGCCCGGCGGTCGCTGGCGCACGATTCCCGCCGCACCAGCCCTTCGCGTTCGAGCCGGTCGACGACCCTGGTCACCCCGCTCGTCGACAACCCGGTCTGGGCGGCGAGGTCGCTCATCCGCAGCCGCTGCTGGGGCGAGCGGGCCAGCCGGATGACGGTCTCAAAATCGATCTCCGACAACCCGGACGAGCTCAGGACCGGCAGGAACCTGCCCATCAGTCCGGAATGCACCTCGGTCAGCAGCCCGATGGCCGTCAGCCGCGGGTCGTCAAAGTTCATCACGCTCATACCCTAACCGACGATAGTTGACGTGCGGAATATTCCTCGTGTAGAAATTTGTTGCCGCAGACATCCGCACCGCAACCTCTTCAAGGAGAACCCCGATGAGCACTCGTACGTGGGAGTCCCTGACCCTCCCCGCCGCCGGCACCTACAACCTTGACGTCGCCCACACCCGGATCGGTTTCGTGGTCAAGCACATGATGGTCAGCAAGGTCCGCGGCCACTTCGACACCTTCGCCGGCTCGGTCACGGTCGCCGAGAACCCGCTGGAGTCGAGCGCCGAGCTCACGATCCAGGCGGCCAGCATCACGACCGGCGTGGGCGACCGCGACGGCCACCTGCGCGGCGACGACTTCCTGTCGGTGGAGAAGTTCCCGGAGATCACCTTCAAGAGCACCCGCGTCGTGGGCCACTCGGGCGACGACTTCACCGTCGCCGGGAACCTGACGGTCCGCGAGGTCACCAAGGAGATCGAGCTGACGGTCGAGTACGGGGGCGCCGGCACGAATCCCTGGGGCCAGCCGGTCTGGGGCTTCTCGATCAGCACGGAGTTCGACCGCGAGGAGTTCGGCCTGACCTGGAACCAGGCTCTGGAGACGGGTGGCGTCCTCGTGGGCAAGAAGATCAAGATCGAGATCGAGGGCGAGGCGAACCCGGCCTAGGTTGCCGCCGCCGCCGCGCCGGGCCTTGTGGTCGCCACCAGGGCTCGCCTGGTCTCGGGGAAGTTATCCACAGCCCTAAAGCCCGCCCATGCTCTGGGCGGGCTTCATCCACAGGTAGTTACCCACAGGCTGTTGATAACTCTTGGTGAAGGCTGGGTGGTCAATCGCTTTGCCGCCTCGCCAGAAGGCCGGTACGCTGTGCTGAGCCGCGGTGGCTTCCGGGAGGATTCGCCTAGTCAGGTCTATGGCGCCGCACTGCTAATGCGGTTTGGTGGCAACACCATCCGGGGTTCAAATCCCCGATCCTCCGCAGGTGAAAGGCCCTCGCCCCAGTTTTGGGGTGAGGGCCTTTCGATCTTCGAGGGCGTCATAGTTGCAACGGCTCGTGCTGTGACCGGCCGGCAGAGTCGTGGACAGCAGAAATGCGATGGCCCGGGATATTTGTCCCGGGGGATGCTGTACCGGTGTCGTCGCCGCTGACCGCTGTGGAGTATGAACGTACGGCTGCCGTGTTGCGAGGCAGGCGTATCCACAGGGTCGTCTATTACCCCTTGATGGGCGGGGAGGACGGTTGCGACGTCGAGGAGTGGGACTTCGGGACGTGGCACCAGCCCACCATGGGGGTGGAGCTGTCCACCGACGACGGCGCTTGTTTCTCGGCTGTGTGGGGCAGCAGCTTCGACCATTTCGGGCTTGAAGTCTTCCCTGAGCCGATGACCGCTCACCTGCGGATGATCGGGGAGCCCGCCGGGTCGGCGGCGGTGGACGTGACAGATCACTCACGCTGGTCGAGCCTGGTCGGCAGAAAACTCACCTGCGTCGATATCGCCTGGTCCCAAGATCCTGAGAGCGACCTCCGGACGCCGAACGCGATCAGATTGTGCTCGCGGGAGAAGGCCGTGTGGATAGCCGTCGGGAGCCCGGCGGAATGGCCGCCAACCGAGGTCTACCACCTGGGCACCGACGATGTCATGGTCGTCTTCACCGCCGAGTTCGCGGCCAAGATAGGCATTCCCTCTGTCGGCTAACCGGCCGGGGGCTGGCTGGCCACTGGTCCCCGCGAACACATCCCACCTGATCTTTTCCGGTCACATTACTGGGGATTGCCCAGAGAGCGGAGGCGAGCCGCTCCCCCCGCATCGCGCATCAGGGGTGTGGATACGTGGGTGTAGCGCTCGGTGCGGCCTGGGGGCCGGTCCCGGACGGTGCGGGACTACGGGCCGGGCGCGCCGCACGCCGGCCGCGCCGTACTGACCGAACGCACCGACCAGGATTGCCGCGCCGCCGCTTAGAACTCTGCGATCAGTGACGACGGAAAATGCAGGTCATCAGCGGGAAGGCATCCCCAATCAGGTTCTCCGACATATGACTGAGTTGCCACCCTTGGCGCTCGACGCCCTCAATCAGGTCGGCTGCATCCGGCACAGCCCATGCACGCATGTTCTCGGGCTTTACTCGAAGACGAGACACGAAGATCTCATGACCCTCTTGATAGGCCCGCCGAGCCTCCGCAATGGTTTGCCCGATGTCCTGCTCATCATTCCGAAGCCATGCCATAGACCGTCGGTCTCTCCCGCCGAAGTTGATGCGACCAGCCGTCGGGGGGAGTAACAATCTTGCGATTGGAAGGGTTCCATGAACAAACGATGCCTCCGGCGGGGGCACTCTGGCTCCGGGATGATCTTCGTGCCGTGCACGAGCCCGTAAATGGCTGAGGTGGAAGCCTGATCATCCCGCCCGCTTCCGCAGCTCGGCTGCGTCCGCCCGGCACAATGGCACCGCGCCGATCCCGCTCTGGAGCGGGGAACGACGACCGTCATCGACTCAACCGTGGCGGCAACCGGCAGCTCAACACCACCACCTTGCACCGCATCGCCATCACCCAAGCTCGCTGCCACGAAGGCGCCCGAGCCCTGCTGCAACGACACCAGGAAACCGCCCGAGACACCACCAAAGGCAGCTTCCGCGTCCTGAAACGGCACCTGTCAGACGGGATCTACCGGGCCCTCATCGCCGACCACCACGCCTGCAACAACGGGACATCGACAGGCCCCCAGTAGCTTGGCACCCGTGGAGGAAGAACATCCAGGCGAACAGCCGGTGCAGTGGCCAGGACGACGCAAGGACGTGCTCGAGGCACTACGAGCCCTGAGTGACCGCGACTACCAGGACCAACACTGGCGATCCGAGAAAGGACGGCCTGACCTCACGGCTGCCGTGCACTGGCTCATCGACGACACCTTCATCGACGAACATGGCGCACAAGCACTGATCTCCTACCTTTTCCTTGATCAACGAGAAGCCGACCTCGTGCAGCTGGTCGTTGACACCCTCTTGCGCGTCCTCGATGACCTTGGCCCCGTTGCTCCAGACAACGCCTACCTCGACCATCCTGGATGGATCAACGTTCTGCATGCGGCCGGCACCGCCCACGCAGCTATGTCGTCCGACAAAGAGGACGTTTGACCACGGCTCCAAGACGCCCCAGAGCCACAACGGAGCGTCAGTCAGGGGTGGTGTGCGCCGGGTGCTCCCCTTGCCTGCCGACGCCGAGGCAAGCCACCACGCGTGATGCGTCGGGAGAGAGGAAGAGCTGAAAGCGATAATCGGACTGGGTGTTCTTGACGATGCCGAGGATGAGGTGCTGAAGTCCACAGGTGCCGAGCTGCGTGACCGCCTCGTCAAAGCCGAGGGAGGGAATGTCCTTCCGGTGGGTAAGGCGCGCGCGACGCCGGTAGATCATGGTCAGGAGGAGCACCTCGACCGGTTCCGGCCATACCTCGACGTACGCTCCAGCCATGAGTGCCTGACGGGGACGCGCTCAAGGAGGCGGACGAGGTAGGGAGCTTCGCCGGTTCCATGCGCACCAACATGATCTCCATGCTGAATGGGATCGGGCTTCAGACCGCACTTGGGGTCAGCAGCACTGCCCAGCTCTTTGCCGAGCGGTCTGACCTCCTGGCGAGCACATCTGCCATTTGCCACGCCGTGTTCATCCAGGGAGCGAATTACTCCGGGTCGCCTGCGGTCGATCGTCATCCAGTACTGACCGCATTTGCCCGACAGGTCCTCAAAGAGAACCTCGAAATGGTCCCTGACGCGCTCGTCATCCCTCTGGGCAAGGCTGCCAGCAAGGCCGTCGAGCTCACGAACATCTCGCCCGATCGAGTTCTGTCTGGATTCCCGCACCCGTCCGGCGCCAACGGGCATCGGGCACGTCTGTACGCCGAAGCACGTGAGGCGATGACGCAGCGAGTCCGTACGTGGACCAGATCTTCCTGATTGAGCCCTTCTCGAAGAGCTCGGTGATGCGGGTTCAAATCCCCGATCCTCCGCAGGTGAAGGCTCTCTGCCGATCTTCGGTAGAGGGCCTTTTTGATCTCTGAGAGCCTCAGGGCTGCAGTTGCCGTCAGGGCACGCCCCAAAGGTCCATACGGTCCGCTCTATGAACAGGGTCGCGGCGTGCTGGTCGTGCCGTGCCCACCGAACGGTCCGACCTCACGCCGTACATCTTGGGTATGACGCTTTCGGCGTTATTGGGGTTCGGCCGGCGGGAGTGGCTGGTGCTGCGTACCCCAGTCCCATAGTGCTTGCAGGACGGGGCCGAGGCGGCGCCCGTGCGGGGTGAGTGTGTAGTGGACCCGGGGCGGCCAGCCGGGGTGGCGGCGGCGATCGAGCACGCCTGCTTCCGTGAGGTGCGCCAGCCGATCGGACAGGACCTTGTCCGACAGCGCGGGCAGGGCACGGCGGAGTTCGGTGAAGGTGCGGTCGCCTTGCAGGAATTCGCGGATCACCAGGGTTGTCCAGCGGCCGTGCAGGGCCGCGAGGGTGATCTCCACCGGACAGGAGGGGGTGGGTTCGGTGACGTTTGCGCGAGGGTCGTCGGGCAGACCTGGCCGGGCTGGGTGGCCAACCGTTTGGTGAGTCACGAGAGCGCCTCCTAGCGTTGCCGTGCCTGACTGATTTCTACCTGCTGGAAGGACCTGCATCGATGACGCGGCAGCTTGCTGAACGGCCTGAGGACGTGCCGACGGTGTTCGCTGAACGGTTCAACACCGGTGATGCGGAGGCGGTGGCGGAAGTTTATGAGAGTGGGATGGTGTTCGTCCCGGAGCCGGGCTCACCGCTGACCGGGCAGGAGGCCCATGCTGCCAATGAGCGATTCTTGAGTCTTGGGCTGCCGATCACTGTTCGGCCGCGGCACGTCTACTCCACGGGCGACATCGCCTTGCTGATCGTCGACTGGGTCATCGACGGGACGGGTCGTGATGGCCGCTCTGTGCACATCGAGGGCACCGCCACCGATGTCGCCCGGCGCGGGCAGGATGGGCGCTGGCGATATGCCATCGACAACCCGTTCGGCGTAAAACCGGGTATCGGTGGCCGGCAATGATCTGTGTCGATCATGTGGCGCTGGGGCAACGCCGTCCGGTTCAAATTCCCGATCCTCCGCAGGTGAAAGCCATCGCCTCAGTCTTTCTTGCACAATGAGGAGCGTCGCGGACCCGTACGTTCGGAACCGTGCCGTGGTCAGCTCGATCGGGTTGCGGTGAGTACGGCGATGTCGCGGTCGAAGCACACGACGATGTGGCCTTGCGGGGTGGCGGCGACGGCATTGACCAAGCCGGGGAATTCGAGGTCAGGGCTGATCTTGTCGAAGGTGGCGAGACTCCATGCCGATACCGTTGTGTGGCTGGCGGCAATGGCGATGGGGTGGCCGTCGACCGTGATGGCGGCTAGTGCGCTCACGGTTCCCGCGGAGAGCTGGCCGATCTGCTGAGCGGTGGCGACGTCCCATACCTTCAGCGGTGGGTCGCGCCAGTCGTCGTTCGTGGTGATGGCGATGGGTCGTCCGTCCGCGATGGTGGCGGCCACGAGGCGTACCGGTTTGCCGTTGCTTCCGGTGGTCTGGAATCCGGTGTCGCGGTTGGTGGTGAGGTCACGGACTCGGAAGCCGCCGCCCCACCGTCCGAGCAGGGCGACGGGCTGGTCGTCGAGCCTGGTGGTGGCGAGGCCGTGTACCCATCGATGGTCGCTCTTGCGGGGATTGCCGGTCTCTTCGCCGGTGCGGAGATTCCATACCCGGATGGTCTTGTCGTCGCCGGCGATGATGGCCCGGGGCGGGTCGCCTGTGTCGTCGGCCGCGATGGCGGTTATCGGGCGGAGGTGGGTGGTCAACGGTGATCCGGCCGCTTTCCCCAATGCGAGGTCCCAGAGCAGGACATTGCCGTCCTTGCCTCCGGTGATCGCCACCGCGCGACCGTCCATTTGGGTCGCGGCCACAGCAGTGACGGCGCCGGTGGTGTCTGGGAGTGGCCGGCACACCTGGTCGCCGGTGTCCAGATCCCATACGCGTAGGGTTTCGTCATCGCCGGCGGTGACCGCCACCGGCCGGCCGGCCACTGAGGTGGTGGTCACCGCCGTGATCGCGGCGTCGTGGCGAACTGGTTTGCCCGCCGGTTCGCCGACGACCAGATCGGACACGCGGATCGACCCGCCGTCGCAACTCGACACCACCACCTGCCGGCCGTCCACCACGGCCGTCGCCACCGCATGCACCGTGCGGGGATGCTGCGGGAACAGCTCACCGACCAGATCGGCCGTTTTCAGGTCCCACACCTGGATGGTCGGCTCGTTGGAGTTGCAGGTGATCGCCACCAGCCGGCCGTCCACGACCGTGGTCGTCACGGCCTCCAGGTCCGCGGATCCGGGAAGGTCGCCGACCGGAAGTCCGGTGGCCAGGTCCGACACGCGGGTGGTCGTCTGATAGCCACCAGAGACGACCACCAGATGGCCGGCGGTCAGCTCCGCGACCGCGACCGCGCTCACGTGTCCGCTATGGCCGGTGAACGGCTTACCCACCGGATCACCGGTATCCAGGTCCCATACCCGGACCGTTCGGTCGCCGCCCGTGACCGCTACCCAGCGGCCGTCCAGCACGGCGGTCGCCACCGCGTACACCGGGCCGGTGTGGCCGCGGAACGGCGCCATCACTTCCTGCCGCGTTTCCAGATCCCATACTCGTACGGTCGTGTCGTAGCAACCGGTGACCACCACCCGGCGGCCATGGCGTTCCGCGATCGCGAGGGCCTCCACATTGTCAGCCTGAAGGTGGAACGGCCCACCCACCGGACTGCCGGACGCGAGGTCCCACACCCGTACGGTGTCGTCGTCACCGCCGCTGACCACGACAGGGCGGCCGTCCAGAACCGACATCGCCAGCGCTCGCACCGCGTTCGTGTGACCCGCCCATGGGGCGCCGACCCGCTCGCCGGTCGACAGATCCCAGACCCTTACGGTGTTGTCGCCGCCTCCGGTGACGGCTACGGCACGGCCGTCGACGACCGTGGTCATCACCGATGCCACCCAACTGGTGCGACCGTCGGTGGTGCCTAACGGCGGGCATGACGCCACACCCTTCGGCAGCAGACTGGACCACGACTGCCGCACACGCCAGGCAGCAGGACGAACAACCGGGGTCTCATGACGGGACAGTGACGACATGCCGCGCATAGTAGTTGCCGGCACTGGGACGCGTCTCCGAGAACCCGAAGTGATCGTCTTCCCGGATGGCCGGAGCCGGCCTGCTTGCGGCCTTCGACGGTCCGGAGCTTCATGTAGGAGGGCCGCGCCGTACAGTGCGGTCATGGAGGAGCTGCCTCGTACCGCAGACGACCAGCCCTCTGCCTGTCCCGCATGCGGAGCCGGACCCGAGCAGTCCACCGACCCAGACCGCATGTGGACCGGCGTCTGCTACTGCGGGCATCCGAGGTTCTACGACGACAGGCATCGCGACGGCACATGCCCGTGCATCGCGGGCCCCTGAATTGAACGCCTCCGGTTGACGGGCTGCTCCTATTTCCAGGCAAGGATCCAACCGCTAATCTGTCGCCAGTTCGGCAGAAGCAATATCCGACGTCGAGGATCCGGGTGGGCGTTTTCTACGACTACTTCCGCGCCGCGGACAGGCATGCCGCAGTAGCCAAGCCGGATTACCCCCGAGCTGTCGAGAAACCTCTTCTTGGCATCCCGGCCTTCGACGCCGTAGAGACCAAATGGCTGGCTCCCTGGGGCTCGCTGGCAGACCTGATCGCGCTGATCAGAAACGTGCCCTGCACCCATGACCTCGTACAAACGGTTGACCTCTATCCACCTCCGGAAGACGCGCCCAAGACCGATGAGGAGTGGGATGCGCTTCCTGAAGATTCGCCGTACTTTGCGGGGCCAGGTATCGAAGAGCTGTCAGCGGATGTCCGCGATTCGCTCGCGGATGTGCCCGACGAACGGCTCATCGAGCTTGGCAGGCAATGGGCAGCGGATGACGACTCTGATCCCCGGCAGCTATCCAGGCTGATCGCGGAGCTGCGAGATCTGGCCCGCCGCGCCCGTAGCGAAGAGCAGTTGCTCTATTGCTGGAGCTTTGGCGGTTAGCGGCGATGCGAGTCACAGGGATTTGCTTTGGGAGCTGTGCAACGTAGACGGGCTGATCAGGGGTCCTAGCGGGGTCAACCGCATGGCGTCCTGAAACCGGACTGCGCCAGGACAGGCCACATCGTGAAGACCAGGTCATGATCGGCCCGCGGTTATGCCGCCCCCGCCTTCCCGACGGGCGAAGGCTCGGGGAGGCGGGGCCCTTGGCGTCTCGTGCCGCGGGCCCCGGCCAGAGCTGCTGCCGCGGTCCGGAGGGTTGCTGCTGCAGGAAACCCGTTCAGAGCAGGTCAGGAGGGTTACTCCTGCAGGACCGACAGGACGTTTCCCGCCGGGTCCGTGAACCACGCGATCAGCGGGCCGCCGCCGCGGAAGATGGCCCGCTCGTCCGCCTGCATCCCCTCATACCGCTCGAACCGCACCCCGCGCGCCACCAGCTCGTCCACCGTCTTCTCGATGTCCTCCACCGGGAAGTTGAGGATGGTGAAGGTGGCGGGCGTGTGGTTCTCCTTCGGATAGACCAGGACGGTGGTGCCGCCCGCTAGGTGGAGCGTGAGCATCCCGTGGTCCTCGGTGACCCGGAGTCCGAGGGTCTCGCCGTAGAACCGCTTCGCGGCCTCGATGTCGTCGACCGAAAAGCCGCTGTACGCCTTCGTCTCGCTGAACATGATCGCCTCCCCGTCTCACATGGCCTGGCGATGGGCTTCGCTGAGCTGGATGATCTGCACGTAGTTGCCGTCCGGGTCGATCGCGGTGGCGAACAGGCTGCCGTCACGGTCCTCGATCTCCGCCAGCCACGAGACGCCCGCGCTCTCCATGCGGGCCGCCACGCCGCGGGCGTCGGGGACGTCGAAGTTCAGTATCGTCCTGCCGGGCTCCGGATTCTTGTCGCTCACGTCCGCCCGCGTGTCGATGAACAGGTAGAAGTCGCCGAACTTGAGCACCCGGTACCCGTTGACGTCGGTGTTCTCCTCGGGGTCGAGCGTGTCGGCGTACCAGGCGCGCAGGCGTTCGGGGTCGGTGCTGGCCAGCAGCAGGCTGCCCAGGACGGGTCGCTTCATCGCGAGCTCCTCTGTCGTCGGAATGTCGTCGGAATGTCGTCGGAATCGTTGACGGGTGTTCCGGAAGACAGACAAGGCGGCGGCTCAGAACTCATCGCCGAGGGCGGAGCGATCGGGAAAAGGGGGGCGCAGCGTGCCCGGCCGGTGGGCACGCTGCGCTGGCTAGGGGATGGGTGGTCAGCCGGTGACGAGCGTGAGTCCGTACACGCCCAGGGCCTCATTGACCGGCTGGTGGTACGTCGTGCCGCCGACCGAGCAGTTGCCCGAGCCGCCGGACGTGGTGCCCTGCGCCTGGCTGCCCGAGATGAACGAGCCGCCGGAGTCGCCGGGCTCGGCGCACGCGCTGGTGCGGGTCAGGCCGGAGACGGTGCCCTGCGGGTACGTGACGCTGGCGTTGTGCTGCCTGATGAGGCCGCAGCGCCAGCCGGTGGTCGAACCGGAGCGGCAGATCGACGCGTTGACAGCGGCCTGGGTGGAGCCGCGGACGATCACGTTCGCGCCGCCGGAGCCGCGGACGTAGGGCGTGACGGTGTTGCCGGGAGCGGCGACCCAGGCGTAGTCGTTGCCGGGGAAGGACGAGCCCTGGAAGGTGCCCGTCGGGCTGGTGGTCCTGGAGCCGGGCCGGCCGCAGTGACCGGCGGTGACGAAGCCGGGCGTGGTGCCTCGCGTGACGGAGAAGCCCACGCTGCAGCGGCTGCCGCCGATGAAGTAGGCGGCACCGCCGATGATGTTGATGAACGTCGTCGGCCGCTCGGCCGTGGCAGAGACGGTGACCGCGCTCCTGTCCACGCCCGCGGCGGTGGCGAGGGCTTCAGCGGCCTCCAGCGTGGGCGCCTGGACGGAGACGCTGTTGGTCGTGACGTCCACGAACCAGAGTGCGGCCGCGGCCCTGGCCCGCCTCGGGGCCTGGTCGAGCCGCTGGATGATCGAGTTGAGCTGGGCGAGCGTGCGCGTCACGATGACGGGCTGCGCGCCCTGCGACTCGATGGTGGCCGTGGTCGCGGGGTCGGTGGTGGCGACCATGAGCTTGGAGGCGTCGTCGTTCAGCCAGGCGCCGCCGTAGGACGCGCCGAGCTGGTTGGTCAGCGAGGACTCCACGGCTGCGGCGCGTTCCTCGTTGGCCAGCCGGGTGACGACCTGCGACTCGGACAGGCCGAGGTCGCGTTCGAGGGCGTCGATCATGGCGGGAGGTGCGGGGGAGGCGGATTGAGGTGCCGGGTCAGCTGATGCTGGGCTGAGAGGGGTGGCCAGGCAGGCGGCCAGGATGATGGCGCCTGTCAGCGCACAGCGTTTACTCAACATGTGCACTCCTCGGGTGGGGGTGCTGTCAAGTTAACGGCTGGTACGAATCCTGTTAGATACCAAAGAGGCCCTATTTCGGTGTTATGGCCGCTTTTTGGCTACGGACCGAATAGGAAATTTCATGCCTTAAAGGCAAAACGCCGTGGTAGGCCGGTAAGGTGCCGTTGCTGGAGGTGTTCTCTGTGCGTAATGGTGTTCGTCATCTGATCGGCGCCGGAGCAGGGGTGCTGGCCGTCCCGTTGATCGGGACCGGCCTGGCCTACGGCGACGCCGAGCGCTTCAACACCGCGCCGCAGATCAGCGTCGACGTGATAGCGATGGCCGCGTTCGCGGGCGCCCTGGTCCTGATCGGCGTGCTGGCCGGGTCGAGGGTGTCGCCGATGGCCTCGTTGCTGCCGGGGCTCGTCTTCACCGGAGCCGCGGGAGCGGTGATCGGGCGCGTGTACACGTACGGCGACATGAGGTTGTGGAACGAGCTGGTGCCGCCCGGGTACCTGCCCTACTACGAGCCGTTCCTGGCCAGATGGGCACTCGTGGCCGGGCTAGTGCTGCTCGTCGCCTCGCTCTTCCCGTCACGATGGCGGGCCAGGCCGGCGAGGTCCACGCCGCCGCCCCCGCCCGAGGAGGAGGCGGTCGACGAGGAGACCCCTGAGCCGCCGCCGCTCCCCAAGCGCATCCCCTCCCGTTACTGAGCCTGCCGGGCGATCATGAGGGCGATGAGCGCGTACGGCAGGACCAGGAGCGCGAACGTCACGCCGTGCGACAGCTGCCCGGAGGCCGTCGCGTAGACGGTGTAGACGGCGAGCGTGACCAGGTTCGTGCCCAGGCCGGCCACTGAGGTCACGGTGGCCCTGGCCGGGCCGCTGATCCGGGCCTGGAGCCGGGCGTCGGCCACCACGCCGGCCAGCTGGAACGCCCCGAAGGCCAGGGCGATCAGCAGGAACCCGGCCGGGTGGCCGCTGAGCGCCCCGGCGGCCATGGCGAGGGCCGCCAGGGCGACGGTGATCGCGTACGCGCGGGCGGGCATGCGCTCGGCGGCGCCCGACAGCAGGCCGCCCGCCGTGGCGCCGATCCAGACCAGCAGGATCAGCAGGGGGACGGTGGCCTTGGCGACGCCCACCTCGGTCGCCAGGAACGGGACGTACTCCTCCAGCGCTCCCCAGATCGCCGTCACGAACGAGACCAGCAGCAACGCGTGCAGGACCCGGCGATCGGTGCGGGCCTGCGCGACCCCGGCCCGCAAGGTCGCCAGGTAGCCACCGTCCGCGCCCGCGCCGCGCGTCCTGTGCTCGGGCAGCGTCAGCGCGGCGGCCGCGCACAGGACGCAGGCCAGCACGCTCGCCGCGCCCACGGCCGGGTAGCCGCCGGCCGCGAAGACGGGCACGGCCAGGCCGATCGCCGCCGCGTCCGCGACGAGGCCGACGGAGGTGGCCCGCCCCATGACGGTGGCGTAGCGGCCCGCCTGGCCGCGCCGCTCCAGCTCCTCGTACGCGAGGGCCTCGTACGCGCCCGAGACGAGCGCGCCCTCGGCGCCCCAGAGCACGAACCCCAGGGCGAACGCCCAGTAGGACGGGAACAGGACCCACAGCGCGAACCCCAGAGCGGCCAGGAGCGGCCCCAGGCAGAGGATCAGCCGCCTGGAGACCGCGTCGGCCCAGGCGCCCGACGGAACCTCCAGCACCATGCCGGTCACCGACCAGATGACGAACAGGGACGAGGTCTCCGCGACCGATAACCCGGCGTCGGTGAACAGCAATGTGTAAACCGGATAGAGCAGGATGAACTCGCCGAGAAACGCGTAAATGTACAGCTTTGTGACAAGCATGGGGGGCCTTCCGGGGGATGAGCAGGACTCCGAGTGCTTGCCGCCTCGGAGGCCCGCGCGTCCCGCGCCGGCCCCTGGTTATGCATCAATGTCGCCAGGTCATGCCGAAACTCTAGTCGCCGCGAACGAGTCTCTCACCGCATTTTTCCCGCGCCCCGGCGGCGCGTCCGTGCGCCTCGATCCGCTCGCGGAACGGCCGGCGTTCCAGCGCCTCCAGCGTGGCCCGCAGCACGTCGGCCAGGGGCACGGGCAGCTCGGCGTCCAGCTCGCGCACGGCCTGCTCCGTGGCCGCCCACTCGGCCTCGATCACCGGGAGCGCGGCGCGGGCCTGCTCGGTGAGGTGGACGATGCGGTGGCGGGCGTCGGCGCCCTTCTCCATGGTGACCCAGCCGTGCCGGCGCATCTGGATCACGGTCTGGCTGGCGGCGGAATGCGTCACGCCGATCGCCCTGGCGAGGTCGCGGATGGCCATCGGGCCGCGCGAGACGAGCGTGCGCACGATGGGGGAGTAGCGCGGGCGGTAGTCGGGCAGGCCCAGCTCCGCGTACGTGCCGGCGTAGGCGTCCGCGATGGCGCCGTCCATCAGCTCATGGACGTGGCGCAGCAACGTCCCCAGTCCGGTCACGGGCACCAAACTACGCGGACTGCGCCTCGGGCAGCGGGATCCACTTGTGCGACCAGGTCACGAGTTCGTCGAGCACGGGACGCAGCTCCCGGCCCATCTCGGTCAGGTGGTATTCGACCCGCACCGGTGAGGTGGGCAGCACGCGGCGCTCGATGAGCCCGGCGGACTCCAGCTCGCGCAGGCGGCGGGCCAGCATCGTGTCGTTGATGCCGGGGATGGCCGCTTTGAGGTCGGCGTAGCGGTGCGCGCCCTTGAAGATCATGTGGATCAGGGCTCCCGACCACCGGGCGCCGATCAGCTCTAACGCGGTGTGGAAGCGGACGCAGACGGATGAGGCGCTCACGGTTCTGATCCTAGCATTTGCTTTGGAATGTGTAGTTACTCAATAATGTTGAGTATTCAACTTCCCAGCTCAAGGAGCCGTTCATGGACAAGCCCGTTCTGCAGATCGTCGTGGCCAGCACCCGCCCGGGCCGCTCGGGGCGCGCTGTCGCCGACTGGTTCCACGGCAAGGCCGTGGCCGACGGCCGTTTCGAGGTGGAGCTGGTCGATCTGGCCGAGGTCGGGCTGCCGTTCCTGGACGAGCCGAACCACCCCAGGCTCAAGCAGTACGTGAACGCGCACACCAAGGAGTGGAGCGCCACCGTGGAGCGGGGCGACGCCTACGTGTTCGTGACGCCCGAGTACAACCACAGCTTCAACGCCGTGCTGAAGAACGCGCTCGACTACCTGCACCACGAGTGGCAGTACAAGGCGGCCGGATTCGTCAGCTACGGCGGGATCTCCGGCGGCACGCGTGCGGTGAACGGCCTGCGCCAGGTCGTCAGCATGCTGAAGATGGTCCCGGTGGTGGAGGCGGTCAACATCGCGTTCTTCCCGCAGTTCCTGGACGAGAGCGGCACGCTGCGGCCGAACGACGTGATGGACGCCGCCGGCGGCGCCATGCTCGCCGAGCTGGCCAAGCTGACCGGCGCGCTGCGTCCCATGCGGCTGCCGGAGGCCTGAGCTACGCTGCCGGACGTGGCGCCGGCAGTGAGTGTGGTGGTCAGGTCGCTGAGCGGCGGGCGCGGCCTGCACGTCGCGGGCGGGGGTGCACGCCACCGCCGATGCGGCTGCAGGCAGGCCGAGCACGCGGCGCGGCTGGCCGAGACGGCCAGGGCCTACCCGCGCAGGACCCGCCGCCGCCGCACCGGCTAGCCGCCCTGCCGCCGCACCGGGCTAACGGCCGTCGTCCGGTCGTACGGGCACGTCGTCCGGTCGTACGGGCACGTCGTCCGGTCGTACGGGCACGTCGTCCGGTCGTACGGGCTCGGCGTCCGGTGACGCGGGCCCGGGCTCGCCGTCCGGCCGCGCGGAGTCGTGCTCGTCGGCGAGCTCGTTGAGCTCGTCGAGGTCCTGCCATACCGAGCCTTCGCCGGGCTCGTCCGGTCGCACGGGACCGTCGTCGTCCAGCACGTGCAGGACGCGCTCGAACGCGTCGCTGACGGGACGCAGCGCCTGGGCGAACGCGTTGGCGAGCGGACCGAAGATCTCGGTCACCTCGGCCATGAAGTCGGGACTCTTGTGCTCGGGAGGCGCCCAGCGCATGGCATCGGCGCTCATCGTCTCCCACTCGTCGACGATGCCGTCGATGGCGTCGAGCACGTGATCAGGATCGCTTGGCATGACCGCTCTCCGTGGGAAGTCGGCCACGGAGCCCCGGAGGAGGTCCGTGGGAGAAAGAGCCGGATACTTCCCACGGTAACTCAGACCGGGATGGACACGCCCACGCCGCCGCGGGTCTGTGCGCCGTACCGCTCCTTGTCGGCGGTCAGGTCGAGCGGGCGGATGCTCGACCGCGCGGCCAGGGTCTCGTCGGTGAGCAGCGCGGCCGGCACCAGCCACGAGACCTCGAACTCCAGCCCGTCCGGGTCCTTCGCGTACAGCGCCTTGGTCGTGCCGTGGTCGGAGGCCCCGACGAGCGCGCCGAGATCGCCCAGCGTGGCGGCGATGAGCTCCAGCTCGGCGAGGGTGTCGACCTCCCAGGCCAGGTGGTAGAGGCCGACCGAGGTGCGCCCGGCCGTCGAGGAGCCCGCGCTCTCGCCGATCTCGAACAGGCCCAGGTCGTGGTCGTTCGACGAGCCGGGGGCCTGGAGGAAGGCCGCCCCTCGCATGCCCATCACGACCTCGAAGCCGAGGGCCGCGCGATAGAACGCGACGCTGCGTTCGACGTCGCGGACGTAGAGGACCGCGTGGTTGAGCCGCTGGACCGGCATGGTGTTTCCCCTTTCGGCAAAGTCCCGGAGCAAGTATATGAGAGTTCAAGTAAATTGAGAGAGTGACCAGATGGCTAGATGAGGACGAACAACGCACCTGGCGGAACTTCCTGGCCGCGACCCAGCTCATCAACGAGGCGCTCGACCGTCAGCTCCAGCGGGACGCGAGCATGCCGCACACGTACTACGTGATCCTCGTGGCGCTCTCCGAGGCTCCTGAGCGGTCGATGCGGATGAGCGAGCTGGCCGCCAGGGCCCAGAGCTCCCAGAGCCGCCTGTCCCACGCGGTGGCGCGCCTGGAGGAGCGCGGGTGGGTCCGCCGCGAGCGCTGCCCCGCCGACCGCCGCGGCAACCTCGCCGTGCTCACCGGCGACGGCTTCGCGGCGCTGGCCGCCGCCGCGCCCGGCCACGTCGAAGAGGTACGGCGAAGCCTGTTCGACGCGCTCACCCAGGAGCAGGTGCGCCGGCTCGACGAGATTTGCTCCGCGGTCAGGAACACGCTGGAGGGGTAGCGCGCGAACTGTCGTCCCGAGGCCGTACCGTTCTCCGGGTACCCGAACGAGGAGAGGCCGATGCACGACACAGAAGAGGCGCTGTTCAGGACGGTTCACGGGATCGCGGGCCGGTTCGCGGGCCAGCCTGTGCCCGTGGTGATGGACGCGTTGCTGCGCCACCTCCCCAAGGCTCCCGGCCTTGAGGTGACGGAGATCCGCAAGATCGCCGAGGAGATCAGCGTCGGGCGTGACCCCTCGGGCTTGTGAACAACTGATCACAGGGGGAGCATCGAAGCATGTACGAGCCAACCCCTGATGATCGATTCACTTTCGGTCTGTGGACGGTCGGCTGGCAGGCGCGCGATCCGTTCGGGGACGCCGCCCGGGCGCCCCTCGACCCCGTAGAGAGCGTGCATCGGCTGGCCGAGCTGGGGGCCTACGGCGTCACCTTCCACGACGACGACCTGCTCGCTGTCGAACGCGATAGGGACCGAGCGATCGCGGCCTTTCGGAAAGCGCTTGCCGAGACCGGCATGAAAGTGCCCATGGCCACCACGAACCTGTTCACCCACCCCGTCTTCCGTGACGGCGCGTTCACCAGCAACGACCGTGACGTGCGGCGATATGCCCTGCGCAAGGTGATGCGCAACCTCGACCTGGCCGCCTCGCTCGGCGCCACCACCTACGTGTGCTGGGGCGGCAGGGAGGGCGCGGAGTCCGACGCGGCGAAAGACGTGCGCTCGGCGCTCGGCCGCTACAAGGAGGCCATCGACCTGCTCTGCGGCTACGTGCGCGAGCGCGGTTACGCCCTCCGCTTCGCGCTGGAGCCCAAGCCCAACGAGCCGCGCGGCGACATCCTGCTGCCGACGATCGGGCACGCGCTGGCGTTCATCGGCGCGCTGGAGCATCCGGAGATGGTCGGGCTCAACCCCGAGGTGGGGCACGAGCAGATGGCCGGCCTCAACTTCGTGCACGGCATCGCCCAGACGCTGTGGCACGGCAAGCTCTTCCACATCGACCTGAACGGCCAGCACGGGCCCAGGTTCGACCAGGACCTGGTGTTCGGGCACGGCGACGTGATGAGCGCCTTCTTCCTCGTCGATCTGCTGGAGCACGGCGGCTACGACGGCCCGCGGCACTTCGACTACAAGCCGTCGCGCACGGAGGACCCGGCGGATGTGTGGGAGTCAGCAGCCGCAAATATGCGGACATACCTGATACTGCGGGATAAGGCCCGAAACTTCAGGGCGGACCCCGACGTACGGGAGGCGTTGCGGGCCTCCCGCGTCGACGAGCTCGGCCTCCCAACGCTCAACCGCGGTGAGACCCTGGCCGACCTGGCCGGCGACGACTTCGATCCTGAGGTGGCGGCCCGCCGGGGCTACCATTTCACCCATCTCAACCAGCTTGCGCTGGAGCATCTGTTAGGAGTTCGTGGGTGACGCTGGTCGCTGGGGTTGATTCCTCGACGCAGAGCTGCAAGGTCGTCATTAGGGACGCGGAGACGGGAGCGCTGGTGCGGCAGGGCCGCGCGCCGCACCCGGGTGGCACCGAGGTGCACCCCTCCCACTGGTGGGCCGCGTTACTGCAGGCCGTCGAGGAGGCCGGTGGGCTGGACGACGTGGCGGCCATCAGTGTCGCGGGGCAGCAGCATGGCATGGTCTGCCTGGACGAGTCCGGAAATGTCGTGCGCGACGCCCTCCTCTGGAACGACACCCGCTCCGCCCAGGCCGCCGTCGACCTGGTGGCCGAGCTGGGCGGGCCGCAGGCGTGGGCGGACGCGGTGGGCTCGGTGCCCGTCGCCTCGTTCACGGTGACCAAGCTGCGCTGGCTGGCCGAGCACGAGCCGGACAGCGTGCGGCGCACGGCCGCGGTGTGCCTGCCGCACGACTGGCTCACGTGGCGGCTGGCGGGCGCGCTCGGCGCCGGGGGCTTCGACGCGGCGGCCTGGCAGGACGCGCCGCCGCCCGCCCTCGACCGGCTCACGACCGACCGGGGCGACGCCTCCGGCACGGGCTACTGGTCGCCCGCGACCGGCGCCTACCGTACGGACCTGCTGAAGGCCGCCTTCGGCGCGACGCCCCTGCTGCCCCGCGTGCTCGGCCCGGCGGATGAGGTCACCGCAGGCGGGATGCTGATCGCGCCCGGGACGGGTGACAACATGGCGGCGGCGCTCGGCGTGGGCGCGGGGCCCGGTGACGTGGTGGTCTCGCTCGGGACGTCGGGCACGGTGTTCGCGGTCACGGAGTCGCCCAGCGCCGACGCCTCGGGGACGGTCGCCGGGTTCGCCGACGCCACGGGACGCTTCCTGCCGCTGGTGTGCACGCTCAACGCCGCCAGGGTCATGGACGCCGCCGCCCGCATCGCCGGGGTCGGCCTCGACGAACTGAGCGACCTCGCGCTCCAGGCGCCTCCGGGGGCGGACGGGCTCACGCTGGTGCCGTACCTGGAGGGGGAGCGCACCCCCAACCGCCCGACCGCGACGGGCTCGATCCTCGGACTGAGCCTGGCCACCTCGACCCCCGCGCACCTGGCCCGCGCGGCCATCGAGGGCATGCTCTGCGGCCTCGCCGACGCCCTGGACGCGCTGCGCATGCGGCCCGAGCGGGTGCTGCTGATCGGCGGTGCGGCCCGCTCCGAGGCGGTCCGGCGGATCGCCCCGACCGTCTTCGGGGTCCCGATCACGGTGCCGCCCCCGGCCGAGTACGTCGCCGACGGCGCCGCCCACCAGGCCGCCACGCTCGTCACCGATCCCGACTGGCGCTCGGCGGACACCGAGACGTACGCGGGGGAGGCGATCCCGGCGATCCGCGAGCGCTACGCCCGCGCGACGTCCCACGTGCTCGACTGACCCGAAGACACGGCTGAGCCGAAGACACGGCTGAGCCGAAGACACGGCTGAGCCGAAGACACGGCTGAGCCGAAGGCTCACGCCACGCGCGTGAACGGCCCGACCCTGAGGAACCCCTGAGGAGTCCCACCATCCTCAGGGGTTCGCTCATGCGGTGCCCAGACGCCCTGGAGAGGCTTACCGGACGCCGTGACGGCGGGCCGGCCGTGCGGCCGGTAAGCGTCTCCCTGGAGGGCCGGTCACCGGCGGCGGCGGGAGGCGCCCACCGTGCGCAGCCGTAAAGGATGGGCCTTCATCTCGGGGTCGGGTCAGGGACGACTAGGGGGTGAGGCCGGATGTCGGCGAGGGGGCCCGAGCGGGACAGTGGTCCCATGACCGCAGCAAAGAGGCTTTTCCCCCTGATCGCCTGTGGCTCGATCATGTTCGCGGTGGTGGCGGTCGTGGTCGGGCAACTGGTACCCGACCCGTACCTCGACCCCATGAACATCACCGTCAGCGAATACGCCGTGGCCGACCGCGGGGGCGTCACGGAGGTCGCGATGGCGGTGCTCGGCATCGGGTCTTTGGCGTTGCTGGCGGGGCTGCGGTCAGCGGGGGCGCCCGTGCGGGGGATGCCCGGGCGGTTGCTGATGGTGTGGTCGGGAGCGCTGATCGTGGCGGCGATCATCCCGACCACACCCATCGGCCACGACCTCGACCTGGCGGCCCAGATCCACCGGTACGTGTCCGTGGCGGCGTTCGTGAGCCTCCCGGCCGCCGGGCTGCTGATGGTCCCCAGGCTGAACGCGGACCCCGACTGGAAGCCCGTGGCGCGGGTGGTGGAGTGGGTGACCCTGGCCGGCGGGTTCGGGCTGCTGGCGATCACCTACGTGGCCCTGCCGGGCGACCGGGTGCTGATCGGTCTGGTCGAGCGGCTGCTGCTGGGCGCCGAGGTGGCGCTGCTGGCGGTCCTGGCGGGCTGGCTGGTCCGGCTGGCGTGGCGACGCCGCGCCGTCGAAGCCGCAAATTTCCCGACATATCACAGAATTCTCGCTAGTCGATCTTAAAACCATCTGTTTCGGTGCTATTCTCTCCCGCGATCTTCTATCCGGGAGCGGGTGTCATGGCATCGGGCAGATCCATCAGATTCAAGATCTCGACGCTGCTCGTCATCCCCTTGATCTCCCTGATCGCGCTCTGGGGCTTCGCTGCGAGCACCACGTCGGGGGAGGCTCTCAACCTGCTCAAGGTCGAGACCATCTGGACAGGGGTCATCAACAACGCCGACGGACTGGTCTCCAACCTGCAGGCCGAGCGACTGGCCTCCGCCGAGCTGCTTGCGGGCACGGTCACGGACCAGGACGCCCTGGCCAAGGCGCGGGCGAAGGTCGACAACAACCGGAAGGTGCTGCGCCAGCGCGGGATGTCCGAGGACACGCAGTCGGCGCTCACCCAGGACATGAAGACCCAGCTCCAGACCGTGTTCGCGGCGGCCGACCGGCTGCCGGACCTCAGGCGGAAGGTGGATGAGCGCAAGCTCACCCCTGGCGGGCTGGTCACCGAGTTTGCGAAGATCTCCGACGAGATCCACCTGCTGTACTCCCGGCTGACGGTCAGCACCGACCTGGAGCTCGCTCTCCAGGCGCAGGGCCTGATCGCCGCCGACGAGACGCGCGAGCTGCTGAGCAGGGAGCACGCCCTGATCATCGCCTCGAACGGCCGGGCGAGCATGCACGACGTGCACCTGCTGGCGGGCATCGACGGCACCAGGACGCACCTGTTCCCCAAGGCGCTGGCCAACCTCGACACCGAGCTGCGCACGCCGTTCGAGAAGATGTACTTCTCCCCCCGGTACGTCACCATGGAGAACCTGCTGGAGGGCTACGTCAATGGCCAGCCGGTGGACATCGACCTCTGGCGGGGCATCGTCGAGCAGGTCCAGAAGGAATACACCCAGGCCACCTGGCGCACCGGCGACAAGCTGCTGGCCAGGATGGAGCCCGCGGGCGTGGTCATCGTCGTGCGGGCCGCCGTCGCCGGCGCGCTCGGGCTGATCGCGGTCGTGTTCTCCGTCTTCATCTCGATCAGGTTCGCCCGCCGGATCACCAGGGAGATGGCGACGCTCCGGCGTACCGCGCTGGACCTGGCCGAGATCCGGCTGCCCGACGTCGTCGCGAAGCTCCGCAAGGGCGAGAGCGTCGACATCGAGACGGAGGCGCCGCCCATCAAGGTGAGCGGCAACGCGACCAGCGAGGTCAGCGACCTGGCCTCGGCGTTCGACAGCGTGCAGAGCACGGCCGTGGACGCGGCCGTCGAGCAGGCCAGGCTGCGCGAGGGCGTGTCCGAGGCGCTGCGCAACCTGGCCAGGCGCAGCCAGTCGCTGCTGCAGCGCCAGCTCAGGCTGCTGGATGAGATGCAGCGCCAGACGGAGGAGCCCGAGGCGCTTGAGCGCCTGTTCAAGCTCGACCACCTGACCACCCGCATGCGCCGCCACGCCGAGGGCCTGGTGCTGCTCTCGGGCGGCGCGGCGGGCCGCAGGTGGCGCGGCGTCATCCCGATCGAGGACGTGCTGAGCGGCGCGGCGGCCCAGGTCGAGGAGTACACCCGGGTACGCGTCTACCCCATGCACGAGTGCGGCGTCTCCGGCGGGGCGGTGGCCGACCTCATGCACCTGTTCGCCGAGCTGATCGAGAACGCCACCTCCTTCTCCTCGCCCAGCAACGAGGTCTCCGTACGCGGCGAGATGGTCGGCAGGGGCTTCGCGGTCGAGATCGAGGACCGCGGCCTGGGCATGGACGAGCAGACCCGCAGGACCATCAACGAGCGGCTGTCCAGCCCGCCGGAGTTCGATCCCTCGCAGACCGAGCGGCTCGGGTTCGCGGTGGTCGGCATGCTCGCGGCCAGGCACGGCGTCAAGGTCACGCTCAAGCCGTCCCCCTACGGCGGCACCACCGCGATCGTGCTCGTGCCCGGGTCCCTGGTGGAGCCCATGGTCACCCCGGTGCAGCAACTGGAGTTCGAGTCGGTCTCGGTGTCGGTCGTCCGTGAGGAGCCGACCGGGCCCGGCGAGCTGCCGCGCCGCGTCCGTACGAGCAGGCGCGCCACCTCCGCCCCGGCGCTGGCGGAGCAGGAGTCCGGGACGCCCCACGGCGAGCGGCCCGTGGAGCTGGCGCAGCGGGCGGTGGACCAGGCACAGCGCCCCGTGGACCTGCCGCGGCGCGAGCGGCAGGTGGATCACCGGCCGCAGCACGAGCGGCCGCCGACGGAGCTTCCGCAGCGCGAACGGGGCCTGCCGCAGCGCGAGCGGACCACCGGCCTGCCGCAGCGTGAACGGCAGGCCGGCCTGCCGCAGCGGCTCAAGCAGGCGCCGCCCCCCGTACCACCGGCCGAGGAGCGCTCGCCCGAAGAGACCAGGGCGTTGCTCTCCTCACTCCAGTCCGGCTGGCAGCGCGGGCGGCAGGACAGCGACCAAGATGGGGGATCTGAATCGTGAGCCGCGAGCACGAGTGGGTCGACGAGGAGGCGGGGCCAGTCGTGCGGCCGTACGCGGTCGCACGCGGGCGTACCAGGTCCACCTCCACCGCGGTCGACCTGCTGGCGACCGTCGTCTCCACCGGCCTGCCCGCGCCGGCCAAGGCCGAGCTGAGCGTGCAGCACCGGCGCCTGATGAGCTGTGTGGCGGGACAGGCCAGGCCCGTCGCCGAGGTCGCCTCGGAGCTGGGCCTGCCGGTCGGCGTGATCAGGGTGCTCCTGGGGGACCTGCTGGAGCACGGCCTGGTCACGGTGCGCCCGCCACAGGACAAGGCCGCCACGCCGTCGGAGAGCCTGCTCCGCGAAGTGATCAGCGGCCTCCGAGCGCTCTAGAGGCGGCGGTCACCCCAGGGGCCCCAGCGGCTCTCTGAGCGCCGCGCCGGACGCCTGCCACAGCGCCGTCCCGGGCAGCCGTCCCGGGCAGCCGTCCCGCGCGCCGCCGAGGCCGGAATCGCCGGCGGGCGGCGCGGGTGGCTAGTTGGCGGAGGTCAGTGTGCGCAGCGAGTGCTCGACCAGCGCGATCATGACCTCCTTGGCCGAGGTCCGCCGCCGTACGTCGCACAGGAGCACCGGAACGTCGTCGTCCAGGTCCAGCGCGACGCGCACCTCCTCGACGCTGTGCCGGGACGCGCCGTCGAAGCAGTTGACGGCCACCACGAACGGCGTGCCGCGCTGCTCGAAGTAGTCCACGGACGGGAAGCAGTCGGTCAGCCGCCGGGTGTCGGCGATCACGACCGCGCCCAGCGCGCCGTAGGACAGCTCGTCCCACATGAACCAGAACCGCTCCTGCCCGGGCGTGCCGAACAGGTACACGACGAGCCCGTCGCGGATCGTGATGCGGCCGAAGTCCATCGCCACGGTCGTGGTGGTCTTGGTCTCCACGCCGTCGATGTCGTCGACGCCGACCCCTCGGTCGGAGAGCACCTCCTCCGTGCGCAGCGGCTTGATCTCGCTGACCGCGCCGACCAGTGTGGTCTTGCCGACGCCGAACCCCCCGGCGATGAGAATCTTCAGCGCGACGGGGTCCTCAGAGAGCACGGAGTCCATTGATCACTTCCTTGAGAATGCGCTCATTCGAGCGCGACCCTCCGGCGGAGGGCGACGTCACCGAGATGAGGCCGTGGTCACGCATGTCGCCGAGTAAGACCCGGATGACGCCGACGGGCAGATCGAGCTCGACGGCCAGGTCGGCCACCGAGATCGGGCTTCGAGCCGCCCGCAGGATGAGCTGCTGTTCTGGACCGGACTCGCCCGGCGGGTCGCCGATCGCGCGCACGGTAGCCACGAGGTCGAACGCGTCCCCTGAGGAATGCGTGCGACCGCGGATGAGAGCATAAGGCCGGACGACCGGTCCCGCCTCCTCATCGAACCACTGCGGGCCTTCGCTCATGACGCTCCAGCGCGCGGGTTCGTGGTGATGTGCTGGCCCACCCGCTTGACCAGCATCGCCATCTCGTAGGCGATATGACCGACGTCCACGTTCGCGTCGGCGATCACGGCCAGGCAGGTGCCCTGCCCCGCCGCGGTGACGAACAGGAACGCCGACTCCATCTCCACGATGGTCTGGCGCACGTCGCCGCCGCCGAAGTGGCGTCCGGTGCCTCGGGCCAGGCTCTGGAACCCGGCGGCCACCGCCGCCAGGTGCTCGGCGTCCTCACGGACCAAGCCCTTGGAATAGCCGATCGCAAGGCCGTCGGTGGACAGGATGACCGCCTGGCGCACGGCGGCGACCCGGGTGGCCAGGTCGTCCAGCAGCCAGTTCAGCTCACCGGTGTTGGTGGTCGGCACAGTCATGCATCCCCCTTACTCATGGCCCCTCCTCAGAGGCGTCTTCTCGGGCGCGTTGCGTTCCCCGCTGAAAAGCGGAGAACAGGTCGCGTACCTCTTCGGGAGAGCGTTCGGCTTGCTGCTCCGGCTCGGGCGGCGCTTCTTTGAGCTGCGGCGCCAGATGGGCCTGGCGCACTCGCCTGGGCAGTCCGGCGTGGGTGCCCGAGGTGACCACCGCGAGCGCTTTCTTCCTCGTACGGCTCGGCAGCGCGGCCTTGTCGTCGCCGTCGCCCGCCTCCAGCGCGGCCTGCTCGGTCACCAGCGCGCGCGGCACGAGCACGATGGCCGTCGTGCCGCCGAAGGGCGAGTGCCGCAGCAGCACCTTGACGCCGTGCCGCTCGGCCAGCCTGGCCACCACGAACAGGCCCAGCCTGTCGCTGTCGGCCAGGTCGAACTCGGGCGGCGCGGCCAGCAGGGCGTTGTACGTGGCGTACTCGCCGACGGTCAGCCCGAGCCCTCTGTCCTCCACCTCGATGGCGTAGCCGTTGCTCACCTGGTCGCCGCGCACCTGGACCATGGTGTCCGGCGGCGAGTAGATGGTGGCGTTCTCGACCAGCTCGGCGACCAGGTGGGTGAGGTCGGCCGCGGCGGTCCCGTCGAACGCGCTGACCGGCATCGTCTCGACCGCGACCCTGGTGAAGTCCTCGACCTCGGCGACCGCGGCCCGCACGATGTCGATCACCGGCACCGGCTTGCGCCAGGCCCGGCCGGGCGCGGAGCCGGACAGGATCATCAGGCTCTCCGCGTGCCGCCGCATGCGGGTGGTCAGGTGGTCCAGGCGGAAGAGCTCCTCCAGCCTGTCGGGGTCGTGCGTGCGGCGCTGCATGCCGTCGAGCAGCGCGAGCTGGCGGTGCAGCAGGCCCTGCTTGCGCCGGGCGAGATTGAGGAAGACCTGGCCGACGCCGTGGCGCAGCGCGGCCTGGCCGACCGCCGCCGTCACGGCGGTGCGCTGCACGGAGCCGAACGCCCTGGCCACGTCGATGATCTCGGCGGAACCGCTCACCTTGATCGCCTTGGCCTCCTTCCGCACGTCGACGTCCTCGCCTCGGCGAAGCCGCTCGACGATGCTGGGCAGCCGCTCCTGCGACAGCTCGACCGCGGCGGACCTCAGCCCGGCCAGCTCCGCGGCCAGGCGACGACCGAAGCGTACAGAAATGATGATCGATGCGAGCACCGCGATCAAGCCGAGGCCGCCCGCGACGGCGATCTTGACGACGGTGGCGGTGGCGGCTTCGGACGTCCGCCCGGCCAGGACCTCGGAGGACGCCAGGCCGACCTTGTCGAGCTGGGAGGTGAGCTTGTCGACTGCTTCGTTCCAGTCTTCGGCGACGACGGGAGGCGCGCCGGTCTTGGTGATCCGCCCCTCCATGGTGGCGAAGGTCAGGAACGGCTCGCTCGCGAAGACCTGCTCGTACGGCCTGCGCAGCCCCACGTCGAGCCCCGCGAACCCGCGCGAGTGCAGGAACTTCCTGGAGGCGGCGTACTCGGTGAAGGCCGCCGTCTCCGGCTCGGTGAGCCGCTGGTCGGCCATGGCCCCGATGACGAGGGCGTGCTCCCTGGCGATGTACTCCCTGGCCATGCCCATCGCCTGCAGCGAGGAGGCCTGCTGGAAGATCGTGAGGTCGGAGACCGAGACCAGGTGGTCGTAGAGCATGAAGATCGAGTCGAGGATGCGGTTGTACTCGTTCAGCCCGGACAGGCGTGAGCTGAGGCCGCGGTCGATGTCGGCCCTGATCGAGCCGAGCCTGTCGAGGCCGGCGGTCAAGGTGCCGAGCGGGCCGAGCAGCTCGCCGCCGGCGGCGTCGCCGGCCTCCGTGACGGCCCGCTTGAAGTCGCCGACCGACTGGTCCGTGCGGGCGCGCTGGCCGCCGAGAACTTCGTTGAGTTCACGCGTAGTGAGCGCCTCCGCGGAGCGCACTCGTTCGGCCTGCAACTGTAATCCCAGGTCGGTGGAGGTGACGCCGAGAGTCCGGTAGAGGGTGTTCGCACGGAGTAATGACTGAGCGTCGCCCATGGTGAGGTTGAGGACGAAACCCCAGAGCGCGCTCAGAGACAGGAGGGGTAGCAGCAACAATAGAAAGATCTTGAACCGAATTGACCGGTTTCGCGAGCCCATGTCCCAACCTCGAGTCGGGGGCATTTCCACACCTTGTGTAAATACACCTCCGGAAGATCGCACAGGAGACTAGCACCGTTTATGCTTCCGGCGCAGTGGGAGGAACACGTTCATTACCGTGATTATTGGGACAAGATCTCGTCATCGCGGCGGGCGGAACCAGTGGTCGTCCACAGCCAGGCGAGCGCGACCAGCGAGATCACGACGAGACCCGCCCAGTTCAGCAGCGTGTACATGTGGACCTGCCACTCGCTCACGTGCGGCACCCGGCCGATCCGCAGCAGCTCGAACTGCCACGGCCGCCCGGTCAGGACCAGCGTGATCGCGATCGCGATGGCGGACATCGAGTCCCACAGGGCGTGCAGGAGCGAGACGCCGAGGTAGGTCAGCAGGACCGGGCCCGTCAGCCGTCCGGCCGCGGCGAACAGGGCTCCACCGGCGATCGCCGTCCACAGGCCGTGCCCGACGGGCGTCAGGATGCCGCGCAGCACCTCCGTCTCGACGAGCTGGGCCAGCGACAGCCCGTCGGCGGTGAAGAGCGCGTTGAAGGCGTATCCGGCGCTCTCGAAGGCGGCGAAGCCGAAGCCGACGGTCGCGCCCAGCACGACGCCGTCCATGGCCGAGCGCCTGACCATCTTCCTGGTGACGAACATGAGGGCGGCCAGCTTCACGCCCTCCTCGATGAGGCCGACGAGCACGTACATCGAGATCGACGGCCTGATGAGCCAGCTCTCCAGCAGCGAGGCGCCCAGCACGCCGAGGACGCCGCCCACCACGAACGCCATGAACAGCAGCTCGACCGTCACCCGCGGCGAGTGGTCCCGCCCGTGCGCCCAGACCACGAACGTCACCGGCACCAGGAAGCTGCCGAACAGCACCACGGTCGGCACCAGGTTGGAGTTGCCCGTCCAGGCCGTGACGAGGACGGTGGCCAGCCACAGGCCGAACCCGATGAGGAAGACGCGCAGCCACGGCCTCATCGCGCCGCCTCCCCCGGGGACAGCTCCGCCACGGCGAGGGCCGCGGCGGCCCCGGCGGCGTCGTCGCGGGCGCCGGGCACCGCGTCGGAGCCCGCGATCGCGATCCTGCCGAAGCGCCGGCGCGCGACGTCCGCGGGGAACGGGCCGTCCGGATAGAAGGTGTGCCACGGCCGGCAGTACTCGGGCGTGTTCGCGTGCCCCCACCTGTCGATCGTCAGCTCCTCGATGTCTCTGGCCGGGTCGAAGCCGACCGGCCCGAGCAGCCGGGCGAGCTGGTCGCGGACGGTGTGCTCCAGCCGCCCGTACGGCGTCCCGGCCAGCTCGCGCCGCCCCGCCACGGAGCCCGACTCCGGCCCCAGCTCCGACCGGCACGGCGTGGCCAGCAGGCGCACCTCGCCACCGCCGGCGTCAGGCCCCGGCGGCTCGAAGGAGGTCAGGCACCAGTACGCCCCGGTCCACCGGACCCTGCGCACCCCGGCCCGCCGCGACACGTCCCCGTCGCGCAGTCGTACGGTGGCGTGCAGCACCGGCACCCTGACGGCCTGGCTCAGCGCCTGCCGCTGCGCCGCGGGCAGGTCGGGCACCAGGTGCGGGATGACGGCGCTCCAGCAGGCCAGGATCACCGCTCCGGCCTCCACGGTCATGACCCGGTCGCCGTCGAAGTAGCCCACGGTGGCGGACTCGGCCCCGTCGCGTACGGACACGACCGGGCTGCCCAGCCGCACGGGGATCGCGGGGCCGTCCTCGGCGGGGGGAGCGGCGGCGGACCAGGCGCGCCGCACGCTGGGCGAGTTGAACCTGGACGGCTCCGCCCGGTCGAGCCCCAGGCCGCCGAACCCGGGATAGCCGCCGGCCCACGCGTCGATCGCCCCGAACGCCCGGGTGTCGTAGGCCCACTCGCCGCTGGACATGGTCCGGCAGAACCGCTCGGCGTCCGGGTGCACCCCGCACACCTCCAGCAGGAACCGCGAGTAGGTCAGCTCCGCCAGCCGCTCCTGCTTGGCCCGCGCGCCGAGCCCGGGGAACCAGTCGGGCGGCGAATCGTGGAGCATGCGCAGGTCGCGCCTGGCCCGCCAGGCGATCGGCAGCCGCGCGACCCAGTCGGAGGTCATCCTGACCAGGGTGTCGGTCCCGAAGGTCTCCTCGTCGCACATCACGCTGTCGGGCGGCCCCGCGCGGAACGCCTCCCGCCGCGCCCGCCCGCCGATCTCGTCGTGGTTGTCCAGGACGAGCACGCGGGCGCCGGGATCGCGCCGGAGCCATTCGCGTGCCGCGCTCCGGCCGCTCGTCCCGCCGCCGACCACCACGAGGTCGTAGGTCTCCCCGGTGGGTTCCGGTGGGCCCGCCAGTTTCCAGAAGCGGCCGTCCCGTAGCGCGTGCGGCACGCTGAGCGCCTGAGCCGTGTCGCCCCGCCAGACACTCGGCTCCGTCGCGAACGCGGTGCCCTGCGGCGCCTCAGCCTTCCCCGCGGTGCCCAGCACGACCGTGCTCCCCAAAGCCCCCACGGCGATGCCGTCGAAGAAGTCGCGGCGGGAAATAGGCCGGTTCATCCCTAGGTCGCATGAAGGCAGGCTCATGGCGCGATCATCAGGAGTGCGGCGAAAGGCGGCGCAGGGGCGCGCAGGTCCCCGGGCAACATTTTGCGTGGCCTATTACGGCGAATGCCCGTTTGGAGTAGCGTCCGGAATATCTGGCGGCGGGGGGAGTCCGGTGGTCGGCAAGCAGGGCAGGGTCACCGGAAGGATCGGCCCTGGGCTCGTCGGCGAGGTCATGATCTCGATCAGGGGCGGCGTGGAGGCGTTCTACGCGCATCCCAGCGTGCCCGACGAGGAGTTCGTCGCGGGCACCATCGTGATCGTCGTGGAGTACTTCCCCCCGAGGACCGTGTACGTGGCCAGAGCACTCGTCTAGGGAGGTCCCGGATGTCCCCCGAGCTCTATCTCGCGGCCGGCGCCATCGTCGTCGCGGCCGTCGTCCTCATCCTGCTGTTCAAGGCCGTGTGGCGGGTCGCGGAGCCCAACGAGGCCCTGATCATCTCCGGTCTGGGCGCCGCCCGCCGCAGGAGCGAGGGCATCGACAGCCTCGGCTTCAAGATCATCACCGGTAAGGGCACGGCGGTGCTGCCGGGGTTCCAGGCGGCCAGGCGCCTGCGGCTGGACACCAGGGCCGCCAACCTCCAGGTCTCCTGCGTCACCCAGCAGGGCATCCCCGTGCACATCCGCGGCGTGGTGATCTACAAGGTCGGCGACGACCTGTCCTCGATCGCGAACGCCGCCCGCCGCTTCCTCGACCAGCAGGACTTCATGACGAGCGCGATCCACGAGCTGTTCACCGGGCACCTGCGCTCGATCATCGGCAACCTCACCATCGAGGACCTCATCCTCAACCGCGAGCGCCTGACCAGCGAGACCAGGGCCTCGGCGGCCGACGAGATGAGCAAGCTGGGCCTGATCGTGGACTCGCTGCAGATCCAGGAGATCGACGACGAGACCGGCTACATCGTCAACCTCGGCAAGCCGCACGCCGCCAAGGTCGCCGCCACTGCCCGCATCGCGCAGGCGCAGCGCGACCAGGAGGCCACCGAGGCCGAGCAGATCGCCGCGGCCCACATGGCCGCCGCGCGGCGCGACTCCCGCATCAAGGAGGCCTCCTACCAGGCCGAGATCGACCGGGCCCAGGCGACCGCGCGCCAGGCGGGGCCGCTGTCGGAGGCGACCGCCCGCCAGGAGGTGGTCGTCCAGGAGACCAGGGCCGCCGAGCTGGAGGCCCAGCTCGCCGAGCAACGACTGCAGTCGCAGGTGCGCAAGCCCGCCGACGCCAAGGCGTATGAGACCGTGACGCTCTCCCAGGCCGAGCGGGACGCCCGCATCGCGCAGGCGGAGGCCGACGCCAGGGAGACGGAGCTGCGCGCCGCCGCGCAGGCCAGCCAGGTCAAGCAGGCCGCCGCGGCCGACGCCGAGTCCGTACGGCTGCGCGGCGAGGCGGCCGGCGCGGCCACGAGGTTCGCCGGAGCCGCCGAGGCCGAGGCGGCACAGGCCCGCGGGCTGGCGACCGCCGCCGCGGCTCAGGCGCTGGGCCTGGCGGAGGCCGAGGCGGCGCAGGCCAAGGGCCTGGCGGAGGCCAAGGCGATCAGCGCGCGGGCCCAGGCGCTGAAGGAGAACCAGGAGGCGGTCATCGCCCAGCAGCTCGCCGAGCGCTGGCCCGAGGTCGTCGAGGCGGGCGCGAAGGCGTTCGGGAACGTGGACCACATGGTGGTGCTGAACGGCGCGCAGGGCGTCGAGGAGCTGCTGGCCAAGGCGCTCACGCTGGGCGGCACCGGGCTCGGGCTGGCCAGGGCGCTGCTCAACGGCGGCGCTGCCACGACGCCGAACGGCGCCGAACCGGAGATCTCTAGCAAGACGCCCTGAATCGGCGTACCGTCACAAGCAGGGCGAGCCGGGAAGTCTGGTCGGCACTTCATACGACCACGTCCCCGGGGAGCAGCCATGGACCTCCTTCTGACAGGCATCATCGCCGCCATCGCCCTCGTCTGCGTAGTGGTGTTCAAGCTGATCTGGCGGGTCGCCGAGCCCAACGAGGCGATCCTCATCTCCGGGCTCGGCGCGCGCGGCAGGGAGACGCTCGGCTTCAAGATCGTCACGGGCAAGGGCGCGCTGGTCGTGCCCGGGTTCCAGACCGCGCGCCGCATGTCGCTCGACAGCCGGGTCTCCCAGCTCGAGGTCAAGTGCGTGACCAAGCAGGGCATCCCGGTGCACGTGCGCGGCGTGGTGATCTACAAGGTGGGCGACGACTTCGTCTCCATCGCCAACGCCGCCCGGCGCTTCCTCGACCAGCAGAAGACCGTGGACGACAAGACGCACCAGCTCTTCTCCGGCCACCTCCGCTCGATCATCGGCAACCTCACGGTCGAGGACCTGATCGTCAACCGCGACGCGCTCACCAACGAGATCCGCACGTCGTCGGCCGACGAGATGAGCAAGCTCGGCCTGAACGTGGACTCGCTGCAGATCCAGGAGATCGACGACGCCACCGGCTACATCACCAACCTGGGCCGCCCGCACGCCGCCGCCGTGGCCTCGCTGGCGCGGATCGCCGAGGCGCACCGCGACCAGGAGGCCAACGCCGCCGAGCAGGGGGCCACCATCAAGAAGGCGGCCGCCATCCGCGAGGCCCGCATCCAGCAGGCGGGCTACCAGGCCGAGATCGACCGGGCCTCGGCCCTGGCCAAGCAGGCCGGGCCGCTGTCGGAGGCCACCGCCCGCCAGGAGGTCGTGGTCCAGCAGACCACCGCCGCCGAGCGGGAGGCCCAGCTCGCGGAGAAGCGACTCGAAGGCGAGGTGCGCAGGCCCGCGGACGCCAGGGCGTACGAGCAGGTCACGCTGGCGGAGGCGGCGCGGCGGGCGTCCGTCGCCCAGGCGCAGGCCGAGGCGGAGGGCATCAGGCTGCGCGGCGAGGCGGAAGCCGAGGCGACCAGGCTGCGCGGCATGGCGGAGGCGGACGCGGCGCGGGCCAAGGGCCTGGCGCAGGCCGAGGCCATCAAGGCCCGCGCGGACGCGCTGGCGAGCAACCAGGAGGCGGTCGTCGCCCAGCAGCTCGCCGAGCATTGGCCGGAGATCGTCGAAGCGGGCGCGAAGGCGTTCGGAAACGTCGACCACATGGTGGTGCTGAACGGCGCGCAAGGCGTCGAGGAAATGCTCGCCAAGGCGCTCACGTTAGGTGGCGCGGGACTCGGCCTGGCCAGGGCGCTGCTCAACGGCGGAGCTGCCACGACGCCGAATGGCGCCGAACCGGAAATCACTCGTAAAGCCACTGAATCCCGCGAATAGCGACGTTACTCAGCTCCTTACTCTTCACTTCCTCTAGCGTTTTCCATAATGCCGCCTGAGTGAATTGAGGAGTCCATGCTGAAAGCCATTTCCGGAATATCCCTGAGCATGATGGTCTTCGCCGGATGCTCGTCCGGCGAGGAGGCCGTGCCGTCCGCCGCGGCGTCCGCGCCGGCGTCGCAGCCGGCCCAGTCCGCCGAGTCGGCGCGGCTGCGTGCCGCCCTGCTGCCGGTGCCGAAGGGCATGAGCATCGCGTACGGTCCCGAGCTGGGCGCGTTCGGCTCGCTCAAGTCCATCCAGCAGGGCCTGGAGGCCATCCGCCAGGCCAAGCTCCAGCGACCTGAGTGCGCGGGGGCCGCTCAGCTCGACGCCGCGGAGCCCGACGTCGCCGCGGCGCCCGCGGCCGTGATCGCCTTCTCCGCCGCCCGCGGCTCGATCACGCAGGCCGTCGTGTCGATGCCGGCGCAGGCCTTCCCCGAGCCGCTGCCGAAGCAGTGCGCCGCCTACACCGCCGACGTGGCCGGCACGCAGGTCACGTACAAGACCAAGACCCTGGAGATGCCCGCCAAGGGCGATCAGTCGCGCGCCTACCTCACCACGGCGGCGGGCGGCGAGAAGAACGCCCAGATCGGCTCCGTCATGATCAGGCGTGGCACGTTGATCATGAGCATGCTCGTGGTCGGCCAGCGGGTGAAGCCGCAGGGGCTCTACGAGCTCGCCCGTCTCGCCGACCAGAATCTGGCGCGGGTCACCAGATAGCACTCCCGGCGGCGGGCTTCAGAAGGTGAACAGGCTCACCAGGGCCGCGGCGCGCTGGGTCCGCTGAACGTAGATCTCCCGCCCGTCCCGGTGCCGCGAGATGAGCCCGGCGGACTCCAGGCGGTTGCAGTGGTAGGTGACCACGTTCGGGGCGTAGCCGACGCGCCTGGCCAGGACGCCCATCGTGAGCGGGCGCTCCAGGCCGGCCAGGATGGCCGAGCGCACGTCGCCGACGAGGAAGCCGAGGCGGTCGGTGCCGCTCGCGGGGGCGGGTCCCGAGTCCACACCGGGCAGCGGGTAGCCGATCCAGACCGCGTCGGGGCCGTCGAGGCGGGTGATGAGCGCGTTCGGGCCGGCCAGCATGGGCATCAGGACCAGCCCGCGCGACCCGATGGCGAACCTGTCGGGCTCGAAGTCGGGGAAGCTCAGCGTGCCGTCGGCGAAGCTGCAGTTGGCGTGCAGGTTGTTGAGCACCAGGTCGAGCGAGCCGCGGGCGGCGGCGACCGCCACCCGCTCGACCTCCCTGTCGAACTGGGGGCGCGCCTGCTCCCACACCTCGCGCATCGCGGCCCACGCCTCCTCGACGAGGTCGGCGTAGCCGTGCAGCCAGCGGTGCGGGTTGCGCAGCGCGGGATGCCACTGAGGCGGCGGGCGGCCGTCGGTGATCAGCTCCAGCTCCAGGAGCAACGCGTCCACGGGCAGGTCGCGCAGCATCTCGATCTGCGTCGGCACGTCCAGGTCCCGGGTGAACTCACCGGGCAGCACCACGTCGGGGAGCACGCTGAACCCAGGCGTCGCCAGCGACCGCAGCACCATCGCGTCCGGCCCCTTGGCGGCCGCGCGCACACGCCGGCGCCAGGGCTCGGGGGCGCCCCTCGTCCGGCCGGACAGCGCGTCGGTGATCAGCGCGAGCATCGACAGGCCGGGGGTCAGCGTCACGGATACCGGAACCCGATCAAGTCGTTCGATGACCAGGCGGGTGTGCATGGGTGTTCCTCGGGTGTTCCTTCGGGGGCCGTCAGATGAGGACGTGCGCGTCCGGGCGGCCGACGAAGGAGAACTGGGCGTTGCGGGTCAGCTTGATGTGGTCCGCCTGCCAGGTGTGCATCGAGGCGTCCGCGCTGCGCCAGTAGACGAAGTTGAAGCGGTCCGCCGAGTAGATCTTGACGGAGTCCTCCTTCAGCCGCCGTACGAGGTGGGTGTCCTCGCCGCGGGTGATGTCCGCGAAGCCGTACGAGCGGAACATGTCCGCCTTGCCGAGGAACGTGCCGCCCTGGACCAGGAAGGAGTAGCGGTGCTCCAGGCCGGGCAGGCGCAGCATGGTCGTGTTGCTGCCCTCGAAGTACGCGTAGTGCGCGCCCTTGCCGACCAGCTCGGCGTCGGAGTAGTCGAACGCGCGGACCAGGTCCGACAGGTAGTGCTCGCCGTACAGGTTGTCGTCGTCCATCTTGGCGATCAGGTCGCCCTCGGCGGCCGAGATGCCCAGGTTCATGCAGGCGCCGAGGGAGAGCTCGGCGGAGGCGGGCAGGACGACGACGTCCGAGATGCCGGCCATGCGGGCCTTGTCGGCCACCACCACCGGGTCGATGTCCAGGCCGTGCAGCACCATGACGAGCTGCAGCGGGCGGTGGAGCTGCTTGGCCACCGAGGAGATCGCGTGCTCGATCTGCGAGGCGCGGTTGGTGGGCAGCACGACCGAGATCGAGCGCGACCGCGGCTGCACCTGGTGCCCGAGGTCCTGGAGTATCTGGTCCACGCGGTGTGAGAACAGGTGCTTGTCGAAGACCTCGCGCATCGCCAGATGGCCCATCCTGGCGCGCAGCTCGGGGCTGTTGATGAGGTGCAGGACCTGGTTGTAGGACTCGATCGGCTCCCGCGCGATGGGCAGCAGGTCGCCGAAGGTCTCCTCGATCGCCCGCGACCACCCCGACACGACGGGGGTCGAGCAGGCCGACAGCTCGAAGACGCGGCGGGCGCACATGGTCGGCGAGTCGAGCACCGAGTTGACGTTCAGGAAGACCTTGTACATCCGGTACGCGGCCAGCATCTGGTCGTAGGGCAGCTCGCCCGCGATGTGCGGCCGGTACTTCTCCGGCCAGGCGTACTTGTCGTCCACCTCGCCGTTGCGCGCGAAGATGTGCAGGCCCAGCTCCCTGATCGGGTCGAGCACGGTCTCCATCTGCTCGCGGCGCTCGGGGTGCTTGTCGCGGAAGTACATCCCGGCGAAGACCACGTCGTGCAGGCGGCCCTTGGTCTGCTGGATCGGGTTGTGGACGCGGGGCTGGGCGGCGAACTGCAGCACGTCCACCCGATCGTGTCCCAAAATTTCGCGATATTTCGGCAGCATGTCACCGTCGCAGGTGAACACGTAGTCGAACAGCTTGGCCGTGTCGATGAAGAAGTCGAAGTTCGGCGGGTCCTCCTTGTTCCAGAAGACCGTCGGAATGCCCTCCTGCTTGCACCAGGCCACCAGGTCGCGCAGGGGATCCTTGGGGGCGTTCGTGCCGGTCATCTGGTAGCGCCAGCGGCCCTGGTTCCCGTGCCACGCCGACTCGCAGAACAGCAGGTCGGGACGCTTCTCCGCGAAGATCTCCGGCCAGTCCTTGAGCCCGAACTCGATCTGGTCCCACTCGTAGCGGAAGGCCATCCTGGAGAAGTCGTCCAGGATCACCGCGACCTTCAGGTCCGGCCTGGCCACCGGGCCGAGCGGCCACTTCACCGCGGGGACCTCGACCAGCGGCGGCCGATGGTTGGCGGTCTCGACCGCCTCGGTGACGGGGACGGGCGGCTTCGGCGCCTTCTCCTTCGACCGGACCGCCTCGACGATCTTCCCCGGGCTCTTCGAGCCGAGGGCCTCACCCAGCTTGAACGTCCGCTTGGCCTGGGTGGCCTCCAGCTTCCAGCTCGCGTACGCGGCCTTGGCCTCGGCGATCTCCAGCCGCCGCCGCAGCTCCCTGACCTCGGCCTCGTACCGCTCGACGAGCTTGCGCTCCTCGGGCAGCCAGTTCACGGGGCCGAGTCGCTGGTACGTGGGCTCTTCGGGGGTATCGGCCATGAGGGTTCTCGCCAATCACTTCGCGCGGAGGTATGTCATGTTACGGCGGAAGCGCCCGTTATTCAGGGCGTTTGCCCTGAGAGGCAGGCGCGAGGTTGTCCCCCTTGAGCCAGGCGGAGATCACCGTCGCGATCCGCGGACCGGCCTGGCCGTCCCACAGCACGGGCAGCTCGCCGGCGGGCGTCGCGGCGCCGTCGGCCAGCGCCTTCTCCGCGGCGGCCGGCAGGAGGGCGGGCGTGACCAGGCGGTTCGTGCCGTGCGTGATCGTGATCGGCCGCTCGGTGTTGGGCCGGACGGTCAGGCAGGGGACGCCCAGCATGGTGGTCTCCTCCTGCACGCCGCCGGAGTCCGTGACGACCAGCGCGGCGCCGCGTACGAGTGAGAGGAAGTCCACATAACCCAGCGGGTCGACGACCCTGATCGACTCCCCGTCGACCAGTCCGGCCTCGGCCAGCCGTACGCGTCCGCGCGGGTGGATCGGCACCACGATCGGGATCCGGGAGGCGACCGCCAGCACCGCGTCGACCAGCTCCTTGGCGGCCTCCGGAGTGTCCACGTTCGCGGGCCTGTGCAGGGTCGCGACGGCGTAGCGCTCAGGCAGGCCGAGCCGGGTCACCACGGGCGCCGGGTCCAGCTTCGGCAGCGCCGAGAACAGGCTGTCGATCATGGGGTTGCCCACCAGGTGCACCTTGGACGCGGGCACGCCCTCCGACGCCAGGTAGGACAGGGCTTCCGGCGAGGTGGCGAAGAGCAGGTCGGCCAGCGCGTCGGTGACGACCCTGTTGACCTCCTCGGGCATGCCCCGGTCGAACGAGCGCAGCCCCGCCTCCACGTGCGCGGTGGGCACGCCCAGCTTGGCGCAGACCAGGATCGCGGCCAGCGTGGAGTTCACGTCGCCGTAGACCACGACGAGGTCGGGCTCCTGCTCGGTGACCACTTCTTCGAGGCCGACGAGCAGAGCCGCGGTCTGCTTGGCGTGGGAGCCGGAGCCGACCCCCAGGTTCGCCACCGGGTCGGGCAGGCCGAGATCGGCGAAGAAGACGTCCGACATCAGTGCGTCGTAGTGCTGACCAGTGTGGATGATGCCCTGCCGCACGCCGAGTTCACCGAGTGCCCGCACCACCGGGGCCGCTTTCACGAAATTGGGACGAGCACCCAAAACGTGGAGGACCAGGGGGTTCTCCCTCATTGACCTCGCCTTTCATAGCGGAAGGGAAAAAACGCTGCCTATGGTACGGTCCCACCGTGGCATCCGACGCCAGTCGTCAAGACTCCTCAAAGGTTTCCGCGAAGTCCGCCCGTGCCGGCGTCGGGGGACTTCTCAAGGGTTTCGTCCAGCACCCCATCATCGTTTCGCGCGTCGTCGTGACGAAGGTCAAGTCCGACCCCGTCCGCGTGGCACAGGCCGCCGCCGACGCGCTCCCGCCCCGGATGCGCCCCATCGTGGGCAGCGTCGCCTGGCCGGTCGCCCGCAGGGCCCGGCGCGCGGTGCGCAAGTTCGGCATGCGCGTGATCAGGGGGCCGTGGAACGAGGCGAAAGAGCACTGGGACGCCGGCCGGGTCACCGAGGCCGCCGCCGTGCTCGAAGCCCACACCAAATACCCCTTCGTCAAGCGCAGGGCCGCCTACTACCGGGGCGAGCTGGCCGCGATCAGCCCGGGCCCGATCCCGCCCGGCCCCAAGGTCGCGATCACGGACCGGGTCGGGGGCCGGGTGCTGCACCTGGTCACGAACGCGCTCCCGTACACACAGGCCGGCTACACCGTGCGCACCCACCGCATCGTCAGCTCGCAGAAGGTCGCGGGGCTCGACCCGCACGTGGCCACGAGCTGGGGCTGGCCGATGCTGCAGGGCCACGCGGACGCGCCGCCGTTCGAGGAGATCGACGGCATCCCCTACTACCGGCTGCTGCCGGACGGGCACGGCGAGATGCCGTTCGAGATGCGCGGGCGCATGGTCAAGGGCGCCGACGCGGTCACCAAGCTCGTCACCCAGCTCAAGCCGCAGGTGCTGCACGCCGCCACCGACCACCGCAACGGCTCTGTCGCGCACGCCGTGCGCGACAGGACGGGCACGCCGTTCGTCTACGAGGTACGCGGCTTCCTGGAGGAGACCTGGGCCTCCCGCGACCCGATCCGCGTCGGCAGCCAGCGGCACGTGCTCCAGCGCGAGCGCGAGGCGTTCCTGATGAACGAGGCCGACGCGGTCGTCACGCTGGCCGAGACGATGGCCACCGAGATCGTCGAGCGGGGTGTGCCCAGGGAGCGGATCCACCTGGCGCCCAACGCGGTGGACGACACGCTGCTGACCGCCCACTACGACGGCGCCGCGTTCAGGGACGCCTACGGCATCGCGCCCGGCGAGATCGTGGTCGGGTCCGTGTCCAGCATCGTGGCCTACGAGGGGTTCGCCACCCTGCTGCGGGCCGCCGCGCTGCTGCGTGACGACGCCACCCCCGTGCGGGTGCTCATCGTCGGCGACGGCGCCGAGCGCGAGAACCTTCTGGAGATCGTCGAGGAGCTGGGGCTCGGCGACGCGATCCTGCCGGGCAGGGTCGGCCCCGACGAGGCCCTCCAGGCGCAGGACGCCATCGACATCTTCGCCTGCCCGCGAGAGGACCTGCGGGTGTGCCGGCTCGTCACGCCGCTGAAGCCCGTCGAGGCGATGGCGCTGGGCAAGCCGGTGGTGCTCAGCGACCTGCCCGCGCTGTCCGAGCTCGTCGGCTCCGACGGCGCCGGGATGCTGGTCGCGCCGGGCGATCCGGCCGCGCTGGCCAAGGCGATCGCCGGGCTGAGAGAGGACCCTGCCAGGCGCGCCGAGATGGGCGAGGCGGGCCGGGCGGAGGTGGCGGCGAAGCGGACTTGGAGCCGCGTTGCCGAGACTTATCAAGCTCTATACCGGTCTCTTGCCGAATGATGACCTTCAAGTTGGCTGTCTCTTCTGACGGGTTCGCTCGCATTAGGCGTGAGCTAGGTGGACTTGAGATAACCTTTGCCACCATGAAGTGTTGTTTCCGGCTCTCTAAGGCACAGCTGTGACAGAAATCGACTTGGCTGTCATCGGCCTGGGCTACGTCGGCATGCCACTCGCCAAAGAGGCGGTGGCCGCCGGCCTGCGGGTCGTCGGCGTGGACGTCGACTCCCGGAAGGTCGACGCGCTCAACGCCGGTCAGTCCTACATCGATGACCTGACCGACGCCGACCTCGAGCACATGCTGAACAACGGTTTCAGCGCCACGCTCGACGAGTCCGTGCTGGCCAGAAGCAACACCATCGTCATCTGCGTCCCGACCCCGCTGGACGAGGACCACCGCCCGGACCTGTCCGCGGTGGAGGGCGCGACCAAGGCCGTCGCCCGCAACCTCAGCGACGGCACGCTCGTCGTGCTGGAGTCCACCACGTGGCCGGGCACCACCGACGAGGTGGCCAGGCCGCTGCTGGAGAGCAACGGGATGGTCGCCGGCGTGGACTTCCACCTCGCCTTCTCGCCCGAGCGGATCGACCCGGGCAACCCCAAGTTCGGCCTGCGGAACACGCCCAAGGTCGTGGGCGGCTACACGCCGACCTGCCGCGACCGCGCGACGGCGTTCTACAAGCTGTTCGTCGAGCAGGTGGTGCCGGTGAGCGGCACCCGCGAGGCCGAGATGGCCAAGCTGCTGGAGAACACCTACCGGCACGTCAACATCGCCCTCGTCAACGAGATGGCGATCTTCTGTGACGAGCTCGGGATCAACCTGTGGGAGTCGATCGAGGCCGCGGCCACCAAGCCGTTCGGCTTCCAGAAGTTCCTGCCCGGGCCGGGGGTGGGCGGGCACTGCATCCCCGTCGATCCGTCGTACCTGTCGTACACGGTGCGCAAGCTCGGCTACCCGTTCCGGTTCGTGGAGCTGGCGCAGGAGATCAACGAGCGGATGCCGTCCTACGTGGTGGCTCGCGTCCAGAGACTGCTGAACAGGCATAAGAAGCCCGTGAACGGGTCGAGAGTGGTTATGCTCGGCGTCACCTACAAACCGGATATCGCCGACGATCGCGAGACCCCGGCTCTGCCTGTGGCGCGTGCGCTGCTGGAGCTGGGCGCCGAGCTCTCGTTCGTGGATCCGTACGTCAAGGAGTGGTCCGTCGACGGCACACCCGTGCCGCGAGAAGATGATCTGGCCGAAGCGGTGGTCAACGCCGACGTGACGCTGCTCATGCAGCAGCACTCAGCGTTCGACCTCGTCATGGTCGAGGCTAACGCCAAGCTCGTGCTCGACACCCGAGGCGTTCTCGCCGAGGGTGAACGCGTCGAGCGGCTGTAGCGACGGAGGGCTGCGCGCAGTGCACGTGCTCGTCATGACGGTGGTGCATAACCCCGAGGACGCGAGGATCCTGCATAGGCAGATCCGTGCCCTTGTGGATGCCGGTCATGAGGTCACGTACGCCGCCTCATTCACCGCGCACGGCGTCGTCCCCAGGCCTTGGGTCACCGGCGTCGATCTTCCGCGGGCCGCGCAACGCAAGCGCATGTCCGCGACGTGGGCCGCCCGCCAGCTCTTCAAGCGCATGCGGAACAAGGTCGACCTCGTCGTCATCCACGACCCCGAGCTGCTGTTCGCGGTGTGGGGCGTGCGCAACGCGCCGCCCGTGGTGTGGGACGTGCACGAGGACACCCCCGCGACGCTCTCGCTCAAGCCGTGGCTGCCGTCGTTCCTGCGGCCGCCGGTGCGCTTCTTCGCCCGCATGCTCGAAGGCACCGCCGAGCGGTACCTGCACCTGCTGCTGGCCGAGACGGCGTACGCGGGCCGGTTCAAGCACGCCCACCTGATCGTGCCGAACGAGACCTGGGTGCCCGACTCCGTGACGCCGCCCGGCGACGACCGCGTGGTCTACCTGGGCTGGCTGTCCAGGGCCAGGGGCGTGACCGAGGCGGTCGAGGTGGCGAAGCTGCTGCAGCCGTACCGGGTGGCCGTGGAGCTGATCGGGTACGCCGACCCGCAGAGCCGTCCTGTGCTCAACCAGGCCGTCACCGAGGGCCTGCTGGAGTGGCGCGACTTCATGCCCAACGACGAGGCGCTCAAGCGGCTCGACGGGGCCCTGGCCGGCCTGTCGCTGCTGCACGACGAGCCGAACTACCGGCACTCGATGCCCACCAAGATCGTCGAATACATGGCCCACGGCATCCCGGTCATCACGACCCCGTCGCCGCGCGCCGTCGAGCTCGTGGAGCGCTACGACAGCGGCATCGTGGTGCCGTGGGAGGACCCGAAGGCGGTCGCGCAGGCCGTGCTGACGCTGCGGGACGACGTCCGGGAGCGGCGCGCGCAGGGTGCCCGCGGCTACGCGGCGGCCCGCGCCAACCATCACTGGCCCAACTCGGCCAAGAGGTTCGTGTCCCAGTTGGAGTCGTGGGCCGGGGTCACGCGATAACGGTTCTTAGTCGAGGGCGGGTAGGTTCCTGAACGTGCGCTGGCTCTTTCTGGTCGTGGGCGCAGCTGTCCTGGCAGTGGTCGCGGCCGTGGTCATCGTGCTGCCGCAGTCGTCCGGCGAGCCGGTCGCCTCGGTCAGCCCGCCGGCCAAGCCCAAGCCGACCACGACCGAGCCGACACCGCAGGTGAGCGAGGTCACCGACCGTTGTGGAACGTTCGAGACCAAGACCCGCGCCTCCTACGCGGTCACCGGCTACTGGATCACGCCCAAGTCGAACCGCTGCACGTGGCGCAGCCAGCTGGAGGAGATCCACAGCGTCGGCGGGAACACGATCATCAGGATCGGCTACGGCCTGCAGTTCCGCACGGTCTCGGACGAGGGCCAGATCCTGGCCAAGGACGGCACGGTCGACTCGCTCTACAAGCCGTGCGAGGAAGACGGGCTGAGCTGTAGTGAGGCGGCCCTGCGCGACCTCAAGGAGGCCAACCCGGGCAACCGGATCGGCCGCACGTACGTCTACAGGACCGACGAGTCGTTCGGCAAGGACCTGTTCCGCTGCCCGGGGATGGAACGCAGCATCGAGGTGGGCAACCGGATCTACTACCGGCTCGTCACCCAGGCCGACGGCTCCGACGACGCCACGTGCGACTTCAGCCGCAAGGCCACGTCGTACGACATGATCCTGGTGGCCGGCTCGGACAAGGACAGCCTGACCGAGCTGCTGGACCTGGCCGACCAGTTCGGGATGCAGGTCTTCCCCGCGCTGCCGCTCGCGCCGCGCGACTCGAAGACGCCGATCAGGGCCGAGACGCGGCACCTCGGCACGCTGACCACGCTGACGCGGCGCATCCTCCAGGACTACGGCGCCCGCTTCGACAACCGTGACTCGCTGGGCGGGGTGTACCAGCCGTTCGAGGTCCAGATGGCCGCCACCCTGGCCACGAACCCGACGCTGGAGGTCTACGCCGACCAGCACACGATCGTCGAGCAGGAGCTGCACAAACCCATCCTGATCAGCCCCTACCTGGACGCGCGCAAGCGGGTGGCCTTCGGGCAGACCCCCAAGCAGGTCGCCGAGGCGTTCAAGGCGCTGGCGAAGACCGGGGTCGGCATCATCGCGCCGCAGGACAGCCGGGGCACGGGCAAGGTGGGCCTGTTCTGGCCGGACGAGCGCGACAGCGAGGTGGACGAGCGGCTGCGGCCGGTGGTGGGCGAGTCGACGTACGAGACCGCGTACCACGGGTCCACGCGCGACTACTACCGGGAGATGGCGGCGGCCCGCGAGGAGATGATCCAGGCCGGTTACCAGGTGCAGCTCTGGGCGAACGTGGAGGCGTTCGAGCCGTCGGGCAAGGAGCCGTGCGCGCCGCAGGGCACGCGCGGCAAGACCGACAAGAAGCGCCTGGACCAGGCCGTGGCGATGGCCGGCCGCTACGTGCAGAAGATCGTCTCCTACATGTGGAGCGACTTCATGACCTGCGGCCAGCCCTCGCTGGAGAAGGAGATCACCGCGGACTGGCAGCGCCCGATCGCGGTGGACGCGATCAGGCGGGCGCGCGACGTCCAGGACGGTCTTGAGGTGCGCGGCTACAACCTCAAGGACGGCACGGTCACCGTCGAATGGTCGGGCGGGACCAAGGACCTCGTGGTGTCCGCGGTGGGCTGGCTGGACGAGGACCCGCTGGAGGAGCTGCCCGAGGGGATGTCGACGGCCTGGGTGCCGTTCGACTGGAGCCAGGTGCCGGCGGGGGAGTGGGTCAAGATCGGCGTGAAACTGCCGTCGGGCCAGGCCGCGACCGAGCCCTTACACGTGCGCATCGTCACCTGACCCCGGCCCTCGCGTGCACCGTTCGCTAGCCGCGCACGACTGCGTGTAACGTGCCGTCCATGGTCCCGAGCGTCCCGGTCAGCGTCGACCTGGTGGTGCTCACCGTGCGCAATCACGCGCTGAGCGCCCTGGTGTGGCGCCGCGACAACCCGCCGTTCCTGCGGCGCTGGTCGCTGCCCGGCGGCTTCATCCAGCTCGACGAGGACCTCCCGGCCGCCGCCCACCGCATCCTGGGCGAGCGGGCCGGCCTCCCGGGGGCGCCGGTGCACCTGGAGCAGCTCCAGACGTACGGCTACCCCGACCGCGACCCCCGCCAGCGCGTCCTCAGCGTCGCCTACCTGGGCCTGGCCCCCGACCTGCCCGCCTCGGAAAAGGCCCACATGAGCTGGCAGCCGGTCGACGCCCTCACGGCCATGGCCTTCGACCACCGCCGCATCATGGTGGACGGCATCGAGCGGGCCCGGGCCAAGCTGGAGTACACCTCGCTGGGCGCGGCCTTCAGCCCGTCCGAGTTCACGGTGGCCGACCTGCGGCGCGTCTACGAGATCGTCTGGGGCCGCACCCTCGACCCGCGCAACTTCCACCGCAAGGTCACCAAGGCGGAGGGCTTCCTGCTGGAGACCGGCGCCACCACGACCAGGGACGGCGGCCGGCCGGCCAAGCTCTACCGCCGCGGCCCGGCCGAGCTGCTCCACCCGCCCATGCTCCGCAGCCTCAAGGAATGACCGTGGCAGGATGACGCTCCCGGTGGCACTCTTGGTCAGTGACCCCTGGGAGCCGCGCGCAGCTCGGTCCGTTAGCCGTCCTGCTGCTCGCTTTGCTGATCGTGGCGTTCGGCGCCCTCGCGTTCTTCTCCCTTGAGGCAGAGCCCGTCGCGGAGGCCGGCGAGGCGGCCATGGTGCCCATCGGCCCCCGGCCCAACGCGCTCGGCACCGTGCCGTGGACCCAGGGCGTCGATCCCCTGCTGCCGCACACGCTCGTGGTCGGCGTGGACATCGAGCCGGGGACCTACACCACGCGGGGCGCGGCCCCGGACGGCAATCCCAATATGCAGTGCACCTGGGCCAGGTTGCGCGGGCTGTCGGGCGCGGCCAGCGACGTGATCGAGACGAGTGCGGCCTGGAGGGGGTTGTCCGTCACCATCCTGCCCACGGACAAGGGTTTCGTGACCGGCGGCTGCGCCGAGTGGGTGCGAACGTCCTAGAAGGGCAGGCCATCTCAAAGAGTGACCTATGATCACGAATCGATGATGTTCGCCCGCCATTCCTCGTACTATCGGATCTGCCCTGCCCGCCGGTGACATCGACAGGAGGCGACCGGATGGCCGGAGAGCCAGAGACGCCCTCGGCGGCGCGGTGACGCTGCTCGCGAGCCGCTATCGGCTGCTGTCCGAGCTCGGTCAGGGCGGCATGGGCACGGTCTGGCGGGCGATGGACGAGCTCCTCCGCCAAGAGGTGGCGATCAAGGAGGTACGCCTCCCATCCGCCCTCGACGAGGCGGCGCGCGCCGAGATGACCGATCGCACGCTGCGCGAGGCGCGGGCCGCGGCGACGCTGCGCTCCCACCCGTCCATCGTCACCGTGCACGACGTGGTCCTCGACGACGGGCGGCCGTGGATCGTCATGGAGCTGGTCCGCGGCCGGTCACTCGACCGGGTCCTGCGCGATGAGGGCCCGCTGCCCGCGCACCGGGTGGCCGAGATCGGCCTGCGGATGATCGAGGCGCTCTCGGCCGCGCACGGCTCGGGCATCCTGCATCGCGACGTCAAACCCGCCAACGTCATGCTCACCGAGGACGGGCGGGTGCTGCTGACCGACTTCGGCATCGCGACCATCGCTGGCGACACCGCGCTCACGCAGACCGGGTTCCTGAGTGGCTCGCCCGGCTACATCGCCCCGGAACGCCTGCGCGGCGAGGCGGACGGCCCGCTCGCCGACCTGTGGTCGCTCGGCGCCACGCTCTTCGCGGCGGTGGAGGGCGGCCCGCCCTTCGCCCGCCAGAACGAGGCCGCCGTGCTGGCGGCCGTGCTGATGCAGGAGCCCGCCCCCTTCCGGCTGGCCGGCCCGCTCGCACCTGTGCTGGCCGCGATGCTGGAGAAGGACCCGGCCGGCCGCTGCTCCCCGCAGGAGGCGGCCGGCTGGCTGGGGGAGATCACGCGCGGCGCGCCCATCACGGCCCCGATGGTGCGGAACAAGCGGCGTGGGCGCCGGCGGGTCGTCGCGGGCGCCGTGCTCGCCGTGGTGCTGACCGTGGCGGCGGGGGTGGCGGTCACGGTGCAGATGTTCCCGAGCCTGGCGTTCGCGATCGTCGGGGCGTTCTCTCCCCGGCCCTCCTTCCGTACTCTGCCGTCGGTCTCCAGCACGCCCGCGCCCGATCCCGAGCCGCTGATCGGCGACGGCTTCGAGGCGTGCGGCCTGCTGACCGGCGCGCAGGTGCGCTCGCTGCTCGGCGGCACGGCCCGCCGCCAGTACCTGACCGACTCCGCGTGCATGTGGTACGGGCCGGACGGCACCCATCTGACCCTCATGACGATCCGCTCGCCGACCATGTCGGGGGCCACCTTCTCCTACAAGTACATGGCCGACTCCATGAAGGACGAGCCGAAGCGCGTCGCGGGCACCAAGCTGCGCAAGGGGCCGGACAGGGGTGACGAGGCCTACAGCTACACGAAACCGGCGGCCGGCTGGCAGCGCACCACCTACAACACGAAGGTCCTCTTCCGCATGTCGAACGTCGTCGTGACCGTCGACGTGACGGTCAAGCGCTCCGGGTTCGCCGCCGCCGACCGGGCGGCCAAGCTGGTCGAGACGGCACTCGGCAAACGACGCGAGCCTTCCTGAAGACGGGCGCACCGGATGATGCCGCACCCCGGCGGGCCTTCTAAAGTTAGGCCATGCCTCGTTTCCGCCAGATCCTGGACACAATGCCCGCCTACAAGCCGGGGAAGGCCGTCGTGGCTCCGGACGGCAGGTCGTACAAGCTGTCTTCCAACGAGTCGCCGTACGGCCCGCTCCCGTCCGTGGTCGAGGCGATCGCCGAGGGGGCGCGGCAGGTCCACCGCTACCCCGACCCCGGCGCGGTCCGGCTGACCGAGGCCATCGCCGCCCGCTACGCGGTCCCGCCGGAGCACATCGCGCTCGGCGCCGGCTCCGTCACGGTGGCGCAGCAGCTCTTCGAGACGGTGGGCGAGCCCGGCGTCGAGGTGGTCTACGCGTGGCGCTCGTTCGAGGCCTATCCGCTGCTGGCCGATCTGTCCGGGGTGACGTCGGTCCAGGTGCCGCTGGCGGGCGAGGACCACGACCTGGACGCCATGGCGGCGGCGATCGGCGACCGTACGCGCATGGTGCTCGTGTGCAACCCGAACAACCCCACGGGCACCGCCATCCGCCGCGGCGCCCTGGAGGCGTTCCTCGACCGGGTGCCCGAGAATGTGCTGGTGGTGCTGGACGAGGCCTACCGCGAATACATCCGCGACGAGGACGTCCCCGACGGGATCACGCTCTACCGCGACCGGCCGAACGTGTGCGTGCTGCGCACGTTCTCCAAGGCGTACGGGCTGGCGGGGCTGCGGGTCGGCTACTTGATCGCGCACGAGCCGGTGGCGACGGCCGTGCGCAAGACGATCATCCCGTTCGCCGTCAACCACCTGGCGCAGGTCGCCGCCATCGCGTCGCTGCAGGCCGAGGACGAGCTGCTGGAGCGGGTCGATCAGGTGGTGAAGGAGCGCACCCGGGTCCGCGAGGCGCTCATCGCCCAGGGCTGGACGGTGCCGCCCACCGAGGCGAACTTCGTCTGGCTCCGGCTCGGTGAGCGCACCCTCGACTTCGCCGCGGCCTGCGCCGTGGAGGGCGTGGCGGTGCGGCCGTTCGCGGGGGAAGGCGCCCGCGTGTCGATCGGCGATCCGGAGGCCAACGACGCCTTCCTCGCCGCGGCGCGCGCCTTCCGCGGGTGAGCTACTTGCGGGCCTGCCAGTTGAGGTAGGCGACCGACAGCAGCGTGGAGCCGTACCCGGGCTGGACGGCGTGGTCGTCGTAGACGGCCCGCGCGTGCGTGAACAGCGCGCCGTCCCACGGGGCCACCGGCATGAAGCGCGGCGCCTGGAGATACTGCCCGGCGGCGGCCAGGCCGCCGGTGCCGTCCACTCTCAGGAAGGTCGTCGCGACGCCGTTGTCGGTGGTGGCCAGATTCTTGGTGTAGGTGCGGGCGAATCGGCCCATGTCGCGCCCGGTGAAGCCGAGGCCCCACCGGTGCGCGACGGCGGCGAACTCGACGTCGATCCCGCCGTGGCTGAGGTCCTCGCCCTGCTGGGCGCCCTTGGGCGGCGAGCCGTAGGACGGGGTCCACTCGGAGACGCCGTCGGCCTTGGTGTAGCCGCTGTAGAGCTTGCCGAAGCCGGGCCAGTACGGCCAATAGTAGGCGTCCTTGTCGTTGACCTTGAGGTCGCGGGCGAACGTGGCGGCCAGCCGGCGGGTGCGGTCGCGGAAGAGCCGTTCGCCGGTGGCCGCGGCCAGCTCCGCGTAGGTCTGGCCGAGTGCGACGCTCTGGTTGATGGGCTGCTCGACGCCGTCGTAGGGGACGGGCATGCCCTTGGGCCAGATGTAGTAGCCGTCGGCCACCCATTCAGGGTCGTGCGCGGCGGCGGCGGCCCGGCAGGCCTCGATGTATTGGGCGGCCTTGGCGCGGTAGCGGGCGTTGGCGCGCAGGCGCGGGTCCTGGTGGACGATCCGGGCGAAGGACGCCATCGGGTAGGTGATCATGCCGGTGTGCACCGCGAAGATCACCGGCTCGGGGGCCAGCTTGAACGTCCCCAGCGCCGGCGTCGCCGCACCCGAGGGCGCGGAGCGCAGGTCCTTGGCCGTCACCATGGTCGGCGACGGGTAGGCGTCGAAGATCCGCTTCACGGCGTAGTCGGGGCTGCCGGGGTCCATCGTCAGGTCGGCGAAGGTGGACACCTTGGCCTTGACGGGGTTGTTCACCTCCAGCGTGAACCGGCCTTCCGAGGTGCCCGCGCGTACGATCGCCACCGCGTCGCTGACGTTGGTCAGCGCGCTGCGCACCTCCAGGAGCGGCTGCCCCGAGGCGTCGAGCAGGCGCACGCCGCCCGCGCTGTAGGTGAGGCTGCGCCAGGCGGGCAGCGACTGGCCGCGGTAGTCGGTGACGCCGCGCTCGGAGTCGCGGCCGGCCAGCACGAGGTCGGCGTTGTGGATGAGCCGGTCCAGGTAACGGGTGTCGCGGTAGGCCTCGTACATCCTGACGTAGGCGGCCAGCACGTAGGAGGCGCCCCAGCCGAGACCGCCGGCCTCGTTGGTGTCCGTGGGCTGCCCGGACGTGCCGCTCTCGTGGAAGAGCTTGTCGAACAGATCGAACGTCTGTCGTGAGGTGTAGTCGTACGGCTCACTGGAAGCGGCGGCGAGGGCGCCGGTCGCGAGCACGCCGAGGCCGAACTGTCTGCGGGTCAACATCTGAGGTTTCACCTTTCCCGGCGGCGTCAGCTCTTGACCGCGCCGCGCATGCCTTCCAGGACGTGGCGTTGCATGATCATGAAGAAGATGACGACGGGCAGGATGGAGATGATCGTCCCGGCCGCGAGGCTGCGGACGTCGGTGCCGGTGATCCCGGCGAGGTAGGCGATCCCCAGCGAGATGGGATAGAGGGAGGAGTCCTTCAGCACGACCATCGGCCAGATGAAGCTGTTCCAGACCGAGATGAAACCGAAGACGCCGAGGATGGCCAGTGTGGGGCGGGCGGCGGGCAGCATGACGTGCCAGAAGATGCGCAGCTCGTGGCATCCGTCGGTCCTGGCGGCGTCGACCACCTCGCGCGGCACCCCGGCGAAGGTCTGCCGGAGCAGGAAGATCCCGAACGCGGAGAGCAGTCCGGGCAGGATCACGCCCAGGTAGCTGTCGGCCATCCCGATCTGGGAGACCACCAGGAACCTCGGCAGCAACATGACCTCGCCCGGCATGAACATGGTGGCGAGGATCGCGAAGAAGATCAGGCTCCGGCCGCGGAAGACCATCTGCGCCAGCGGGTACGCGCACAGGGCCGACACCAGGATGTACAGCGGCACCATCACCGCGACGAGGAGCACCGAGTTGAGCAGGTAGCGCGGGAACGGGATCGCCGTCCACGCCTCCTTGGCCCAGGTGAGCACGGGGGGCCGGGGGATGATGTCCGGCGGGAAGGAGAAGACGGCCTGGCCCGACGGTTTCAGCGCCGCCGACAGCAGGATGAGGAAGGGGCCGACGAAGACCAGGGCGATCGCGGTCAGCAGCACGTACATGCCGACGCGGCGGGTCCACCAGGCGAGCCTGTGACTCAACGCTCGTCCTTCTTTCCGCTGGTGAGCCGGTAGTTGAGCAGGGCCATCACGATCAGCAGGATCCACAGGACGAGGCCGACGGCGCTGGCGTAGCCCATGTCGTACTTCTCGAACGCCTCGGACCAGATGTAGTAGCCGAGCATCAGGGTGGCGTCCTGCGGGCCGCCTTGGGTCATGACGAAGACGGTGGTGAACGCCTGCATCGCGTCGAGCATGGCCATCGTGATGGCGACCGCGATGTAGGGGACCATGAGCGGGACGGTGATGCGCCGCATCCGGTGCCAGGCGTTCGCGCCGTCGATCTTGGCGGCCTCGTAGAGGTCCGACGGGATCGTCTGGAGGCCCGCGAGGTAGATCATCATGTAGACGCCCATGTTCTTCCAGCCCTCGACCAGGATCAGCGCGGGCAGCGCCCAGACGGGGTCGAGGAGATACTGGATGGGCTCGTCCAGGACGCCGAAGCCGGTGAGCAGCCAGTTGACGACGCCCTGCTGGTGGAAGACGTAGTTCCAGGCCACCGCGACCGCGACCATCGAGGTCACGACCGGCAGGTAGTAGAGCATCCGGAACGTCTTGATGCCGGGCAGCTTCTGGTTGATCAGCACGGCCAGCGGCAGCGGGATCACGACGAGCAGGGGGAACAACCCCACGAGGAACACCAGCGAGTTGCGCAGGGCGGTCCAGAACCGGTCGTCGCCGACGATCTTGGCGAAGTTGTCGAAGCCGGTGAAGACAGGCGGGCTGACGCCGTCGTAGTCCGTGAACGAAAGCTGGAGCGCGGTCACCGCCGGCCAGGCGAAGAACACCCCGAACAGCACCAGAGCCGGTATCGGGAAGAGGTACGGCGTGTACCAGCGCTGCCCTGGGATCCGGCTCACGGCCACTGACTTCACATCCTTCGGGGGTTTAATAGTGATGTCCATAGCCCTGATAAAGACTGGCCAGAATGTGAGGCGAAGCTTATAGACGGTGAATCTTGACCGTCAAGACTCTGTTGAGCAGGGACCCTTGACGCGTCCCCGGGCGAAGTGACAAGGTGCCGAAAGAATCATTAGGGACGGCCATAATTCGCTGGAGGGTTTCCGGTGCTGAAGAGAAGAGCCTTAGGGGCGAGCGTGCTCGCGCTGGCTCTCATGTCGTCCGGCTGCGTCGCCGGAACCTCGGGAGGCACGTCCGCCGCAGCGGACGACCAGCCGTTCGAGGGCGAGGTCGAGTTCTGGACGATCAACCTGAAGAAGAACTTCGGCGCCTACGTCGAAGGGCTGATCGCCCAGTACCAGAAGGAACACCCCAAGGTCACCGTCAAGTGGGTCGACGTGCCGGGCCAGGACATCGCGACCAAGCTCCTCGCGGCGGTGGCCAGCGGCGACGTGCCCGACGCGGTCAACATCGCCTCCACCGATCTCGGCAGGTTCGCTCCCTCGCTGGCCCCGCTCGACGACCTGATCAAGCCCGCCGACCTCACCGACTTCCAGCCGAACCTGGTCGAGCCCCTGCGCGTGGACGGCAAGCTGTACGCCGTGCCGTGGTACAACGGCGGCTCCCCCGTGGGCATCTACCGCAAGTCCGTCGTCACCAAGGCGGGCTTCGACGAGAAGGCCCCGCCGAAGTCCTACGCCGAGGCGCTCGCCCTGGCGGACAAGGTCTACGCCGAGACCAAGGTCTACGGCAGCAACGACATCCCCGGCCTCAACGCGGCCTCGGTGCTGCGCTACTACGGCGTCGAGCTGCTCGGCGCCGACAAGAAGAAGGCGGCGTTCAACACGCCGGAGACCGTCACGTTGCTGGAGTCGTTCAAGCAGAGCTACGACAAGCACGGCATCGCGCCAGGCGCGGTCTCCAAGGACGTCAGGAACTACCCGCAGAGCCTGGAGAACGGCCAGCTCGCGATGGTGGCGAGCGCGGCGGCGGCGACGCTGGTCAACGTGCAGAAGAACGCGCCCGACGTCTACCAGGACCTGGTCATCACCGAGCCCGTCCAGACCAAGACCGGCGGCTACCTGCTGCTCGCCCAGCAGACCGTGGCCATCCCCAAGGCGTCGAAGCATCAGCGGGCGGCGGCCGAGTTCGTCAAGTTCTTCACCAACGGCGCCAACCAGCTCGCCTTCTGCAAGCTGGTGCCGATCTACCCCTCGACGATCTCCTCCACCAAGGACGCCTACTTCGCCGACGTCAGCGGTGACGAGCCGGTGGACGTGGCCCGCCGGGTGATCGTCAAGGGCCTGCCGAAGCTGGAGTACGTCCCCCTGGGCACGCCCAAGGACACCGAGCTGGCCGAGTCGCTGGCCGAGGAGATCAGGGCCTTCTTCCAGGGATCCAAGAGCGCCAAGGAGGCGCTCGACGCCGCAGAGAAACAATGGAATGACGCACTTGCCTAAGCTCAGAGTAGGGATCGTCGGGGCCGGGATCATGGGTCGCGGCCACGCCGAGGTCCTGTCCGCCCACCCGGACGCCGAGATCACCGCCGTCGCGCGGCGTCCGCTCGACGCCGCTCCGCGGGCGGCCGTCTACCCCGGCTACCGCGAACTGCTCGACTCCGGCACCGTCGACGCCGTGTCGATCACCACGCCCGACCACCTGCACGCGGACGTGATGGTGGCGGCGGCGGAGGCCGGCGTGCACATCCTGGTGGAGAAGCCGTTCACGACCACGGTCGAGGACGCCGACCGCTCCGTGGCCGCGATCCGGCAGGCGGGCGTGACCGCGATGTGCCTGTTCAACCACCGCTGGGTGCCCGCGTACGCGCAGGCCAAGCAGCAGATGGAGCTGGTCGGCGAGCCGGTCGTGGGCTACGCCCGCAAGGACGACACGATCCACGTGCCCACCGAGATGATCGGCTGGGCCGACCGGACGACCTGCGCCTGGTTCCTGTCCAGCCACGACATCGACCTGGTCACCTGGCTCTACGACGACCACGTGGTCGAGGTGTTCGCCACCGCCCGCCACGGCAAGCTGCGCGGGATGGGCATCGACACCCCGGACGCGATGCAGATCCAGGCCCGCTTCAGCAGGGGCGCGGTGGCCACGTTCGAGTCGGCCTGGATCTACCCGAACACCTTCCCCACCATGGTCGACAGCTACATCACCGTGGCCGGCGAGTCGGGCGTCATCCAGCTCGACAGGCAGAAGGAGAACATCCAGCTCGCCACCGAGAAGTCCTACACCTACCCGCGCAACATGCTCCAGCGGGTCGTGCACGGCATCCCGGCGGGCGCCTACCGCGACGCGATCCACCACTTCGTGGACTGCGTGCGCACCGGTGCCGAGCCGCTGGTCAGCGTGGAGAGCTCGCGGCACGTGACCGCCGTGCTCGCCGCCGCGCACGAGTCCGCCCGTACGGGACGACCGGTGCCATGTTCGTAGAGAAGGCGCCGCACGTGCATCCCACGCGCATGCGGCACATCACCGACGAGGCGCTGCTCGACGCGATCGGCGCCCGCGACGTGGCCGCGGCCAGGGCCTGGCGGTGGCGGCGGCCGGTCCCCGCGGCGCTCGCCGCGGCGGGCGCGGACGCCCTGCTCGGGATCGAGGCCGACTTCCTGGACAAGGGCCACGGCAGATCCTTGCTGTACGGCTTCCACTACCTGCGCTGGATGACCCCGCTGATCACGGCCTACGCCGAGACTGGGGACCCGCGCTACGCGGCCGAATGGGACCGCCTGTTCAGCCAGTGGTACGCCGACCGCGACCGGGTCGAAGGCGACTGGCCGGGACTCGACGTGGTCTGGTACTCGCTCGGCGTCCGCGCCCGCGCCATGTACGTCACCGAGGCACTGGCCGTCTTCGCCGGCGAGCCCGCGCTGAGCGACGCGTGCTGGCTGCGGATGATGAAGACGGTCGTCGGCGGCGCCCGATGGTCGGCCGAGGAGCACGACGAGTTCCGCCACGGCAACTGGCAGTTCGTCAACGCGTGCGAGCTGCTGCACACCGCCAGGGTGTTCGCCGACCTCCCCGAGGCGGCGGAGTGGGCCGAGGTCGCCCTGGCCAGGATCCTGGAGCACCTGGAACGCGACGTGCGCGCCGACGGCGGCCACCACGAGCGCTCGCCCAGCTACCACCTCATGTGCCTGGACAACCTCGAACGGGCCGTGGCCGTGGAGCCGGCGCTCGGCGAGCACCCGCGCCACCAGGCCATGCACCGCTGGCTGGCCGTCCTCGCCACCTCGGGCGGCTGGGTGCCGCACCTCCAGGACAGCGGCCTCATCTGGCCCGAGGGCGTGCGGCCGGTCGAAGGCTCGCACAACCTGGAGGCCAGCGGCTACGCGACCTTCCGCCACGATCACTTCCACACGGTCGTCAACTACGGCCCGTACGTCGGGCACGAGCTGGAGCCGCACAGCCACCACGCGGCGCTCGACTTCGTGCTGACGGGCTGGGGCGTGCCGCTGGCCTGGGAAGGAGGCGGCCCGCCGTCCTACGACGACCCGGGCTACTACGACTGGTACCAGGCGACCAGGGCGCACAACACGCTGCTCGTGCCGGGCGAGGACTACACCGAGGACCGCCGCGCCGCCTGCGACCTGTTCTCCGTCTCCGCGCGGGCCGACGTGTTCGCCGGGCATCACCACGGCTACAGCGCGCGCCACGACCGCAGGATCGTCTTCGTCAAGGGCGACGAGCCGTACTGGGTCGTCACCGACACGATCGACGCGGACGCGGTCTGGCAGATCCACGGCCTGTCGCCGTGGGTGGCGCGCGACGGCGGGTTCGCCGGCACCAAGGGTCCGGGCATTCTCGTGGTGCCCTTGGAGCCGCCCGACGCGGTGCTGCACGGCACGGGTCCCGCCAGGATCCCCGACCCCGCCACCAGGACGGCCGAGTACGGCGAGATCCACTCGCTCGGCCTGCGACGCGCCGACGGCAGATTCACCGTCGGCATTTTTCCCTACCGGGACGAGCCCCCCTCGATTCCCCAGGATTGGACGGTTCATGCTGATCGACGCTGACGCGATGCTCGGCCGCCACCCCCGCAGGGACGTGGGCACGGGCTCGATCACGGAGGCGCTGGACAGGATGGACCGCTTCGGCATCGCGGAGGCGGTGGTCAGCCACACCCAGTCCTGGCTGCACGATCCGGCGACGGGCAACAGAGAGCTGCTCGGCCTGGTCGCCGGCCGGCCCAGGCTGCGTCCCTGCTGGGTGATGCTGCCCTCCACCTGCGGCGAGACCGGCACGCCCGCCGAGTTCGTGACCGCCGCGCTGGCGAGCGGGGTGTGCGCCGTCCGCGCCTACCCCGCCGACCACGGCTACGATCTCGCGGGCCGCGACTGCGCCGCCATGCTCGCCGCCATCGCCGAAGCCGGGCTGCCGCTGCTCGTGGACGCGGCCCAGACCGGCTGGCCGGCCGTGGAGTCGGTCGCCACCGCGCACCCGGAGCTGCGGGTCGTGGTCGGCGCGCTCGGCTACCGCCAGCTCAGGCAGGTGGCCGGGGTGCTCTCGCGCACCGGCAACGTGTACGTGGGGCTGGCCAACCTGTCCTCGCACTGCGGGCTCGAATGGCTCGTCGAGCGGTACGGCGCGCGCCGCCTCGTCTTCGGCACGGGCGCGCCGGTCAGGGACCCGGCCGAGGCGGTCACCCGGTTGCTGTGGGCGGAGCTCGACGACGGCGTCGTGGCCACCATCGGCGCCGGCACGCTGCTGGGCCTGCTGCCCGTGGGGGCGGCATGAACGCGATCACGTCCGCGCTGTGGCAGCGGCGCCCGCAGAGCAGCGTCAGGATCGTCGACGCGCACGCCCACTCCGGCCCCTACAGCCTGTTCTTCATCCCCGAGTCGTCCCCGGGCGCGATGGTCAGGGTGATGGACAGGTGCGGCGTGGCGCACGCCGTCCTCTCCAGCCACCTGGCGATCCAGCTTGACGCGTCGGCGGGGAACGCGGCCACCGCCGAGGCCGTCGATCGCGCGCCTGACCGCTTCACCGGCTACCTGACGGTCAACCCCTGGCAGGACCCCGCCGGCGAGCTGGAGAAGTGGGGTGCGGATCCGCGGTTCGGCGGCATCAAGATCCACCCCGACCTGCACGACTACCCGCTCACCGGCAGGCGGTACGCCCGCGTGTGGGAGTTCGCGCAGCGTACCGGCTGTCCGGTGCTCACCCACACCTACGACGGGTCCGCCTACAACGACCTGGACGAGGTGGACGCGGTCGCGTCGGAACACCCCGACGTGGTGATCATCGCGGGGCACGCGGGCGCGACGCCGCTCGGGTTCGAGAAGGCCATCGAGGTGGCGCAGCGGCGTCCAGGAGTGATCCTGGAGGTGTGCGGGTCCTTCAACACCGGCACGGACATCGCGAGAATGGTGCGGGAGCTGGGGACCGGCCGGGTGGTCTACGGGTCCGACTTCCCGTTCATCGATCTTCGGATCTCGCTGGGGAGGGTAATCTTCAGTGGCCTCGCAGAGAGGGACCAGGCCGAGGTGCTCGGTGCGACGATGACCCGCCTGCTTCAGTGGAGATCCGGACTGGGGTGATCAAGATCATGGATCGGCTGCGTTCCGAGTCGCGGTCGAGGGTGGCGATCGGGGTCGTCGGACCACACGATCTCGTCGAACAGATCATGATGATCGGCGCCGACCTGCCGGCCGCGGCGGACTGGCGGCTGGTCGGCGCGCCGCATGCCGAGGAGCACGAGACCTTCGAGAAGTTCTCGCGGATCGCCGACAACATCGACGTGGTCCTGTTCACCGGGCCGCTCCAGCACGACCTGGCCAGGCAGGCCGGCGAGCTGCCGGTCCCGGCCACGTACGTGCCGATGAGCGGGGCCAGCCTGTACGCCAGCCTGCTGCGCGGCGTGCTCACCCACGGGATCGACCCGGCCAGGGTGAGCATCGACTCGCTGCCTGCCGCCGACGTGGACGAGGCGTACGGCGAGATCGGCGTGAGCACCGCGGGCGTGCACCTCTCCGAGTACGACCGGCCGGAGTCGGCGCGCGGCTTCAGCGCCTTCCACGAGCACCTTCACCGCCAGGGCCAGACCACCGCGGCGCTCACCACGATAAGGAGTGTCGCCAACAAGCTGACCGCCGCCGGCGTGCCCGTGCTGCGCCTGCTGCCGACCTCCCACACGCTGCGCCTGGCACTCAACACCGCCGCCCTGCTCGGCACCGGCAGCAGGCTGGAGGAGGCGCAGATCGCCATCGTGGTCGTCGAGCTCGCCGCGGCGGCCAAGCCCAGCTATTCCGGGCCGGGCAACTACTGGCAGCAGGAGCTGAAGCTGTCGCTGCACCGGTCGCTGCTGGCCGACGCGCGGCTGATGGGCGCCACCGTGGTCCCGCGCGACGAGAACAGCTACGTCGTCACCGCCACCGTCGGCGCGCTCGGCCAGGCCACCGACGGGTTCAGGGTGGCGCCGTTCATGGACCGGATCAGCTCGGACGCGGGCGTTCCCGTCGAGGTCGGCATCGGGCTCGGCAGCACGGCCCGCGACGCCGACGCCAACGCGCTGGCGGCCGTCGAGAAGGCGCGCAACGCGGGGGCCGCCGCCGCGTACCTGGTCGGGGGCGACGGGACCGTCCTGTCGCTGCCGGTGCGCCGGCGCCGGCGGCAGGAGAGCGAGCCCGTCGTCGCCAGCAAGGCGGCCAAGCTGCTCGACCGCCTGGTCGAGCGGCTCCAGGACGGCGAGACCATGGTGGTGGACGCCGAGATGGTCGCCGACGTGCTGTCGGTCTCGCCGCGCAGCGCGCGCCGGGTCCTGCAGAGCCTCGCGGAGGAGGGCCTGGCCTGGCCGATGCCCCCGGTCAAGGGCGCCCAGGCCGGCCGGCCGCGCCAGCTCTACCGCCTCGTACGAGGTTAGGCACTGACCAAACGGGACCAGGCGTCGGTCAGGCGTCGCCGAGGCGGACGCGCGGGCCGTAGCTCGCCAGCAACCGGGCGTTGTGCTCGTCCCCGCCAGGGGTGTTGGCCGACTGGAAGACGGGCGGCGGCTCGCCGGCCGCGATGAAGCGGCCGGCCACCTCGGCGACCAGGAGTTGTGCGGCCAGCACGCCGGTGAGGGTCGAGACGCCGCCGGTCGTGCCGCCGCCCGGCAGCGCCATCGCGGCGTCACCGTACGGCGCGCCGTTGTCGATGACCACGTGGGCCAGGTCCGCCAGCCGCTCCTCGACGGTCAGCGTGGCGGTGTGCGCGCGGGAGGTGATGGCGATCACCTGGTGCCCGCGCCGCACCGCGAGCCGGGCCATCTCGACGATCGCCGCGTTGCCGCCGGAGTTCGAGATGATCACGAAGACGTCCCCGGGCCGGATGTCGGCCAGCTCCCACACGCGGGCGGCCAGGCCGGGCTCGCGCTCGATCTTGGGGTCGAGGAGGTCACGCGGCGCGGTTTCGCCGTAGTAGGCGAGGTCGCGCAGGCCGAGCTGGTTGACCGGCACCAGGCCGCCGGCCCGGCCGGTGAGCTCCAGCGCGACGGACCTCGAATGGCCGGTGCCGAACGCCTGGAGCACCCCGCCCGCCCGCAACGAGGCGAAGACCAGCGCGCCGGCTCGTTCGATGGCGTCGCGTTCCTCGGTGAGCAGCCGGTCCACGGCCGATCTGGCGATGGGCGCGTACGCGCTCTGGTCGATCACGAATCCTCCAGCAGATCACGTGCGGTTTCAGGGGATGAGCTCGGACGGCCGGCGCCCGGCTCGGCGGTATTCCGTGGGGGAGCAGCCGACGTGCCGCCGGAACGCGCCGCGCAGGGCCTTCGCGGTCGGGTAGCCGGTGTGCGCGGCGATCACGTCCATCGGCAGCGCCGAGGTGGCGAGCAGCCGGCGGGCGTGCCGCAGCCGCAGCCCGGTCAGGTGGCGCAGGAACGTCGTCCGCCGCTCCTCGGCGAACAGGTGCGAGATGTAGTACGGGCTCGCGCTCACCGCCGCCGCCACGGTCGCCAGCCGCAGCCCCGGATCGGTGTAGTGCTCCGCCAGATAGGCCTCGGCCAGCGCGAGCACATCACGCCGTGGCGTGGGCGGCATCAGCCGGCCCAGCGTCTCCCGCAGCCAGATGTGCAGGTAGGAGCGCTCGTGGATGTCGCCGACCATGACGATGTCCTCGATCGGCAGCCCGGCGCAGACCTCCACCCAGTCCGTCGACCCGTCGGCCAGCCTGGCCCGGTTGGCCACGTCCACCACGAACAGGAGCTGGCCGATCAGCCAGTTGCGCAGCGTGCGCGGATCGACTCCCGGCTCCTGCGCGCACCTGTCGACCCAGCCGGCCAGCAGCCCCGCCGCGCCGTTGCGGTCACCGGCGCGGACCCGCCTGGTCAGCTGCTGCTCGATGCGCACCGGAGGCGTCAGCCGGCCCGGCCGTAGGTCGGCCTGGTCGCCGTACGGCCAGTGCGCGACCGTCGCGTTCCCCCGCCCGACCGTCTGGCTCCCCTGCCTGACCGTCGTGCTCTCCTGCGCGGGCGGCGCGATCACCCGGTCGCCGCCGAGCACGAGCTTGTAGTCGTTGACCCGCCGGGCCTCCCGCTCGGCCGCGCCGGAGCCGAGGCTGGGCGCGCCCAGGCTGACCGTGGCCGTCCACGCCGTCTCGCGGACGATCCTCGCCCGCAACTCCTCGGCCAGCGCCCGCGCGTCGGACATCAGCGCGCCGGGGTCCGCTCCGGTCAGCACGACCAGCCACTCCTCCGGCGGCAGGGAGTGGCACGTCGCGTCGAGGCGGGTGCTCGTGGCGGCACGCACGGCCTGGTCGGCGTTCCGGAGCTGGTGGCGTGCCCAGTTCTGGCCCCGAGCCTGCTCGGAGGCCATGAAGTCGTCGATGTCCACCAGGGCGGCCACAGCGTAGGTCATGCCCCTACTTTAGGCGGACCGAAATTTGACCGTATTTACCAGTGTGCCGATTCCCGCCACCGTGGCCCGCATGGTGTCGCCGTCCTTGAGCGGGGCGATCCCGGCGATGGTGCCGGTCGCGATGAGGTCGCCCGGCATGAGCGTCATGCCGTCGGACAGGTCGGCGATGAGCCGGGGCAGGCCGAAGACCATCTGCCTGGTGTTGGCCCGCTGCCTGATCTGGCCGTCCACCTCCAGCGTCAGCTCCAGCTCCTGCGGGTCCCGCACCTCGTCCACCGTCGCCAGGTACGGGCCCGCGGGCGCGAAGGTGTCGAATCCCTTCGACTGGTCCCACGGCACGTTGCGGGCGATGTTGGCCAGTTGCAGATCCCTGGCCGTCATGTCGTTGATCACGGTGTAGCCGGCGACGGCCTCGCGCCACCGCTCGGCCGGCAGGTCCCTGGTCACCTTGCCGATGACCACGGCCAGCTCCACCTCGTGCTCCAGGTGGCGGGTACGGGCGGGGGCGACGACCGGCTGGTTGTGGCCCACGAGCGCGGACGGCGGCTTGAAGAACAGCACCGGCTCAGGCGGCACCTCCAGGCCGCTCTCGTCGGCGTGCTCCTGGTAGTTCAGCGCCAGGCAGCAGATCTTCGTGCAGGTGGCCACGGGCGGCTCGAAGACCACCGAGCTCTCGTCCAGCGTCGGGCCGTCGATCCCGGCTGCCAGCTCGGTCAGGCGGTCGAGCCCGTACGAGTCCAGCGCCGCCACGGGGTCCGCCTCCAGGTGCGCGCCGAGACCGGCCAGGCTCACCAGCTCGCCGGCCGACCGCCGGGCCACCAGCTCGACCGGGCTGCCAGGGGTGCGCCGAATGCGTCCAAGAAACATGTCCGTAAGCCCATCAAGGCCCGCAGACCTCCACAAGCACCGAAATTTGCGCTTACGACCCGCTTCTTGCGCTCTTTCTTGTCGCCGGGGGACGCGTCCCCGTTTGATGGTCGGCATGACCCGGACTCTGGACGTCAGCCGCGACCTCTACACCACCGCCCAGCGTTACATCGCAGGTGGCGTCTCCAGCGACGCCCGCCGTACCGCGGGCGTGCCGCTCTACGTGGACCGGGCGTCAGGCGCCAGGCTCTGGGACGTCGACGGCAACTCCTACCTCGACTACGTGCTCGGCCAGGGCCCCGCGCTGCTCGGCCACTGCCCGCCCGCCGTGGTGGCGGCCGTCACCGAGCAGGTGGCCAGGGGCATCGTCTACTCCGCCCAGCACGCCGCCGAGGCGCGCGTCGCCGAGCGGTTGTGCGCGATGGTGCCGGCGGCGGAGCGCGTGCGCTTCAACACCGTCGGCTCCGAGGCCGCGCACGCCGCCTGGCGCCTGGCCCGCGGTTTCACGGGACGTCCCAAGATCCTCAAGTTCGAGGGCCACTACCACGGCTGGCTCGACCCGGTCCTCTACAGCGTGCACCCGTCCCTGGACGACGCGGGGCCGCAGGACCACCCGCGGGCCGTCCCCGGCACCGCCGGCCAGCCGCCCGCCGCCGACCTGGTGATCTGCCCCTGGAACGACCTGGACGCGCTCACCCGTCTCATGGACGAGCACGCGGGGCAGATCGCGGCCGTGGTCACCGAGCCGGTGCTGTGCAACACCGGCGCCATCGAGCCGGACCCCGGGTACCTTCAGGCGGTGCGCGAGTTGTGCGACCGCCACGGCAGCCTGCTGATCTTCGACGAGATCATCACGGGCTTCCGGCTCGCCCCAGGAGGCGCGCAGGAGTACCTCGGGGTCAGTCCCGACCTGTCGGTCTTCGGCAAGGCGATGGCGGGCGGCATGCAGGTGTCCGCGCTGGCGGGACGGGCGGCCGTGATGGACGCGATCTCCTCGGGCAAGGTGGCGCACGCGGGGACGTTCAACTCCCAGCCGGTGGGCATCGCCGCCGCCGAGGCCACCCTGCGCATCCTGGACGAGCAGCGTGAAGAGGTCTACGGCACCCTCTACGCGCGGGGCCGGCAGCTCATGACCGGCCTGCGCGCGGCGGCGGCCAAGGCGGGAGTGCCGATGCTGGTGGACGGGCCTGGGCCGGTCTTCCAGACGTACTTCACCGACGCGCCCGCGGTGCGCGACTACCGCGACTTCGCCAGGACCGACCGCGCCATGATGGCCCGCCTACACACCGCGCTGCTCGACCGCGGGGTCAACATGGTGCCGCGCGGGCTGTGGTTCCTGTCCACCGCTCACACCGAGGCCGACGTCGCCGCCACCGTCGAGGTCTTCGAGGACGCGCTTCGGTCCCTTCCGCTCGGTTGAGATCACCAGCGCCACGCCGGCCAGGATGACGAGGCCGCCGACGATCACCTGGGTCGTGATCGGCTCGTTCAGCACGAGAGCGCCGAGCGCGACGGCCACGGCCGGGTTGACGTAGGCGTAGGTGGACACCAGCGAGATGGGGGCGTTGCCGAGCAGCCACGAGAACGCGGTGAACCCGATCAGGGACCCCACCAGGATCAGGTAGACCAGCGCCACCCAGGACCTGGTGGTGATGGCGGAGAGGTCGAGCCGCTCGCCGTAGCCGGTGCCGAGTACCAGCAGCCCGGCGCCGCCGACGAACATCTCGATCGCGCTGGTGGCGAGCGCGTTGGCGGGCATCTCGATCCTGCTCGACAGGAACGAGCCCACGGCCCACGACACCGAGGCGAACAGCACCACCACGATCCCGACGCTGCTGCCGCCCTCGGCGCCGGTCAGCGACAGGGCCGCGACCCCGACGAGCCCGACCAGCACGCCCGCGAGTGTGAGGGTCTTGGGCCGATCGCGCACCACGAACCTGAACACGACCAGCCACAGCGGCACCGAGGCCACGAGGAGCGCGGCCAGGCCGGTGGAGATGTACTGCTCGGCCACCGCCAGCAGCCCGTTGCCCGTGGTCAGCAGCAGCACGCCCACGACGGCCGCACCGAGGAACTGCTTGCGCGACAGTTTGAAGGCCGCCGGCCCCGACCGCACCAGCAGGAAGCCGGAGAGCAGCGCGGCGGCGGTGATGAACCGCATGGCGGCGCTGAGCATCGGCGGTATCGACTCGATCGCGATCCCGATCCCGAGATACGTCGAGCCCCACACCACATAGACGATCGCCAACGCGCTCCAGACCAGGAGCGGAGCGCGGGTGTCAGTAGTGTTTGCCCTCATGGCTAATGGACGATACAGGCTGCGTCCGACGAAAACCGGCGGGTATCGGACTCTGGACAGCTATCGGCCCGTTGGCGGGATATTGACGATAGTGGGCTTTCACGCCACTTTCCGGGTTTCGGGGCGATTGGCAGGGTCTGTCATGTCACCGAACCAGACAGGAGCAGCACGCCGATGCCCACAACCCCGCCACCCGCAGCCGCTGTAGCCGAACCGACAGGCGCGGTCACGGCCGTCCCCGCCGCCGGGAACGCCGCCGCGCTGGCCCACTTCGCCGCCCGGCTGTCCTTCGAGACCGACGTCTCGGACGTGGCCGCCGACCTGGCCGCCGCCGCCCCCGGCGTCGTCGTGATCGACTCGCGCAGCCGGGAGAGCTGGGACCGGGGCCACATCGAGGGCGCGCTGCACCTGCCGACCGCCGAGATCGCGGCCAGGGCCGCCGCCCTGATCCCGGAGGAGGCCACGGTCGTGACGTACTGCTGGGGACCCGGCTGCAACGGCGCGACCCGGGCGGCGCTCGAGTTCGCCAGGCTCGGCTACCGGGTCAAGGAGATGATCGGCGGCTTCGAGTACTGGGCCAGGGAGGGCTTCCCGGTGGAGACCGCCGCCGGAGTCAGCCGCCATCCGGTGGACGCCCTCACGGCGCCGGTGTCCGGCATCGCCTGCGCCTGCTGACTCCTGGCCCCACGATCACCCTGCGAACGCCTTCAGCACCCCCTGCAGCCCCGCGCAGACCCCTTCCAAAACGGAGGAACAAACATCAAGCCCGCAATAGTGGTGTGGATCAGCCCTAAACCCGCTCAATCGCTACCAGGAAAGCCCTGTCCCACCCTCCGGGCCGAGGCCCAATGATGCTGATCGGGCGCCCGGACCCTGGGGGTGGAGGGGCAATCGACGGCGCTGGCGTCTCAACGCGACCGAGCGGAAGTCCGGCGCCGGAAATTTTGGTGCCCCCGTCCGAATCCCGTCGATCGGGGGCGTGGGAGAACATACCCGTATCTACACGGGTCAACCAATAAGTTCACAAGAGTCAATGCCCTAGTTCGCAAAGTTGACAGCGCCCGTCAATGCCCACGCCCTCCACAGGTCACGCAAATCCCCCGAAGCCCCTCGGGCACCACCCAGCAGGCCCACCGGGCGCCGTTGCGGCGGCCGGCCCTGTGCGGGTCAGCGAGCGTCTCCCTGGAGGCCGCCGGCCACGTGCGGCGGGCGGCGCCGGCTCGGCTCCGCCGTACCGGACGAATGCAGGTCTTTTGTTGTGGCCCGCCGCCCTGAAAGGGGAAGAGAGGGCGGCGGGCCAGCACATGGGGCCGGTGTCAGCGTGGACCCAGCTTCTCCACGATCAGCCGGTACAGCTGCCGTGGCCGCCCGGGCTGCGGCGTGCGGTTCGGCGGAAGCGGCCACGCGAGTCCCTCGTCAACCAGCGTGCGCAGCAATCGCCGAGCCGTACGGGGCGTCACCCCGAGCATCTTTCCCGCTCCCTCCGCGTCGACCACCGTGTCGCCGCCTTCGAGTTTGGCCGCCAACCTGGCCAGCACCTCCACGCCCTTGGGCTTGAGCGCGGTGGAGCCCGTCGGCGGCATGCGCGGGGCCGGGATGAGTGCCCGCCCCTCGCGATCCACCGCGAACCCCTGCGCCTGCTTGCCCGCCTGCGTGCGGGCCAGCGCGGCACGGGCGTGCGACTCAGCGTCGTGCGTCGTCCGCCCCATCCCCACGCCGACCTCGACCGCCAGCCCCAGCTCGTCCCTGATCCTGGCCGCGAACGGCAACACCCTGAATCCGTCCGTGGCCGCCGTGATCGAGCCCCTGGTCGCGGTGACCAGATAGCTGTGATCGTCGATCGGCCAGACGGTGGCGTTGATCCGATTCGCCTCCTGGACCAGCAGCCGGTGCAGCGACAGCCGCAGCTCGTCGCGCCAGTAGCGGGGCGCGGCGCGGCGCACGGGTTCGCGCAGCGTCGGCACCTCCACCAGCACCACGGTGAGCTGTGACTCCTCCAGCCGGTGATGCGCCCCGAGCAGCGCCGCGGTGTGCAGCGCCGTACGGACCGCCGCTGAGGTCGGCCTGATCCTGATGACCGAAACGCCCGCCGCGTGCAGGCGTTCGGCCACCGCGGGCAGGCACGTCAGTGCTCCCGTGGTCGCGCCCTGCCGAGCGAGGCGTTCATGGTAGGCCGCGATCGTGCCGGTTGCTCCCGGCTCGTCGCGGCTGTGCACATCCGTGGCCGGGATGCCGAGGTCGGTGTAAGCCTCCTCGACATCGGCCCTGCTGACCACGTCGATGCTGACCCTCTGGGGGTCCATGCGGGTGTCGAGCGCGGCCTTGGCCAGCGCTGCGACTAATGCTGCTCCACCGAGTTGGACGTATGTCGCGGGCATCGTCAGCACACCTGAACGCCTGGCCAGGTCATAAGGGACCGGGCTGGCGAAAAGGCATGCGTCGACACCGGGACCGAGCCGGGTCACCTTGTCCGGCGCCTCTTGCTCGTCACGATAGGCCGCCGCCACCAGGCGACACGGCAGCGGCGCCGCCGCATGACCCATCAGCATGACTCGCTCGACCAGATCGTGTGGTCCGACCACGCCGATGGTGAGGTCCGGTGTCATAGCGCCCGGGCGTGACACTCGGGGAGTTTCTTCGGCCCTCTCGACCAATGTTCGTCCCATCCTGCCGTCCGTTGCAGTGCTCTCTTTTGGAACGATCGCTCGCGGGGGCCGTAATGTCACGCCCGACTTTTCCGGAAAGCCGTTCTGGTTGACCGCCCGACAAGATGTCCTAGCAGCTCAACGAGGTTTTTCCAGCGTTTTTTAGTGCTCAGAAATCTCTCGTGTAATGTCCGCGCCGAGCGCGCGCATTCGCGCCGCGAGATGTGCGTGACCGCGATCGATCAGGTATCCCGACTCGATCACGGTCTCTCCCTCGGCGGCCAGACCGGCGAGAACGAGTGCGATTCCGGAGCGCAGATCATGCGCGGTCACCTGGGTCCCGGTCAGCGGGGTCCGGCCGCGTACGACCGCGCGGTTGCCGTCGACCTCCACGTTCGCGCCCATCTTGTTGAGCTCTCCGGCCAGCGCGAAGCGGCCGTCGAAAATGCGCTCGTGAATGTAACTGGTGCCGTCCGCCAGCGCGGCGACCGTCATGATCGGCGACTGCAGGTCGGTGGCGAAGCCGGGGTAGGTGTCGGTGATGATGTTGATCGGCCGCAGCGTGCGCTCGCAGCGGACACTCAGCACCGCGCCCTGCGGGGCGAACTCCACACCCATCTGCTCCAGCTTGTAGCGGACGACGCCCAGGTCGAGCCCGGTGCCGACGAGGTTGAGGTCGCCGCCGGTGATCGCCGACGCCATCGCGAACACGCCCGCGTCCAGCCGGTCGGGCATCACCGTGTGTTCCACGGCGTGCAGCTCGTCCACGCCTTCGACGGTGATGAATCCCGTGCCGCCGCCGCGGATCCGCGCGCCCATCTTGGTGAGCAGGTCGATGACGTCGAGCACCTCGGGCTCCAGCGCCGCGTTCTCGATCACCGTGGTGCCCTTGGCCAGGGAGGCGGCCATGATGAGGTTCTCGGTGCCGGTGTGGGACGGGGTGTCGAGGTAGAGGGTGGCGCCGGTCAGCCCCGACGCCTTGACGTGGATGACGGTCTCGCCCTCGTCCACGACCGCGCCGAGGCGCTTGTAACCCAGGTAGTGGAAGTCGAGGTTGCGGCTGCCCAGATTGCAGCCGCCGACCCCTTCCACGATGGCCTCGCCCAGCCGGTGCAGCAGCGCGGGGGTGAACAGGACCGAGCCCCTGAACCGCCGCGCGATCTCGGCCGGCAGCACGGCGCTCGTCAGCCGCGAGGCGTCGATGACCAGCGTGCGCTCCGACTCGTGCAGCTCGACGTAGGCGCCGACCGACTCGGCCAGCTCGACTGCCCGGCGAACGTCCTCGATGATCGGCACGTTACGCAGGACGGTACGGCCTTTGGCGGCGAGCAGAGCCGCACCGATCATCGGCAACACGGCGTTTTTCGCGCCCTGGATGAACGCGGTTCCACGCAGTGCGTTGCCACCGCGCACGCGGTAACGGACCATTCGTGCGGCTCCTTGAAATCAACGGTGAGGCTCGATCGGGCCAACAGTAGTCGGTAACACCACATGACCCAGCCGAATCATCCGCTAAAGGAAGCCCCCGTGACGCGCTCATACGCTTCTAGGTATCGCTCCCGTGTGCGTTCGACGATGTCGTCGGGAAGCCGAGGTGGGGGGTTTCCTGAGTCTTTGTCCCATCCTGATTCGGGTGATAGCAGCCAATCGCGCACAAATTGCTTGTCAAACGAGAGTTGCGTACGTCCAGGTTGCCACTCGTCGGCAGGCCAGAAACGCGACGAGTCGGACGTCAGCACCTCATCACCCAGCGTCAGCACGCCGTCGGCGTCCCAGCCCAGCTCGATCTTGGTGTCGGCCACGATGATGCCTCGCTCGCGGGCGATCTCCGCTCCGCGCGTGTAGACGGCCAGCGTGATCCGCCGCAGCTCCGCGGCCGTCTCCTCGCCGACGTCCGCGACGACCTGCTCGTAGGAGATCGGCTCGTCGTGCTCGCCGATCGGCGCCTTGGTGGACGGCGTGAAGATCGGCTCGGGCAGCCGCGAGCCGTCCACCAGCCCTTCGGGCAGTCGTACGCCGGAGACGGCCCCGTCGCGCCGGTAGTCGACCAGCCCAGAGCCGGTCAGATAGCCCCGGGCCACGCACTCGACCGGCACCATCTTCAGCGGCCTGCACAGCACGCTGCGCGCGTCGTCGCCCTTCGCCACGATGTGGTTGGGCACGACGTCCTTGAGCTGGTCGAACCACCACAGCGACATTTGCGTGAGCATCGCCCCCTTGCCGGGGATGCCGGGCTCCAGCACGTGGTCGAAGGCGGAGATCCGGTCGGAGGCGACCATCAGCAGCAGGCCGTCGTCGGTCTCGTAGAGGTCGCGTACTTTGCCGGAGTGCAGGTGCTTCATGGGGCGATGTCCGTCCTGTGGAAGGAGCCGCGCAGCTCGATCAGCTCCACCAGCTCGTACGCGTTGCGCCGCGCGGTGTCCTGGTCGGGGCCGCTGCCGACCACGTTCAGCACCCGGCCGCCGTTCGAGACGACGTCGCCGCCGGCCCGCTTCGTGCCGGCGTGCAGCACGTACGCGTGCTCGTTCTGCGTCAGCCCGGTGATCACGTCACCCTTGACGGGCGCCTCGGGATAGCCCTCCGCCGCGATCACCACTGTCACGGCCGAGCCCTCCCTGAACACCGGGTCGAGCCCCAGCTCCCCGGTCGCGCTCGCCATCAGCAGCCCGCCGAGCGGCGTCTCCAGCCGGTCGAGCAGCACCTGCGTCTCCGGGTCGCCGAAGCGGGCGTTGAACTCCACCACCTTCGGCCCCTTCGAGGTCAGCGCCAGCCCCACGTAGAGCACGCCCTGGTACGGCAGCCCACGCCGCGACAGCTCCGCGATCGTCGGGTGCACGACCTCGCGCATGACCTGCTCGGTGAGCTTCTCCGGAGCCCACGGCAGCGGCGTGTAGGCGCCCATGCCGCCGGTGTTGGGCCCCGCGTCGCCGTCGTAGGCGCGCTTGAAGTCCTGCGCGAGCTGCAGCGGCACGGCGGTGCTGCCGTCGCACAGCGCGAACAGCGACACCTCGGGCCCGTCCAGGAACTCCTCGATCACCACGCGCTCGCAGGCCAGGGCGTGGGCGAGCGCCAGGTCCCGGTCCTCGGTGACGACGACGCCCTTGCCCGCGGCCAGCCCGTCGTCCTTGACCACGTAGGGGGCCCCGAACTCGTCGAGCGCCGCCGCGGCCTCCCGCTCGGTGACGCAGGCCCTGGCCCGCGCGGTGGGCACGCCGGCCGCCTTCATGATCTCCTTGGCGAAGGCCTTGGAGCCCTCGATCATGGCCGCCTGGCCGGACGGGCCGAAGCAGGCGATGCCCGCCTCCCGCACGGCGTCGGCCACGCCCGCCACCAGCGGAGCCTCGGGCCCCACCACGACGAGATCGACCCGCAGCCGTCCGGCCAGCTCGGCCACCTGCTCGGGATCGACGGGATCGACGGGATGGACGGTCGCGACCGCCTCGATGCCCGGGTTGCCAGGAGCACAGTGGAGCTCGCTGACCTGGGGATCGAGCTTGAGAGAACGGCACAGGGCGTGCTCACGCCCTCCGGAACCAATGACTAGAACGCGCACGCGCCCCATTGTCGCAGGCCCGCGGCCGCGCGCACGCTGCCGGTCACCCGGCCCACCGGTCGCCGGAAGCCGGATGCCGGAATACGGCGTGATGTTTGTGGAGTTCTACCTGAGCTGACCGGCCCGCGGCGAGTATCGTCAGATGAGTTCAGCCGCCTGTGGTAGGTTGAGGCGGCTTTGCGGCTTCCCGTGTGATTGGAGGTGGTCCGGGATGATTCCTGGTGAACCCAGCAGTACGTGCTTCCCCACGTACAGCTCGCGTACCCCCGACCACTCCAATCCGGCAGCCTGATCGTGCCTCCACGCATTTGTGTCGATTGAGGTGACTTTTCATCGCGCGTGGAGCGTGCCAGGTCGGGCGGAAAGGGACTGCCATGCGCTCGTCCACGCTTTTCCGTCGCATCAACCGTCACCCTGCAGTACCGACTCGTCTCGCGCATTCGTCCCAGAAGACGGTGCGTGAGGTCTGCGTGCCTCCTGTGGACTCCATTGTCGAGTTCGGCGCGTATGTTCACGGTAAGAAGGTCTCCGCCAGGGGCATCGTCGAGGCACTCGACCTCGTACGCGAGCACAACAAGACCTCCGACGCCGCCGGCGCGTTCCTCTGGGTCGGGCTGCACGAGCCCGAGGCGCCCGAGGTGGAGTGGCTGTCCGAGGCGTTCGGGCTGCACCCGCTGGCCGTCGAGGACGCCGTCAAGGCACACCAGCGGCCCAAGGTGGAGCGCTACGGCGAGTCGTTGTTCATGGTGCTGAAGACCATCGCCTACCTCGACCACGACGAGCTGACCGCCACCAGCGAGATCATCGCGACCGGCGAGATCATGGTGTTCCTCGGCGTGGACTTCGTGGTGACGGTGCGGCACGGCGGGCACTGCCCGCTCACGCTGGTCCGTGAGCGCCTGGAGGACAAGCCCAAGCTGATGAACCGCGGGCCCGCGGGCGTCCTGCACGCGATCTCCGACCACGTGGTCGACCAGTACCTCCAGGTGGCCGACCTCATGCAGCTGGAGCTGGAAGAGGTCGAGGCGACGGTGTTCGCCGACGTCAGCTCCCGTGACATCAACCGCATCTACCAGCTCAAGAGGGAGATGCTGGAGATGAAGCGGGCCATCACCCCGCTGCGGGCGCCGCTGTCCGCGCTGCCCCAGCGCCGCGTGATCCCGTCGGAGATGCGCGAATACTTCCGCGACGTCGGCGACCACCTCTCCCGCGTGTGCGAGCAGGTGGAGTCCTCGAACGAGCTGTGCAGCTCGATCCTGCAGGCCGCGCTCGCCCGCTCGAACGCCCTGGCCAACGAGGACATGCGCAAGATCTCCTCCTGGGTGGCGATCCTGGCGGTGCCCACGATGATCGCCGGCATCTACGGCATGAACTTCGACTTCATGCCGGAGACCAAGCAGGTCTGGGGCTATCCGGCGGTGGTGGCCGTCATGATCACCGCCTGTGTGCTGCTGCATCGCGGCTTCCGCCGCAACGGCTGGCTCTGACCGCGCTAGACCCCTACGGGCTTGAGCGGACCTACGGGGTCGGGCAGCTCAAGCCCTCGCTCCCGCCACACCTCGCGCATCCGATCGGGATAGTCCGTCACGATCCCGGCCACCCCCAGGTCCAGCATCCGCCCGGCCAGAGCGGCCTCGTTGACCGTCCACACCGCCACGTCGAGCTCGGCCGCCGCGGCCTGGGTCATCAGCGCCTCGTCCACCATGATGTGCTCGGGCGAGAGCGTGGTGGCGCCCGCGTCGCGTGCCGCGGCCGGCACGTCGTCGCCCAGGTCGTCGTGCCAGTGCAGGGTGTCCAGCTCGATCAGCGCGAACCGGCGCGCGCCCGGCGCCAGCCCGGCGGCGTGCGCGATGATCCGCCAGTCGAAGCTCAGCACGGCCGCGTTGCCGAGCCGCCCGTGCCGGTCGAGCTCCTCGACGACCAGCTCGGTGAACATCTCGGGGTCGGACGTCAGCTCGGGCCTGGTCGGGTCGGACTTCAGCTCGATGTGCAGGCGTACGTCCTCCGCCTCGTAGGCGTTGACCAGCCCCAGCACCGCGCCGAGCGTCGGCATCCTGGTCTCGGGCATGGCGACCTGCGTGAGCGCGAAGGGGTCGTCGGGATGCCGCGGCAGCCGCACGCCGACGTCCAGCATGCGGAGCTGCGCCAGGGTCAGTGAGTTGATCGGCTTTCCGACGTACGGGAAGAGCGGATCACCGGCATGGACCGGCCGCCTGTCGGCGCTGGTCACCGCCGAGACCGTGAGGTCGTGCGTGAGCACGAGGCGCCGATCGGCGGTGAGCGCGACGTCGAGCTCGAGCGCATGCACGCCGAGCTCCATCGTGCGGCTCATCCCCGGCAGGGTGTTCTCCGGCCAGAGGCCACGAGCTCCCCGGTGACCATGAATCTCAACGCGCACAATCGGGACCCTACCTGGCCGGGGCCGTGACGAGGCAGTGCCACGCCGTGTCCTTTTTATCCTGCTACGCCCGTTCGCTGGTCGAAGCCGCGTTACCTATTGTGTGCGGACCTTATTGACGCTAAATGCAACTATCTTGCAATAAGCTGGACATCATGACGGAGGCTCTCAAAACGGTCCATCCGGCAACAGTTCGGGCATGGGTCGACGGCTGGGTGATCTCCCGCCAGACTCCCGCCCCCGTACGCGAACCCTGGGGTCTGCGGGTGGACGTGGGCCTGCCCGGCCACGTGGCCAGGCACATCGTCCCCGACCCGACGCCGGTCACCATCGAGCGCCTGACCGGAGTGCTCACCATCCCAGGCACCTGGCTCAAGCTTTGCGCACCGGCGGCGGCGGTGGCCCCGTTGCTGCCGGAGCGGTGGTCCGTCAAGGACCTGGAGTTCATGATGACCACGTCCCTGGCCATCGGCGCCACCGCGCGCACGGCCCCCGCGTCCCGCGCCTACGCGCACCAGCGGCCCGAGCCGCCGGCCGGCTACACGCTCGCCGTCACCACGAGGGCCGGCGTCACGGTGGCCCGCCTCCTGACGGCCGCGGGCGAGGTCGCGGCCAGGGGCCAGTACGCGATGGCGGGCCGCACGGCGGTCGTGGACAAGGTGGAGACCGCGAGCGGCCACCGCCGCCGCGGCCTCGGCACGGTCATCATGCGAACGCTCACGACGACGGCCGCCGCCGCGGGCGCGCACACGGGCGTCCTGGTGGCGACCGCCGAGGGCCAGGCCCTGTACGAGACGCTCGGCTGGACGCTGCACACCCCGGTGACGGCAGCGGTCCTGACGCACTGACCCCGCACCCCCGGCCGTGCCGGATGAGTGCGGGGTCGTGGTCCTGCCTTCAAAAGTGAGGCGTCAGACGAGCGGCCTGACCACCACGGTCTGGTCGCGTCCCGGGCCCACCCCGATGGCCGAGATCTGGGCGCCGCTCATCTCCTCCAGCGTCCGCACGTACGCCTGCGCGTTCGGCGGCAGGTCCTCGAACGACTTGGCGCTGGTGATGTCCTCCCGCCACCCCGGGAACTCCTCGTAGACCGGCACCGCGTGGTGGAAGTCGGTCTGCGTCATGGGGATCTCGTCGTGCCGCACCCCGTCCACCTCGTAGGCCACGCACACCGGGATCCGCTCCAGCCCCGACAGCACGTCGAGCTTGGTGAGGAAGTAGTCGGTGATCCCGTTGATCCGGGTGGCGTACCGGGCGATGACCGCGTCGAACCAGCCGCAGCGGCGGTCGCGGCCGGTGGTGACGCCGTACTCGCCGCCCGTGGTCCGCAGCCAGTCGCCCATCTCGTCGGTCAGCTCCGTCGGGAAGGGGCCGGAGCCCACCCGGGTCGTGTACGCCTTGAGGATGCCGATGATCGAGGTGAGCCGGTTCGGCGGGATGCCCGCGCCCGCGCACGCGCCGCCCGAGGTGGGCGAGGAGGAGGTGACGAACGGGTAGGTGCCGTGGTCGATGTCCAGCAGCGTCCCCTGGCCGCCCTCCAGCAGCACGAACTTGCCCGCGTCCAGCGCCTTGGACAGCACCAGCGAGGTGTCCGCGATGTGCGGCTTGAGGCGCTCGGCGTAGGCGAGGTACTCCTCCAGCACCGCCTCCGGGTCGATCCCGCGCCGGTTGTAGACCTTGGTCAGCACCTGGTTCTTCTCGGTCAGCGCGACCTCGATCTTCTTCGCGAGGATGCCCGGATCGAGCAGGTCCTGGACGCGGACGCCCATCCGGGCGATCTTGTCGCCGTACGCGGGCCCGATGCCGCGTCCCGTGGTGCCGATCTTGGCTTTGCCCAGGTAACGTTCGGTCACCTTGTCCAGAGCCTTGTGGTGCGGCATGATCAAATGCGCGTTCGAGGAGATCAGCAGCCGTTCGGCGGAGATGCCCCGCGCGACGAGGCCGTCGATCTCGCTCAGCAGGACCCCCGGGTCGATGACGACGCCGTTGCCGATCACCGGCACGACGTCGGGCGACAGGATCCCTGTGGGTAGCAGGTGCAACGCATATTTCTGGTCCCCGATGACCACGGTGTGACCCGCGTTGTTGCCACCTTGGTAGCGGACGACGTAGTCGACGTCGCCACCGAGCAGGTCGGTGGCCTTGCCCTTGCCCTCATCGCCCCACTGGGCACCAACGAGAACGGCAGCCGGCATGGTTCAGTCTCCCGAGCACAAAACGAAAACCCCTGGCGCAAGCGCGACAGGGGCTCTTGCGTAGAGAGACTACCCGAACGTTCCTATTCGTCCCAAGGGCTATCCCTTGGTCAGCGCGTCGTACCCGGTCTCCGTGCTGTCTTTGAGGAACTGAGCGCACCGCTCGGCCTCGTCCTTCTCGCCGATCGCCTGGGCCGCCCTGGACAGCGCGTACAGGCAGCGCAGGAAGCCGCGGTTGGGCTCATGCTCCCAGGGGATGGGCCCGTGTCCCTTCCAGCCGCTGCGTCGTAGCTGGTCCAGGCCACGGTGGTAGCCCGTGCGAGCGAAGGCGTAGGAGGTGACGGCGTGCCCCTGAGCGAAGTATTCCTCCGCGAGCGCGGCCCAGGCCGCCGGGTGGGCGGGGAACCGGGCGGCCACGTCGGATGCCTTGACACCCGCTTCGAGCGCCTCCCGAGCCTCGGGCAGGTCCGGCAGGTGAGTCGGGGGCGGCCCGGCGAGAAGGTTATCCATAGGACAAGTCATACCCGCCGGGCCACCGAAGTGGCTACTGATGAGACATCTGCGTAGTTGGCCGTCGTCAAGGTCCCGGCCGGACGGGCCGGTTACCCGTCAGGCGGAGAGCTTCGTCCCGGCGCTCTTCAGGCTCTGGCACGCCTCGGCGACGCGGGCCGCCATCCCGGACTCCGCGGCCTTGCCGTACGCGCGCGGGTCGTAGGCCTTCTTGTTGCCCACGTCGCCGTCCACCTTGAGCACGCCGTCGTAGTTGCGGAACATGTGGTCCGCGATCGGCCTGGTGAAGGCGTACTGGGTGTCGGTGTCGACGTTCATCTTGACGACGCCGTACGAGATGGCCTCGTGGATCTCCTCCAGCAGCGAGCCGGAGCCGCCGTGGAAGACCAGGTCGAACGGCTTCTCCTTGCCGTACTTGGCGCCGACCGCGTCCTGGATCTCCTTCAGCACGCTCGGGCGCAGCTTGACGTGGCCCGGCTTGTAGACGCCGTGCACGTTGCCGAAGGTCGCGGCGAGCATGTAGCGGCCCTTGTCACCGATGCCGACGGCCTCGGCGGTGGCCAGCGCGTCCTCCGCGGTCGTGTACAGCTTCTCGTTGATCTCGCCGACGACGCCGTCCTCCTCGCCGCCGACGACGCCGATCTCCATCTCCATGATGATCCGCGCCCTGGCGCACTTGTCCAGGAGCTCCTTGGCGATCTCGAGGTTCTCGTCGAGCAGCACGGCGGAGCCGTCCCACATGTGCGACTGGAACAGCGGGTCGAGGCCCTTGGCCACCCGCTCCAGGGAGATGTCGATCAGGGGCCGCATGAAGCCGTCGAGCTTGTCCTTGGGGCAGTGGTCGGTGTGCAGCGCCACCGTCACGGGGTATTTGGCGGCCACCACCCGTGCGTACTCGGCCAGTGCCGTCGCGCCCGTGACCATGTCCTTGACCGTCGCGCCCGAGAGGAACTCGGCGCCGCCGGTGGAGACCTGGACGATGCCGTCGCTCTCCGCCTCGGCGAAACCGCGCAGGGCGGCGTTCAGCGTCTGCGAGGAGGTCACGTTGATCGCCGGGTAGGCGAATCCGCCGGCCTTGGCCCGGTCGAGCATCTCAGCGTAGACCTCTGGAGTCGCAATAGGCATGATTCATCTCCCTGAGAAGTTACGGCTTCGCGCCAGGGCCCAGTATCCCGGCTCACTACCCCGTGGGGTAGAGACGACGCGTGGTTGTTGACATGTCCCGCAGCTCCGCTACGGGTAGGCTCTCGGCGTGGACTGGCTTTGGAATCTCCTCGACCCGACGTGGTGGCTCACGATTCTCGGCGCTTTCGCCACGGTCGGTGTTCTCGCCATCATCTTCGCCGAAACGGGTCTGCTGCTCGGGTTCTTCTTGCCCGGTGACTCGCTGCTGGTGGCCGCGGGGATTTTCAGCTCGGTGTCGGTGGCGCAGGGAATGAACATCGAGCCGCTCTCGCTCCCGGTGCTCTTGATCGGCACACCCCTGTGCGCGATCGCGGGCGCCCAGCTCGGCCATTTCCTCGGGGCGCGATTCGGGCGCAAACTCTTCGAGAAACCGGATTCGCGGTTGTTCAAGCGCGAGCACGTGGTGCGGGCGGAGGAGTTCTTCGAGAAGTTCGGTCCCGCCAAGGCGGTGATTCTGGCCAGGTTCGTGCCCATCGTGCGGACGTTCATGAATCCCGTCGCGGGCGTGCTGGAGATGCCGGCCAAGCGTTTCTTCCTCTGGAACGTCATCGGCGGCGTCGTGTGGGTCGAGGGCCTGCTGCTGCTCGGACACTTCCTCGGCAGCAAGGTCGAGCCCAAGCAGATCGACAGGTACATCCTGCCGGGCGTCTTCCTCATCGTGCTGATCTCGCTGATCCCGATCTTCGCCGAGTTCGTCAAGGGCCGCAGGGCCGCCAAGGCCGTCGCCGTGCCCAGCGGCAAGCACCACCGAGTGCCGTAACCTGCGCGTCCGCCGGCCGCTCGGATCGGCGGCCGTCACGGAGGGGAACACGCGATCACCAAAGGGTACGCTGCCCCCTGTGGGACGCCACAGGTCAGATCCGATGGGCCTCGCCCGCCTGGCGCTCGCCGTGGTGGCTGTCGGGGCCGTGGTGACGCTTCTGGTCATCGGCGGGCGCGCGCTGCTCGGCTCGTTCGGCGCGCAGCCGCCCGAGCGGGAGCGCGCCTCCGCCGCCGCTGACGCCGCCGCCACTGCGACGGTCACCGCCACTGGTGCCACCGCGCAGGTGCCGACCGTGCGCATCGAGTGCGTGGCCGAAACCTGCCCGCTGGTCACCGTACGCGTGCCGGGCGGCGACGTGCTGCAGTATCGCGAGATGAGCAGGGGCGAAGAGGTCAGCTACTTCGAGCCCGAGCTCGACGTCGTGCTCAGCGACGCGGGCACGGTCCGCGTCACCGAGAACGGCAAACCGCGCGAGCAGGGCAAGTCCGGCGCCCGCGAGGCCTTCACCGCCAAGGGCGCCGGCTGACCCGCGACCGGGCTACAGCCGGAGGCTGACCCGCGACCGGGCTACAGGCCGAGGTCGGTGAGGGTGAAGGCCGTGCGGTAGTCGAGGCCCTCGGCGGTGATCCGGTCCCTGGCGCCCCTGTCGACGATCGTGGCCACGGCCACCACCTCGGCCCCCGCCTCCTTCAACGCCTCCACGGCCGTCAGCGGCGAGGAGCCGGTCGTGGAGGTGTCCTCGACCGCGAGCACCCGCCGGCCCTTCACCTCCGGCCCCTCGATCCTGCGCTGCATGCCATGCGCCTTCTGCGCCTTGCGCACCACGAACGCGTCGAGCGTGCGCCCGCGCGCCGCCGCCGCGTGCAGCATCGCCACCGCCACGGGGTCGGCCCCGAGCGTGAGCCCGCCCACCGCGTCGTAGTCGAGGTCGGCCGTCAGGTCGAGCATCACCCGGCCGATGATGGGGGCGGCCACGCCGTCGAGCGTGATCCGGCGCAGGTCGAGATAGAAGTCGGCCTCCAGACCGGAGGAAAGGGTGACCTTGCCGTGGACGACGGCCTTGGTCTTGATCTCGGCCAGCAGATTGTCGCGATCCGTCATGCGTCCAAGCTTAGGGTCCTGATCAGGGCGAGAGCCTGCCCGTACGCCCTCGGCAGCGGACGCACCCGCACCCGGGGACGCCGGCCGTACAGGATGTCCGAGGACCGCAGCCGCGCCACCTTGCCGGGCAGCCCGTCGTCGGCCCTGGCCAGCACCCCCACCCGGGCGGGAGCGAGCAGCGCGAGCGTCTCGTCGCCAGGGAAGGCCCTGCGCAGCGCGGTGGCCAGGTTCAGTGCCGTGGCCAGCCGCTCCGCCAGCTCCTCCGCCCGCGCGGACGGCTCGGCCACCACCAGGCACGCGCCCGCCGCCGACCCCCGGTAGAGCTGCGCCAGACGGGTACGCAGATACGCCACCGTGACCAGCCCCGTCAGCGGATCCTCGCACTGGAGCTCCGCCATCGGCGCGAAGCTCTGCTCCGCCCACCCCGAGGCGAACGACCGGACCGCCTCGAACGTCGGCTCGCCCAGCCCCGACACGGCGAACAGCGCCGCCAGATCGTCCAGGCCCTCCGCGACGCCGACCCCGGCGCGCGCCCGCGCCAGCCCGAGCGCCCAGCACGCGCGCGGCAGGTCGCGGCCCTCGCGCACGGCCTTGATCGCGGGCTCCACCTCGGGCGTCCACCAGTCGTCGGCCAGCGACCATCCCGCCTCCATGCTCGCGCAGCGCCAACGTGTCACCATGTCGTCCCCGTCCTCCTTCTCCCCCATGACCCCTCCATCGCGGCCCGTTCGATCCAGGCCCCCAGAGGTAAAGACGCGGCTGCGGTTTAGTCATGACGGCGAATGCGGAATGATTGCGCGAGGCAACCCCGCGTAATCATGAGGTCACTATGGGTGTCGAATCGCCGCAAAGCGATGCAGATCTTCTTCAAGCGGCAAGAGAAGGCAACGCCGCGGCGTACGGGCAGCTCTACGAGCGCCACGTCGCGGCTGCGCGTGCGCTGGCCAGGCAGCTCGTCCGCGGCGCCGAGGCGGAGGACGTGGTCGCCGAGTCGTTCACGAAGATCCTCGACCTGGTGGGCAGGGGCGGCGGTCCCGACTCCGGGTTCCGCACCTACCTGCTGACCGTGGTGCGGCGCACCGTCTACGACCGCTCCAGGGTCGAGAGCCGGCAGGTGACCACGGGGGAGATCGAGCAGTACGACCCGGGCGTGCCCTTCGTCGATCCCGCGCTCGTCGGGCTGGAGAAGTCGCTGATCGCCAGGGCGTTCCTGTCGCTGCCCGAGCGGTGGCGGGCGGTGCTGTGGCACACCGAGGTGGAGCGGAGCAAGCCGGCCGACGTGGCGCCCCTGCTGGGCCTGTCGGCCAACGGCGTGGCCGCGCTCGCCTACCGGGCCAGGGAGGGGCTGCGGCAGGCGTACCTGCAGATGCATCTGGGCGTGCCGCCGCAGCACGACTGCCGTCCCGTGCTCGGCAAGATGGGCGCCTACGTGCGGGGCGGGCTGGCCAGGCGCGACTCCAAGGTCGTGGACGAGCACGTGAGCGGCTGCGAGGAGTGCCATGGGGTGCTGCTTGAGCTGACCGACGTCAACCGCGGCCTGCGCGTCATGGTCGGGCCGCTGATCGCCGGGCCGCTGTTCGGCGGCTACGCGGCGGCGCTGGCCAAGTCGGCCGCGGCCGGCGGCGGTGCGGGCGGCCTGCTGCGGTTTTTCTGGTGGCTGCGGCGGGCGCCGAAGTCCCAGCAGGGCGCGATGGCGGGTGGGGTGGCCGTCGCGGTGGCCGCGGTGGTGGCGCTCGTGCTGGTCTCCACGGACGAGCCGATCAGGAAGCCGCCGCCGCCACAGCCGGTCGCCCAGCCGACCGCGTCGGTGCGCCCCGTGCCCGTGCCGCTGCCGCTCCCGACCGAGCCGCCCGCCCGGGTTCCGCCACCGGTCAAGGAGCGGAAACCGGGCAAGGCCCGGCTGCGCGCGACGATCGACGCGCTCGGTGCCCTCGTACGCGCCCAGCCCGGCATCGTCGGCCTGCGTCTGCGCAACTACGGCGACGGGCCGAGCGAGGAGCTGGCCGCGTTCGTGGATCTTCCGGCCGGGGTGACGCTCATCCCGCCCATGCGGCGCGGTCACAGTGCCGCCGTGCTCGACCCCGTGGGCACCGTGGACGGCTGGGCGTGCCGGCCGTCGGGTCACGGCGCCCGCTGCGCCAGGCAGCCGCTGGAGGCCGGCCAGGGGACCGCGGTGTTCCTGCGCGTACGGGTGGCGGAGGAGGCGCCGGAGGGCGCCGGGCCCGCCGTACGCGTGGACGCCGGCTCGCTGCACCTCAAGGCGCGGGCCGAGCAGGGCGTGCGGACCGTGGGAGCGTCCGCCAGGTTCGCCACCGATGGGAAGGTGACCGTCAGGGCGATCGGCAACGCGCTGCTGAGCTGCCCTGAAGAGCGTGCGGGCTGCCTGGAGGCCAGGCGCCGCCAGGGCGACCAGCGTGACAACGACCTGTGGCCGATGGCCGCGCTCGACCAGGACGACAGCGCGGCCACCAAGGTCTCCAGCAGCGCCGAGCTGTCGCTCCCGAAGGGCAGCCAGGTCGTGTGGGCCGGCCTCTACTGGTCGGCGAGCGGCGAGCACCCGGGGCCCATCAAGATCCGGCCACCGGGGCGGCGCAAATATCTGACCGTCCGCCCCAGTGAGGTGACGATGCGCGAGCTCCCCCTGGGCTCGGCCTACCAGGCGTTCGCCGACGTCAGCGGGCTGGTCGGCAACGCGCGCAGGGACGGCACCTGGTGGGCGGCCGACGCTCCGGTGGAGGAGGGGGTCGCGCGCCATGCCGGATGGAGCCTGGTGCTGATCGTCACCGACCCGTCGGAGCCGTACAGCCAGGCCGTGGTGCTCGACACGGCCACCGTGATCGGCGGCGAGACGCGGCGCGTGCGCATCCCGCTGGGCGGGCTGAGCCCGGCCGCGGCGCCCGCCAGGGTCGAGCTGGTGACGTGGGAGGGGGATGGTGACCTGAAGGGCGACAAGGTCTCACTCGGGTCCGGCGCGCTGCGCCCCGCGGGCGGCGACCGCGACGTCGCGAACGTCTTCGACGGCTCATCCAGCGGCGTGGCGGAGATGACGTTCGGTGCCGACATCGATACGGTCAGCGCTGAGCTCGGGGTGGATCCCGGGCTGACGATCGCCACGGACAAGGACGTGGTCCTGTTCGGAGTCGCCGCGCTGAGCGTGCGTGCGCGATCGTGACCGTAAATGGGACAAACTGGTACGGTCTGCCTAAATGGCCTGGGGCGACGGTGGGCGCGGGGCGAATCGTCGGGATTAACCCTCGCACGATCACCTGCTTCATTACCCTGAGAGAGGGCCGCCAAGTCCGGTCTCTGACGGTGCAGAGCCAGCAAGGGTCGGACCACCAGGAAAGGGGCGGTGTCAGTGGATCGCTGTGCGCTGTTCGTGGACGCTGGCTATCTGCTGGCTGATGGAGCGATGGCCGTGCACGGCACTCGTCATCGCGAAGCGGTTGCCTGGGACTACCCCGGGCTGCTCCAGTTGATGACCGGCCTGTCGCGCGAGCGCACCGGGCTGCCGCTGCTGCGGTGCTACTGGTACGAGGCGACGGTCGAAGGCCGCCGCACGCCGGAGCACGACGCATTGGCCGACATACCGGGGCTCAAGCTCAGATTGTCACGCATCCGGCCCGGCCGGCGCGAAGGCGTGGACGCCCAGGTGCATCGCGACCTGATGACCCTCGCCCGCAACAACGCCATCTGCGACGCGGTGGTGGTCAGCGGTGACGAGGACCTGGCGCAGGTCGTGTGCGACGCGCAGGACCTCGGCATCAGGGTGAGCGTGATCCACATCGCGGCGGACGGCGGCTGGGCCGTGTCGCGGTCGCTTCGTCAGGAGTGCGACGACCTGGTCGAGCTGGGAGCCGTCCACCTGCGGCCGTACGTCAGCGTGGTGACCGGCGTCTCCGAGTCGTCCAACGGGCATCAGCCGCTCAGCAACGGGCACGCCGCGCACGCGCTGGCGCCTGCCCAGCCCTCGTTGCCGCCGATGCCCACGTCCCTGCCGTCGCTGCCGCAGGCGCCGCAGCCGGGCGGCAGTCACGCGGCCGGCTCGCCGTCCGCCAACGGGCCCTCGTCCTCCTCGGGGCGCGGCCAGTCCGCGCCGCCGCCCTCGCTGCCGTCCTACACCAGCTACCAGCAGGAGCCGCCGCCCTCTCCGCCGCCGGCCCCGCCGTCCTCCGCTCCGGTGACCGGGCCCATGCAGGCGCAGTCCCAGTCGCCGAGCACCGGGCAGTTCGCCACGCCGTCCAGCGGGACGTACCAGCCCTCGCAGCTCGGTCCGTACAGCGGGCCTCAGGCCGCGCCCGTCAACCCGCCGTCGGCCGCCACGGCGGGCGCCACGACCCTGGCAGACGCCGTCAAGGCCGCCCACAGGGAGGGCCACGACTTCGGCGATTCCGTCGCCCGCGACGCTCCGGCGCTGTGGCTGGAGGCGGTGCTCGCGCGCAAGCCGCGCATGCCCTCCGACCTGGAGGCCCGCCTGCTGCAGGGATCCTCGCTGCCGATCGACTTCCTGCTGCACGACGAGGTCAGGCACGCGCTGCGGCGCGGCTTCTGGGACGCCCTGGAACGCGCCCGCCACTGACAGCCCCGCGCGCCGCGCCCCGACGCCGCCACGGACGCCATGGACCCGCCTCACACGCGGTTCAGGACGCCGCGCAGAACGCTGACGCCCCGGGGACAGAAAACCCCCGGACGCTTGAGGCGCGTCCGGGGGTCCGGTGAACCGGATCTCAGGAGATCGCGTCGAAACCGGCGCGCAGATGAGTCAGCCGCTCGGCCAGATCGGACAGCGGCACGGCCAGCGTGGGATCCTGCGCCTTGCGCGCCAGCTCCCGCACCCTGCCCAGCTCGTCCTCCACCGCGGTCAGCCGCCGCGACAGCTCGGGCAGCACCGAGGCCTGGTCGCCCGCCCCCGGCGGCAGCTCGCCGCTCACCCGGTCGCGCAGCAGCGCCGACTGTTCGGCCAGGCGTTTGTTCATGTTGTAGAGGTCGGTGAACACCGACACCTTAGCCCGCAGCACCCACGGGTCGAACGGTTTGGTCAGGTAGTCGACCGCGCCCGCCGCGTAGCCACGGAAGGCGTAGTCGGGAGCGCTGTCCACCACGGTCAGGAAGATGATCGGGATGTTCCTGGTCCGCTCCCGCCGCTTGATGTGCGCGGCCGTCTCGAACCCATCCATACCCGGCATCCGCACATCCAGCAGGATGAGTGCGAACTCCGTGTTGAGCAGCGCTTTGAGCGCCTCCTCGCCGGACCGGGCGCGAATGGGCACCAGGTCGAGCGAGCTCAGGATGGCTTCGAGAGCGATCAGGTTCTCCTCGCGGTCATCGACCAGGAGGATCTTGGCACGATCCGGCATCGATCACGACCCTTCGACAGATGAGTCGGACGCGGATCCCCGCCCGCGGCTGAGCCAGCCACGCAGGCGTTCGAGCAGGCGGTCCACGTCGACCGGCTTGGGTACGTAGTCGGAGGCGCCCGAGGCGATGCTCTTCTCTCGGTCGCCTCGCATGACCTTGGCGGTCAGTGCGATGATCGGCAGGTCCGCGAACTGGGGCATGCGCCGGATGGCCGAGGTCGTCGCCCAGCCGTCCATCTCCGGCATCATGATGTCCATCAGCACGAGCGCGACGTCCTCGTTCCGTTCGAGCTGCTCGATCCCTTCGCGTCCGTTTTCAGCGTAGACGACCGTGGACCCGTGCCGCTCCAGGACGCTGGTGAGTGCGAACACGTTACGGATGTCGTCGTCCACGATGAGGATCTTCGCGCCGTTGAGCGGGTCGTCGCCCTGCCACTGCGTGGGCACCTCGGCCGGCGGCTCGACCAGCTCGGGCATCGACAGGTCCAGCGGCAGCGGCTCGGGGGCCGTGCTCGTGGGCTCCTCGATCGGCGAGGCCATGAGCTGCCTGCGGGTGGCCACGCCGCCGTCCGTGGCGGCCAGCGGGCCGGTGTAGGAGGCCGGCAGGTAGAGGGTGAACGTGCTGCCCTTGCCCAGCTCGCTGTCCACGTGGATCTCGCCGCCGAGCAGGCGGGCGATGTCGCGGCAGATCGCCAGGCCCAGGCCGGTGCCGCCGTATTTGCGGCTGGTGGTCCCGTCGGCCTGCCTGAACGCCTCGAAGATGACGTCACGCTTGTCGGGCGCGATGCCGATGCCGGTGTCGATCACCGAGAAGGCCAGCAGGTCGTCGGCCTCGTGCAGGGTGTCGTCGTCGAAGTCGACCCCGGCGGGCGCCGTCGAGACGCGCAGCTTGACCTCGCCCCTCGGGGTGAACTTCACCGCGTTGGACAGCAGGTTGCGCAGCACCTGCTGCAGCCGCTGCTCGTCGGCGCGCAGCTCCATCGGCACGTCGGACTCGATGTCCACGCTGAGCGACAGGCCCTTGTCCTGCGCCAGCGGCGCGAACGCCGCCTCCAGCAGATCGACCATCTTGGGCAGCGATACCTGGATGGGATGGATGTCCATCCGGCCCGCCTCGACCTTCGACAGGTCGAGCATGTCGTTGATGAGCTGGAGCAGCGCCGAGCCCGCGCTGTGGATCGTCCGGGCGAACTCGACCTGCTGCGAGGTGAGGTTGCCCTCGGCGTTCTCGGTCAGCAGCTTGGCCAGCACGAGCAGGCTGTTGAGCGGCGTGCGGAGCTCGTGGGACATGTTCGCCAGGAACTCGGACTTGTAGCGCGAGGACACCGCGAGCTGCTCCGCGCGCTCCTCCAGGGTGCGGCGGGCCTGCTCGATCTGGAAGTTCTGGATCTCGATCGCGCGGTTCTGCTTGGCCAGCAGCGCCGCCTTGTCCTCCAGCTCGGCGTTGGACCTGCGCAGCTCCTCCTGCTGGCGCTGCAGCTCGTCGGAGCGTTCCTGCAACTCGCGGGTCAGCCGCTGCGACTCCGTCAGCAGGTCTTCGGTGCGGGAGTTGGCGATGATCGTGTTCATCGTGACGCCGATGGTCTCGACGAGCTGCGTCAGGAAGTCGAGGTGCACCTCTCCGAACGGCGTGAACGAGGCCAGCTCCAGCACGCCGAGCACCCGGTGCTCGAACAGGATCGGCAGCACCACGATCTGCGCCGGCGTGGACTGGCTGAGCCCGCTGTCGATGGTGATGAACTGCGGCGGCACGTCGTCGAGGACGATGTGGCTGCCCTCGGCCGCCGCCTGCCCGACGATGCCCTCGCCGATCCCGAACCGCTGCCGCGGGCCCCGGTCGGGGCGTACGCCGTAGCCGCCGATCAGCATCAGCTCGTGGTCGCCCTCGGGGTCGATGCCGTAGAAGGCGCCGTAGCGGGCCGAGACCAGCGGCGTCAGCTCGCTCATCGTCAGCTTGGCCACCTCCAGCAGGTCGCGGTGGCCCTGCATGAGCCTGGAGATGCGGGCCAGGTTCGACTTGAGCCAGTCTTGCTCCTGGTTGGCCTGGGTGGTCTCGCGGAGGTTGGCCACCATCGAGTTGATGTTGTCCTTCAGCTCCGCCAGCTCGCCCTGCGCCTCGACGGCGATCGAGCGGGTCAGGTCGCCGCGCGCCACGGCGCTGGTGACGGTCGCGATGGCGCGGATCTGGGTGGTGAGGCTGCCCGCCAGCTCGTTGACGCTCTCGGTGAGCCGCTTCCACGTGCCCTCGACGCCCTCGACTCGCGCCTGGCCGCCGAGCTGGCCGTCGGAGCCCACCTCGCGGGCGACTCGGGTCACCTCGGAGGCGAACGAGGAGAGCTGGTCGACCATCCGGTTGACGGTGGTCTTGAGCGCCAGGATCTCGCCCTGGGCGTCCACGTCGATCTTGCGGGTCAGGTCGCCGTTGGCGACCGCGGTGGTCACCTCGGCGATGTTGCGGACCTGGTACGTCAGGTTGTTGGCCATCGAGTTGACGTTGTCGGTGAGGTCCTTCCAGACGCCCGACACGCCCTTCACCCTGGCCTGGCCGCCGAGCTGGCCCTGCGTGCCCACCTCGCGGGCGACTCGGGTGACCTCGTCGGCGAAGGAGGACAGCTGGTCCACCATCGTGTTGAGGGTGTCCTTCAGCTGCAGGATCTCGCCCTGCGCGTCGACGGTGATCTTCTTCGACAGGTTGCCCTGGGCCACGGCGGAGGAGACCGCGGCGATCTGGCGTACCTGAGACGTCAGGTTGTTGGCCATGCTGTTGACGTTGTCGGTGAGGTCCTTCCAGACGCCCGACACGCCGCGCACCTGGGCCTGGCCGCCGAGCTGGCCCTCCGTGCCCACCTCGCGGGCGACCCGGGTCACCTCGGAGGCGAACGACGAGAGCTGCTCCACCATCGTGTTCATGGTGGACTTGAGCTCCAGGATCTCGCCCTGGGCGTCCACGTCGATCTTGCGGGTCAGGTCGCCGTTGGCCACGGCCGTCGTCACCTGGGCGATGTTGCGGACCTGGTACGTCAGGTTGTTGGCCATGCTGTTGACGTTGTCGGTGAGGTCCTTCCAGACGCCCGACACGCCCTTCACCTCGGCCCGGCCGCCCAGCTTGCCCTCGGTGCCCACCTCGCGGGCGACTCGGGTGACCTCGTCGGCGAAGGAGGACAGCTGGTCCACCATCGTGTTGAGGGTGTCCTTCAGCTGCAGGATCTCGCCCTGCGCGTCAACGGTGATCTTCTTCGACAGGTTGCCCTGGGCCACCGCCGTCGCCACCGTCGCGATGCTGCGCACCTGCGAGGTGAGGTTGTTGGCCATGAAGTTGACGTTGTCGGTGAGGTCCTTCCAGACGCCCGACACGCCGGTCACCTGCGCCTGGCCGCCGAGCTGGCCCTCGGTGCCCACCTCACGGGCGACTCGCGTCACCTCTTCCGCGAAGCCGGAGAGCTGGTCGACCATCGTGTTGACGGTGTTCTTCAGCTCGAACATCTCGCCCACCGCGTCGACCGTCACCTTGCGGCTCAGGTCGCCCTTGGCCACCGCGGTCGTCACCACGGCGATGTCGCGCACCTGCGCGGCCACGCGGGACGACATCGTGTTGACCGCCTCGGTGAGGTCGCGCCAGCTCCCGGACATGCCGCGCAGGTTGGCGCTGCCGCCCAGCCGCCCCTCGGTGCCCGCCTCGCGCGCCACCCTCGTGACCTCGGAGTTGAACAGCGCGAGCTGGTCGACCATGCCGTTGATGGCCTTGCCCAGGCGCCGCACCTCGCCACGGGCCGACCGGTCGAGGTCGATCCGGCGCGACAGGTCGCCCTTGGCGACCGCGTCGATCACGTCGGCCGCGCCGCTCACCGGGCTCACCAGGGCGTCGATCAGCATGTTGACCGACTCGACGCTCTCCGCCCAGGCGCCGACCCCAGGCCCGGGCGTCAGCCGCTCGCTGAACCGGCCTTCCTTGACGACTTCTTTACGAACGCGCACCAGCTCGTTCGCCAGATGCTCGCGTCGGTCGGCCACTTCGTTGAGCAGCAGCCGCACCTCGCTGAGTATGCCCGCGGGCGCATGAGGAACCCGACGCCGGAAGTCGCCGTCACGCCAAGAGAAGAGAGTCTCCAGGATGGGCACGAGATCCGACTCGGTGTACGTCCTCTCCTCCGGGCTTGGCGCGGCCTTGGCCGTGGTCATGGGGCCTCCTTCACTCGCGGCTGGCTCCGGCGAGTGATTCAAGTCTGTCACGATGAGTAGCTCGTAGTCCTGCCCTTGGATTTACCCCAAGTCAGCGGGAAGTGTGGTAGGCACGGTGGGATGACTGCTTCCCCGCATGCGGTGCTCGCTGCGACCTTCGCGCCAGGCGAGACCGCTGTGACGTCTGCGATGAGGTTCACGCGCGAAGTGATGACCGCGTGGGCCACCGGTGGCGTGCTCCATACCGCCGAGCAAGTCGCAGGCGACTTGACGGAGCAGGTCGCTGACGAGCCATTTGAGGTGATCTGGAAGCATTTTGGCGATGCGGTACAGGTCGAACTGAGACAGCGAAGCCTCTCCCAGAGTGATCCAAAAGCTCCCTCCGTGCACGTCGAAGAGTGGGGAGTCACCTTTGCGGGCGAGTCCCGTGTCCATTGGGCAAGGCTCACGCTACCTGGCTCCGCGGACAGGGTTGCCGCCGAATGGCTGGAGGAAAGCTCCAGGGGGCCGCATTGGCTGGGGTTCCTGGCTGACGCGAGTGACCTGCTCGCGGGCACTCTCGACCCCGACATGGTGCCCGCGATCATCGCTCAGGTGGTGGTGCCGCGGCTGGCGAGCTGGTGCGCCGTCTACACCTCCGACAACGCCGCCGGCCCGCTGCGGCTGGTCTACCTGTGGCACGCCGACGAGGCCAGGATCGACGGCCTGCGCGAGCAACTCGCCGACATGGACGTCGCCGCGGCCGACACCCGGGTCACCTCGGCGATCCACCTGCCCGACGCGCAGGTGCTCGCGGTCCCGCTGACCGCCCGCGGCCGCAACCTGGGCATGATGTGCCTGGGCCGGCCCGACCGCTTTCCCGACGAGGTCATCCAGTTCGCCGAGGACATCGGCAGGCGCGCCGCGCTGGCCACGGACAACGCCCGGCTCTACGCCCAGCAGGCCGCCGCCAACCGCGCGCTCCAGCGCAGCCTGCTGCCGCCCAACGAGCCCGAGGTCCCCGGCCTCGACTACGGCGTCATCTACGAGCCAGCCGGCGAGGCCAACGAGGTCGGCGGCGACTTCTACGACCTGTTCAAGGCGGGCGACGACTCGTGGCGGTTCGCGATCGGCGACGTCTGCGGCACCGGCCCCGAGGCCGCCGCCGTGACCGGCCTCGCGCGCCACACGCTGCGGCTGCTGGCCCGCGAGGGCTACGGCGTCGCGGCCGTGCTCGGACGGCTCAACCAGGCGATCCTGGAGGAAGGCGAACGGGCCAGGTTCCTCACGCTGCTGCACGGCGACATCACCCCCGTGGCGAGCGGGCTGGAGGTGCGCCTGGTGTCGGCGGGACATCCCGAGGCCCTGCGGCTCAAGCCGAGCGGCAGGGTGGAGGCGGTAACCACGCCTCAGTCGCTGCTCGGCGTGTTCCACGAGGTCCTGTTCGAGGCCGACACCATCCACCTGGACCACGGCGACGTGCTGCTGGCCGTCACCGACGGGGTGACCGAGCGGCGGTCGGGCGGGCGGCTGCTGGACGACGAGGGCGGCCTGGCCAAGCTGCTGGCCGAGTGCGCGGGACTGTCGGCCAGGGCGGTGGCTGAGCGCATCCGCAGGGGCGCCGCCGAGTTCGCCTCCGAGCCCAGCGCCGACGACCTGGCGATCGTGGTGCTACGCGCCCGCTAGCCGCCCGTCGTGATACGCCCCTGCGCGCCCGTCAGCCGTCGCTGCGGGCGCGCGCCGTCACTCGGCGTCCTGCCAGTGGGTGACGACGTGCTTCCTGGCGAATTCGAGCTGCAGGGCGATCTGCGCGATCCGCTCGGAGACCACCAGGGAGCCGCGGATGGCGTCGTAGGTGTAGACCTCGTGCTCGCGCCCGTTCTCGGCGAGCATGGCCACGTACTTCTCGATCTGGCGCAGCGGGCAGCGTGTGTCGTTCTCGCCGGCCAGGATCAGCAGCGGGCTCTTCACCTGGTCCACGTAGGTGATCGGGGAGCTGGCCGCGTACCGCTCGGGCTGCTCGTCGGGTGAGCCGCCCAGCAGCGCGCGGTGGTAGGCTCGCAGGCTCTCCGCCTCGTCCTCGTAGGAGGTCTGGTGGCAGGCGATGGGCACCGCCGCGATGCCGGCCGTCCACAGGTCCGCCTGGGTGCCGAGGCCGAGCAGCGTGAGATAGCCGCCCCAGGCCGAGCCCGCCAGCACCATCTTGCCGGGGTCGGCGATGCCCCGGTCGACCACCCACTGGCGGACGGCCGCCACGTCGGCCAGCTCGATGTGGCCGACGTCGCCGTGCAGCGCGTCGCGCCAGGCCGAGCCGTAGCCGGTGGAGCCGCGGTAGTTCACGCGTACGACGGCGAAGCCCGCGTCCACCCAGGCGGCGACCTCGGGCGAGAAGGAGTCGCGGTCGTGCGCCGTCGGGCCGCCGTGCAGCAGGAAGACCGCGGGGAACGGCGCGACGCCGACCTCGGGCTTGGAGACCAGCGCGTGGATGCGGCCGCCCGGACCCTCGACGTCGACGTCCTCGACCGGCACGCTCGGCGGCGCGGCCGGGCCGCTGGGGTTGACCACGACCTGGCCGTTGCTCGACCGGATGACCGTCGGCCTGGAGGCGCTCGACCAGGAGTATTCGACGTGGCCGCCGGGCCGGGGAGCCGCCTCGTCGATCACGCCGTGCGGGGTGTCGATGAGGGTCAGGCCGCCGCCCGCGAGGTCGTAGCGGTGCAGGTAGCTGCGGGCGCGGTCGTCGCGCAGGATGAGCAGGCCGCGGCCGTCGTCGTACCATTCGGCCGCCAGGTCGCCCGGGTCCCGCAGCCAGATCTCGCGCTGCTCGCCGGTCACCGGGTCCCAGACCAGGGGCTCGTGGCGCTGGCGGCGCTCGTGCAGGGCGAGCAGGCGGCGGTCGCCCACGACCGGGGCGAAGCGCAGGCCGACCACGCCCTTGGTGGGGCCGTCGTACAGCTCGCCGACCGTCTCGCCGTTCTGGCGGACGACGCGCAGCGCCGGGTGGCGGAAGTCGCCGTACTCGCCGTGGTTGATGGCGATCAGGGAGCCGTCGAGCGACATGTCGGCGACCCAGGAGGCCTCGGTGTTCTCGTACAGCAGACGGGCCGGCTTGCCGTTCTGCACCAGATGGATGCGGAAGAAGCCGCCGCTGGCCAGGCTGATCGCCGCGACGCCCGTCGTGGACAGCGCGATGCCGCCGGGCTGGCCGGGCGGCAGGTCGGGGGCCACGGGCTCGTCGGGCCCGCCGGTGAACGGCTGGCGCATCCACCCGCCGAACTCGTCTCCCGCGGTGTCGGCGAACCAGTAGATCCACTGGCCGATGGGGTCGATCGCGGCGTACGCGGTGCCCTTGGGCCGGTCGGTGACCTGGCGAGTGGCGCCCGTCAGCCGGTCCCAGGCGTAGACCTCCCACGTGCCGGTGGCGTTGGAGCGGTAGATGGAGCGGTTCGGGGCCTGGCGCGCCCAGGACGGCAGCGTCATGCGCGACGCCCGGAACCTGGCCTGCCAGCGTTCCTCCGCCTTCATCCGGCGCGCCCCCTCCCTTTGAAGTCCCGCGCCTCCGGGCGTGGGATGCCGTCCAGTATTGCGCCTGCGTCGGGGAAATACTTGGAGAATGTGGGGGAATTTCGGACTAAATGCCCCATCAGTAACACCGGTCACACATGCCCGTCAAGAAACAGGCCTTGATCAGCGTGCCGGCTCGAAGGTAGACAGGTGAAATGCCGCCCGGGTAACTACTTTTTGTCGGCCATTCGCGACATTCCGCAAGACATATCCCGCGATTCGCTCATCCAGCTCCGCAGCCTCGGTATGCCACGCACTCGGACCCATCCCGACGACCTGCGCGATGTCCTCATGCCCCAGCTCCATCTCGAACTCGATCGAGCGCCGCCCGGTCTCCGCGAAGCCCTCCAGGCTGCGCGCGACCCTGCGCTCTTTCTCCTCGTCCACGGAGAGCAGCCCGAGCTCCTCGACCAGCGGGCTCAGGTGCGTCCTGGCAGGTGTGACGACGACCACGACCCCGCCGGGCCGCAGGATCCTGCTGAACTCCGGCCCGTTTCTGGGCGCGAACACGTCGATCACCGCATCGGCCGCTTCGTCCCGGATCGGGAGCGGCCGCCAAACGTCCGCCACGAACGCCCCCATCCTCGGATGCGCCCGCGCGGCCCTGCGTACAGCGTGCTTGGACACATCGAAAGCCATCCCGACGCCATCGTTGACCGCGTTGAGCGCGGCCACCAGATAGTGCCCGGTGCCCGCGCCTGCGTCGACGATCACCGGCGCGGCCCTGCCCTCCGCGCGACGATCCTCGACGAACTCCGGCTCGTACGCGGGGCCTCCTGGCCCCATGCCGTAGCCGATCTCCACTCCAGCCCCACGGTACGCCCTCTGCTCCCCGCCGTCATTCGTTTCGGTGGAGGACTCATGTTCTCTTGGAACGTTCTGCGTACCGGCCCGCGCTCGCCCGCTCTTCGAGACGGCTTCCGCCACGGTCTCGGCCACGGCGGCGCTCAGCGGGGCGTAATGCCCGGCGTCGAGGAAATCGGCCCGCGCGGCCACCATCGCCGCGCTGTCGGCGGTGCCGGGCGGCCTGGAGCCGACCAGCAGGCTGACGTATCCCTGCTTGGCGACGTCGAACGCGTGCCCCTGCGCGCATCGCAGCGCGGAGTCGCCGAGCCGCACGCCGGCGCGGCAGACGGGGCAGATCAGGAAGTCGACGATGTCAGCCAGCATGCGCCCATTCTCCTGGGCGGGGGCCGCATGTCAGGCGCCGGCCTCAAGGAGGAACGCGGCGTTGGAGGAGGTGGAGCGGAGCTTGCCGATGAGGACTTCGAGCCCCTGCTGCTTGTCGAGCGAGGTGAGCATCCGCCGCAGCCGCCAGATCACCTGGCGCTCGTCGGGGTGCAGCAGGATCTCCTCGCGCCGCGTCCCGGAGGCCTCCAGGTCCACGGCCGGGAACAGCCGCCGCTCGGCCAGCTCCCTGGTCAGGTGCAGCTCCATGTTGCCGGTGCCCTTGAACTCCTCGTAGAGGTTGTTGTCCATCCGCGAGCCCGTGTCCACGAGCGCGGTGGCGAGGATGGTGAGCGAGCCGCCGCCCTCCACGTTGCGCGCGGCGCCGAAGAAGCGCTTGGGGGCGTACAGGGCGCGGGCGTCGATGCCGCCGCTCAGGACGCGCCCGCCGCTGGGCTGCAGGTTGTTGTAGGCCCGTCCCAGCCGGGTCAGGGAGTCGAGCAGCAGCACCACGTCGCGTCCGGCCTCCACGAGCCGCTTGGCGCGCTCGATGGCCAGCTCCGCGATGGCGGCGTGGTCACGGTCGGGGTAGTCGAAGGTGGAGGAGAAGATCTCACCGTCGATCGAGGCACGGATGTCGGTGACCTCCTCCGGCCGCTCGCCCACCAGGAGGACCATGAGGTGGACCTCGGGGTGGTTACGGGTGATCCCGGCGGCCAGCGCCTGGAGGACCATGGTCTTGCCGGCCTTGGGCGGCGCGACGATGAGGCCGCGCTGACCCTTGCCGATGGGCGCGAACAGGTCGATGACGCGGGTGCTGAGCGACTCGGTCTCGATGTTGAGCCGCTCGGTCGGGTGGACGGGGATGAGGTCGGCGAAGTGGGGGCGGTTGCGCCACTGCGTGGTGCCGTTGACCGACTCGACGCCGAGGAGCTTGGTGCCCGCGAAGGACGCGACGATCTGGTCGCCGGCTCGCAGGCCGTACTGCCGGACCCGATCGGGCGGCAGGCGTACGTCGGCCGAGCTCGGAAGGTGTTCGACCCGGAGGAACGCGGATTTGTCGCGATCGTCCAAAAGCCCGGTCACCTGCCGGATCGGCACGCCCGTACGCTGTTCAGGAATGGTTTGCACAGACATGATGAACCCCTTGGGGGAGTACGCCAGAGCCCAGCATGGGCTGGCGGGTAATGAAGGAAGCCGGGCCCTCAACTCGGGGCGAGGCGACACATGAAGAGCAGCGGAGCTTTTGCGCTCAACGCTTGGTGGCAAGATACCACACGCTCTGACCTAGCCAACGCCTAGCCCTCTTGGGCTATTCCCGGGCTGTTCTCGTGTCTTCTCCAACGAGCGCGCACATAACGCGCGACAATGGTCTTCTCAGCACCGTCCGGCGAGGAAAATTACCGCCGCCGGTGTATCGCAGGACACAGAACCCTCGTCCATGCAGCGTCATCGTGTCAAGTGACATGCAGGATCCCTGCAACTCGGTGGGGGTTCCATAGGACCAACAGAAAACTCCTTGGGGGAGCAGCACCATGAAGACCGTCAACTGCCCGCGGTGCCACAGCGAACTCGACGAAGGCCCGATCATGTACAGGTGCGCGCACTGCTGCCGCGCCGTCTACGCCGCCGACCTCGAGAACGAGTACGTCCCGCGTGAGCCCGTCGCCGCCTGATCCCGGCGGCCCCCGTACCCTGATGCGGTGCCGCATCAACCGATAACCGTGTCCGGCGTCGAGGTGACACCGCTCTGCGACGCCGTGGGCCCGATGGGAGCGGCGATCCGCCGCCCGCTCACCGAGATGTTTCCCGGCTCCGGTCTCCAGGACGAGCCGTGGGTCCTGCACTTCCACTGCTATCTCCTGCGCGACGCGGCAGGCCGGCTGACCCTGGTCGACACCGGCATCGGCGGCCACGACTCCCCGGCGTCCAGCTGGGCGCCGGTCCCCGGCACGCTGGCCGGTGAGCTGGCCGCGGCAGGCGTCGCGCCCGCCGAGATCGGCACGGTCATCCTGACCCACCTGCACAGCGACCACGCCTCGGGCGCGGTCACGGACGACGGCCCGGCCTTCGAGAACGCCCGCTACGTGCTTCAGCGCGACGAGCTGGACGCAGCCAGGGGCGCCATGCTCGACCAGGTCGTCGCCAAGATCAAGGGCCAGTTGCACGTCGTCGACGGCGACGCCGAGGTCGCGCCGGGAGTCCACGTGCACTCCGCGCCCGGCCACACCCCCGGGCACCAGATCGCCAGGGCCGGCGAGGTCGCCATGACCGGCGACCTCGTGCTGCACCCGGTGCAGCTGGCGGATCCGAGCATCCGCTACCTCTACGACGACGACCAGGAGGCGGCCGCGCGCACTCGCGCCGACGTGCTCGCCGGGCTCAGAGCCGAGCGGGCGATCCTCGCCACCGCTCACTTCAGCGAGCCGTTCCTACGCCTTTGACAGGTTTCCGGCACCATGTGTGTCCATGAAGATTCGCGTTGTGGCCGGTGCCGTACTCGGCGCCGTTCTGGTGGCCCCCTCGGCGGCGTCGGCTTCGGCCGCGCCTGAGCTGTCGGGCGCCGCCGTCTATGCGAGCACGGGCAACCAGCTCAGCCGGTACGCCGCCGGCGAGTGGAGCACGCTCGCCAAAACCGGCGCCATGCCGCAGTTCTCCGCCGCACCCGACGGCAAGAAGGCCGCCTGGGTGACGACGGGCGGCAGGCTCCAGATCAAGCAGGACGGCAAGGTCACGACCATCGTGTCCGGGCTCCAGGGCGGCACGCCGTGCCTGACCCCGGTCTGGTCGCCTGACTCGGCCAGGGTGGCGTACACGGCCGGGGGCACGATCATGTCGGTCAAGGCCGACGGCAGCGGCGCCCCGCGCAAGCTGGGCGCCTCCAGGGGCGTCTGTCACCTGGCCTGGTCGGCGAACGGCCGCTATGTCGCCGGCTACACCGGCGAGGCCGACGGCCTCTACCGGCTCGACGTCACCACCGGCAAGTCCGTCATGGCCAAGGGCGTCAAGCACGTCACCCACCTGCAGAGCCTGTCGCCCGACGGCCGCAAGGCGGTCGTGGCGTTCCCCGAGAACGCCGACGCGCTGGGCGACGGGAGCTGGCCGGCCTGGTTCAAGCCGGTCGTCGTGGACATGGTGACGGGCCGGCGGCAGAGCCTCGCGGTCAAGGGCAAGCTGCTGGGCGCGTTCTACCTGGCCGACGGCCGGCTGGTCGTCCGGGTCGGCGGCGCGCAGCACAACACGCTGGTCGTGCTCGACGGCGCGGGCAAGGAGGTCCAGCGGGTCGCCGAGCCCGCCAAGGCACGCAAGCTGGCGCTGCTGCAGGTCCTGCCGTAGATCGCGGGTGAGCGGGCGGCTATCGCCCGCTCATCGCGGGCAGGTCGGCCAGGAGTGAGGCGGGCAGGGCCACCATCGCGGTCAGGCCGCCGTACGGCGAGGGCGCGAGGGTGACCTTGATGTCGTGCCTGGCCGCGAGCCTGCCGACGACGAAGAGCCCGAGCCGGTCGCTCTGCGCCAGGTCGAACTCCGGCATCTTCGACAGCCGCTCGTTGAGCTCGTCGAGCTCGACGCGCGGCAGGCCGAGCCCGCGGTCCTCGATCTCGACCATGAGGCCGTGCGTCGTCATGGAGCTGCGCACGTCCACCCTGGTCTGCGGCGGCGAGAACAGCGTGGCGTTCTCGACCAGCTCGGCCAGCAGGTGGGCCACGTCGGTGACCGTGGCGCCGTGCAGCGAGACGGGCGGCGGCTGCAGCACCTCGACCCGCTCGTACTCCTCCACCTCGGCGACGGCCGCGCGCATCACGTCGAGTATCGGCACCGGGTTGCGCCAGCCGCGCCCAGGGGTCTGGTCGGACAGGATGATGAGGCTCTCGGCGTGCCTGCGCATGCGGGTGGTGAGGTGGTCGAGCTTGAACAGGTCCGCCAGCGCCTCGGGCTCCTCCGTGGCCCGCTCCATGCTGTCGAGCTGGAGCAGCTGCCGGTGCAGCAGCGTCTGGTTGCGCCTGGCCAGGTTCACGAAGACCTGGCTGACGCCGTGCCGCAGCCTGGCCTGGCTCACGGCGGCCTCGACGGCCGTGGACTGCACGTCGTTGAACGCCCTGACGATGTCGTCCACCTCGGAGGTGTGCGTCTTGACCACCACCGGCGCGGACTCCTCCGCCGTGGGGGCGGCCACGTTCGTCCGCAGGCGCTTGACCAGCCCGGTCAGCCGGACCTCCGCCAGCTCCGTGGCGGCGTCGCGCAGCCCGGCCAGCTCGCGCACGAGGCGCTTGCGGAAGCGGAGCGAGAGCATGATGGAGGCGATGACGGCGATCAGGCCCACACCGCCCGCCACGCCGATCTTGATCAGCATGCTGATGGCCGCCGGGATGACCCGATCGGTGATGCCCAGTACGGCCGCGGCCTGGTTGCGCTCCACGGCCGCCCACAGGTTCTGGGCGTCGATGGGCCACGTCGCCGCCGTGGCCGGCAGGCCGGTGGTGGCCGCCTGCCCCCTGATGCCGTCCTCGGCCTTCAGGAACTCCTTGTAGACCGGCGAGGCGGACATCTTCCCGTACGGTCCCCGCAGGTCGCCGTCCAGGTGCGAGAGCGCCTGGGAGTAGAGCAGCCGCCTGGTGGCGACCATCCCCGTGAAGGCCTCCCGTTCCCTGGGCTCCACCCTGCCCCTGGCCAGCACGATCGCGATCACCGCACGTTCCCTGGACAGCACGTCCTTGGCCTCGCCGAGCATGGTCACGGCTCTGGCCTGCTGGTAGAGGGCCATGTCGGGCACCAGCACCATGGCGTCGTACATGCGGAAGGAGGCGTCCACGATCTGGCTGTAGCCGTCGATGACGTCGAGCGGCGCGACGGTGGTGCCGTCCACTTCGCGGCGGACGTCCACGAGCTGGTCGAGCTTGCCGTTCAGGGCCGTGAGCTGCGTGGTCATCTCGGGTGAGAGGTCGCGCGCGTTCTTGGAGAGGGTGCGGAAGGCGGTGAGCGCCCGGTCGGTCTCGCCGCGCTGCTCGGCCAGCTTGTCGGCGCCCTTGGCGCTGACCAGGAACTCCACGGAGACCAGCCGCTCGTTCTGGAGCTCGATGTTCACCTGCTCCGACGGGGTGGCCAGGTTGGTGGCCAGGTCGTTGATGGCCAGCAGGCGCAGGCCGTCACCGCCGGTCAGACCTGCCGCGAACGCCCACAGCCCGACGAGGGACAGCAAGGGGACCAGCAGGAGGATGAGGAGTTTGAGCGCGATGGGACGGCCACGCGTGGGGGGCATGCGACCTCCGGGTGCATGATGAGATCGCCTCGCAGAGTACACCCCCCTTTGAAAGGATTTCTGTGCGTCTTCCGCGTTCTTTCTCCGGCTGGACCATCGCGGTCTTCGGTTTCCTGGCCTTCGCGCTCGGCCTGCTCGGGCTGATCTCGCCGGAGACCCTGCTGGTCATGCTGGGTTTCGAGGTGCTCGATGCACGTCCCGCCGGCGACTACACGCTGGTCTACATGGCGGCTTCGTCGATGGCCGCGGTAAATATGGGCGTTTATTACGTCTTCGCCGCATCTGCTAACTACACGCCGTTCTTTCGGTGGACCGTCCCGTTCCGGCTCGTCACGTTCGTCGTCTTCACCACGCTGGTGGTGACCGGAGCGGCGCCCGCCAAGTTCTTCGGCGTCGGGCTCTGGGAAGGGCTGGGCGCGGTGATCACGGGATTCGCCCTCTGGCGGGAGGGCAACCTGCTGCCCTCCCGCCAGAACGCCGAGGCGACCTGATCCACCGTCTGATCTACGGACGGGTGTCCTCGGAGCCACGGGAGACCAGGCGGTCGCCTGGCTCGTGGTCGTTCTCCAGCTTCCGTTCCAGATCGCGCTTCTCATCCTCCAGCCGGGCCACCCGGTTGGAGGCCTCGGCCTTGGCACTGCGCAGCCTGCGGCGACGCCTGGCGCTCCTGCGCGACCCAGAGCCCATCAGCCAGAGACCCACCAGCAGGGCCGCCATGGCGGCGGCTCCAGCCAGGAACATCTCCACGTGATTGAGCTCGAAGGTGTAACCGAACAGGATGTACCTGGCGGTGTCCTCGGCCAGAACCAAGGCCACGGCGCCACCGGCGAGCAAGACCAGGAGCAACCCTAGAAAGATCATCCAACTCACCCCTTGTCGTCAGAGCCACGTTCCACTGCCCTTTCGGCGAAGGGGTATGCGCCATGATTGCGTTCATGAGACCAGAGCCGGGCGAGGTGCTGCACTTCTCGGAGGACCCCACGATCGAGCGGTTCGTGCCGCACGTGGCGAAGACGACGATCATGCGCGAGCCCTACGTGTGGGCGGTCGGTCACGAGCGCTGCCCCGACTACTGGTTCCCGCGGGCCTGCCCGCGGGCGATGGCGTGGATGGGGCCGCGGTCCACCGAGGAGGACAAGACCCGGATCATCGGCTCCGGCTGCGGCGACCGGGTCCACGCCATCGAGTACAGCTGGCTGAAGGCGCTCATGGACGTGCGCCTGTTCGCCTACCGGCTGCCCGCCGACGGCTTCGAGCCCATCGGCGACCCGCCGCACGCGGTGGTCTCCACGGCCCCCGTGCTGCCGCTGGGCCCGCCCGAGCCGGTCGGCGACCTGTTCGAGCTGCACGAGGAGGCGGGGATCCAGCTCAGGGTGCTGGCCAACCTGTGGCCGTTCTGGAACGAGGTGACGGCGAGCACCCTGGAGTTCAGTGGGATCAGGCTGCGGAACGCTCGTCGATGAGCGCGAGCATCGTCTCCAGCGGCATCGAGTGCGGCGGCAGCTTCTCGCGGGCGAACCTGTTGGCCTCGCGCCGCAGCACCTCGTTGACCGGAGTGGGCACGCCGTGCTGCCGTCCGAGCAGGACGATCTCGCCGTTGAGGTAGTCGGCCTCGATCGAGCCGCTGCTCCTGGCCAGGCTCTGCCACGACGATCCGCCGCCGCGCGTGATGCCCTCGATCGGGCGGACGTCCACCTGGTGGCCGCGGGCCTCGATCTCGTCCTCGTTGGTGGAGTAGGGGATGCCGGCCCGGTCGAGCACGGTCTCGGCCTCGGCCTTGACCCGGTCGATCACGGCCGCGACGCCGGGCACGGGGCCGGTGAGGGCGTCCACGGCGTTCGCGAGGTTGCCGATCAGCTTGCCGTACTTCCAGCGCATCACGTCGGGCGAGGTACGCGCCACGAGGCCGTGCTTGCCGAGGTCGCCGACGATCTGCTCGGCGAGGTCGTCCACACCCTGTGGATAGCGGCCGACGTGCAGCATGCCGGAGTTCGGATAACCGTGCGCGGCCACGACGCCGGGCTCCAGGTGCTGGGCGGGCAGCCACACGCACATGCCGTAGACACGCTCGAACCGCCGCAGGACCATGCGCTCGTTGTCCACGCCGTTCTGGGCGCACACCACGGGCAGGTCGGAGGGCCAGGGAGCCAGCGCGGAGATCGTGTCCTGGGACTTGGTGGCCAGGATGAGCACGTCGTCATCGCGCGTGGGCACGGGGCCGTCGGCGGCGGGGATGTCGAGGGTCTCGGCGGATTCTGGGGTGATCAGGCGCAGACCGTCACGCCGCAGCGCCTCGTAGTGGGCGCCTCGCGCGATGAGGACGACGTCGTGCCCGCCTTGGTACAGGCGGGCACCGATGGTTCCCCCGACTGCTCCTGCTCCGATCACTATGTAGCGCATTGTCAGAGAATGTCACCATTCACTTCGCAAGCGCCACTTGGGTGTGCGCGGTCATGGCGGTGCCGCGCGTCCGCTCCCGCATGATCGTCTTGAGCACGCGCCAGCCGTCGCGCACGGCGTGCAGGTTGCTCTCGCCGTGGATCCTGGAGCGCTCGTGGCTGGGCACCTCGTGGATGACCAGACCGGCCTGGGCGGCCCGGACGTTCATCAGGGTCTCGATCTCGAAGCCGTCGCAGTCGAGCTGCATGGCGTCGAGGTGGCGGGCCCAGAAGGCGTTGTAGCCATAGCAAAGATCGGTGTAGCTGGTGCCGTAGAGGAAGTTGGTCAGTCCCGTGAGGACCTTGTTGCCGAGCGAGCGGATCGGGCTGAGGTCGTCCGAACCGCCACCAGGGGCATACCGGGAGCCCTTGGCGAAATCGGCGCCGTTGAGGAGCGTGGTGACGAAAGAGCGGATCTCCCGGCCGTCGGTGGACCCATCGGCGTCGATCATGACGATGATGTCGCCCTGGGCGGCCTGGAAGCCCTCAATGAGGGCGTTGCCCTTGCCCCGCCGGCTCTGCACGACGACCCGGAGGTCGGGGCGCAGCTTGCGCGCGACGGCGATGGTGTCGTCGGTCGAGTTGCCGTCGACCAGGATCACCTCGTCGATCCACTCGGGCAGTGTCGCGAAGACGTGGGGAAGGTTCTCGGCCTCGTTCATCGCGGGAACGATGACACTGACGCTGGGGGCGAAGGGCTGCTTGTTCATGTGTACAAGGTGCGCCCGGGCACATGCAGCGCACTTGACACTGCCTTGCATAGATCACTTAAGTGGGTGATCTCCGCTGATGACGGCTTCTCCGGCCCTGGAGATGATCTCGTCCACGGTCTCTCCCGGGCTCTGCCGCGAGCTGTCCAGCCACAGGCCGAGGCGGGGTGTCTCGGCCCGCAACACCCCATCTAGCTGGGCAATCGTCCAGGCGCCGCCGTAGCCGGTCTTGGCCCGCCGCCGCTCGCGCTCGGCCACGGCGGACGGGGCTGGCGCCAGAACGATCACGTGCAAGGGACGACTGCGGACCAACTTCGTGAACCGTTCCAAATCCTCGCCAAGGATGACGTCTTGAACTATTGCCGTAAATCCCTCATTGAAATACAAGTCAGCTGCTTGTGCCGCGAGGCGGTACCGCAGATGGAGCTGGCGCACCGCCTCGCCGGTCATCTCAGGGGTCATGGGGGCGCCGCCGTTGACCACCATGCGCCGGAACGCGTCGCCCCGGACGTGGGCGGACCGCGGCAGCCGCTCGGCCAGCGCCTGGGCCACGGTGGACTTGCCCGCGGCCGAGACGCCGGTGATCAGGACGACGCCCTTCACACGCCGACGAGCTTTCGCACCCGGTCCGCGCCCACGGCCATGAGCAGCGTGGGCAGCCTGGGCCCGGTGTCGCGGCCGACGAGCAGCCGGTAGAGGAGGGCGAAGAACGAGCGCTGCGCCGCCTTCAGCTCGGGCGTGGCCTTGGCATCGGGGTCGAGCCCCGCCTGGATCTTCGGCACGCCGTACACCAGGGTGGTGAGGGCGTCGATGGTCCAGTCGTCGAGCCCGTCGGCCAGCAGCCGCAGCGACTCCCGCTCCCCAGGGCCGAGCGAGTCGAGCAGCTCCTCGTCCGGCGACTCACGCACGCGCGTGCGCTGGTCGGCGGACAGGTGGTCGTCCACCCAGCGTTGCGCCCTGTCCAGGCGCGGGCGGGCCTCGTCGAGCGAGCCGATCGCGTCGAGGTCGCCCAGGATGCGCAGCGTCTGCTCGGCGTGCCCGGTCGTGATGTCCACGACGGAGGCCAGCGTCCGGTAGGGGACGGGGTGCGGGGTGGCGGGCAGCGGGCCCGCGGCGGTGCCCACGGCCCGTTCGTACGCGGCCAGCTCGGCCGGCTGGCCCTGGCCCGCGGTGATCTTGCGGGCGAGGGCGTCCCACTCGTCGTAGAGCCGCTGGATCTCCTGGTCGAAGGCGATCTTGAAGGACTGGGCGGGCTTGCGGCGGGCGTACAGCCAGCGCAGCACCGGCGCCTCCATGATCTCCAGCGCGTCGGCCGGGGTCGGCACGTCGCCCTTGGAGCTGCTCATCTTGGCCATGCCGGTGATGCCGACGAAGGCGTACATCGGGCCGATCGGCTGCTCGCCGCCGAACACGTCGCCGACGATCTGGCCGCCCACGATCCAGGCCGAGCCGGGCGAATGGTGATCGACCCCGGACGGCTCGAAGATCACGCCCTCGTAGGCCCAGCGCATCGGCCAGTCGACCTTCCACACCAGCTTGCCGTGGTCGTGCCCGGCCAGGCGGACGGTCTCGCCGAAGCCGCACTCGCAGGTGTAGGCCAGCTCCGTGGTCTCGTCGTCGTACGCGGTGACCGTCGTCAGGTCGCGTTCGCACAGATCGCAGTAGGGCTTGTAGGGGAAGTAGTCCTCCACCTGCTTGGACCGGTAGCGCGACAGCACCGCGTCGATCGCGGCACGCTCGCGTACGGCCAGCAGGATCTGCTCGCGGTAGGCGCCCGAGGTGTATTGGGCGGTCTGGCTGATGCCCCGGTATTCGACGCCCAGCTCCGCCAGCGCCTCGGTCATCGGGGCCTTGAAGTGCTCGGCCCAGTTGGCGTGCGGGCTGCCGGGCGGCGCGGGCACCGAGGTCAGCGGTTTGCCGATGTGCTCGGCCCAGGACGGATCGATGCCGGCGGGCACTCTGCGGAAGCGGTCGTAGTCGTCCCACGACAACAGGTGCACGCACTCGATGCCGCGTCGCCGGATCTCGTCGGCCACCAGGTGGGGGGTCATGACCTCGCGCAGGTTGCCCAGATGGATGGGGCCCGACGGGCTCAGACCGGAGGCGCAGACGATCGGTTCGCCGGGAGCGCGTCTCTCCGCTTGGGAGATCACCTCGTCAGCGAACCTGGAGACCCAGTCGGTCTCGCCACTTTCAGCCATCGCGCCATTCTTGCGGCTCGGCGCGGCTCAAGCCAACGCGTTCCGGATCCTCCCTGGTCAGGTGGTGGGTTCGATGGGCGGGTCGGAGAAGACGTGGCAAAGACGGCGATCGAGTCTTTCCGCCGACTTCTCGGTGACCCGCAGGACGTGCAGCCCCGGGGCGACGCTCACGAGCCCGTAGCCCGTGTCGGCCTCCTCCGGGGACACGCCCAGCAGGTGCAGCGCGTCGGCGAGAGTCGCCTCCTGCGGCAGGCGCACCTGGACGAGGAGCATGGATCAGGCCGCTCGCGTCCCGCTCTGCCGGCCGAGCGCGGCCAGGACGGCGACCGGGTCGATGATGCCGTACCCGTAGTCGTAGTCGAAGCCCACCGTGCTGCGGTCGTCGGCGGTGCGGTTGATCAGCGTGCGCAGCTGCGCGGGGGAGAGCTGCGTGGCGGACCTGCGAGAGCGGACGGCCGCGACCACGCCGGCCGCCACGGGGCAGGCGGCGGAGGTGCCGGTGTCGGCGGCGCCGACGGCCTCGGAGCCGGCGAAGTGCGTGTACGCGCAGAAGTCGGGCTTGCGCTCGGACAGCCGGCCGGGGCCCTGGGAGGAGTAGCCCACGCGCTCGCCACGGGTGTCCACGCCGCCGACGGAGGAGACGGAGGGGTGGGAGTTGGCGCCGTTGATCGGGCGGTCGGGGAAGCCGCACCTCTTGTCCGGGCATTCGCGGCCGCAGTTGCCCGCCGCGAACAGGATGTCGGCCCCCGCGTCCTCCAGGCTGCCGACGATCACGTTGAACGGGTGCGCGGGGTTGTCGGAGTAGTTGCTGGGATGGCCGGGCGGGAAGTCGCCCTGGGGCGAGAACAGGCCCCAGCTGTTGGTGACCACCAGGGACTTGGACTCGGCGGGCATGGCCTTCAGCACGTTGGCCAGGTGGGAGTAGGCGGCGATCGCGTCGGAGAGGAGGCCGCTCATCCCGCTGCTGCGGCTCAGCAGGACGGGGATGTCCAGCAGGGTCGCCTTCGGGGCGGCGAGCAGCGCGTCGAAGGCGCACATGGTGCCGTGGTCGACGGCGTACTTGCCGGGGGTGCGGTCGACGCCCGCCGGGCTCCAGCTCCGCTTCGCGTCGATGCTGACGGCGTGGCCGATGCGCGCCTCGACGTGCGCGGCGTTGATGCCGCTGTCCACGACCGCGAGGGCCACACCGCTGCCGTCGTGCCCCTGCGCCCACAGGTCGGAGGCGTGCAGGAGCCGCCTGACCTCCTGCCAGTCGCCCACGGGCCCGTCGCCGCCGCAGGTCGCGTTCGGCTCGATGACCGGGTCGACGTACACGCCGACGACCTCGCGTACGGACGCGGGCAGCAGCGAAGCCCTGGTCGAGAACTCGGCGTCGGAGATCTCGCCGCGCACCAGCACGGAGGCGTCCTCCGGGGTCAGCGAGAACCCGACCCGCTGGTGCAGCGACAGCGGATCGCCGTGGGCCGTGACAGGACGTGGGACGGGCACGGGCTCGAACGCGTCGTCGAGCAGGACTCCCCGCAGCTCGCCGATGATGTCGGCGACCGTGGTCCGGACGTCCGGATCGATCACCGAGGCGACGACGTCGGCGGCGGGGCGGAGCTGGATGAGGACACGCATCGAATACCACCTTGGGTTTCGTGACCGAGTGATTACCTAAGGTGATGGTGCCCGGCCGACTTGGGAAGACTCCTTTGTGTAAGGATGTTGTCACTTTATGTAATCGAAGCCGGGCGACGCCCGTCGCCCGGCTGTCGATCAGGAAAGGGTCGCGGCGTACGGGTCCCAGCCCGCCGGCAGCGCCTCCGGCACGGCCGTGCCCGAGGTGATGCTCCTGAACTCCGAGCGCTCGCCCGACTCCGCGATGGCGGCCATCAGCTCCAGCACGTGGAAGGCCAGCTCGCCGGACGCGCGGTGCGGCGCGTCCGCCCGGAGCGACCTGGCCAGGTCCAGCACGCCGATCCCGCGCCCGGCCGTCGTGCCCGTCACCGGCAGCTCACGCCAGTCCGTGTCCCGCAGGCCGCGGGCCAGCAGCGGGCCCTCGAAGGTGTTGGGATCGGGCAGGGACAGGGCGCCCTCCGTGCCGATGATCTCGATCAGCCGCCGGTTGACGGCCGAGTCGAAGCTGAACGTGGCCGACGCCGTCGCGCTGCCCGGGAAGTCCAGCAGGGCGTTGACGTGGGTCGGGACGTCCACGGGGAACGAGGTGCCCTCCTTGGGCCCCGAGCCGACCAGGCGACGGCCGCGGGCCTTGCGGGTGTCGGCCGCCACCTGGCTGACGGGGCCGAGCAGGGACACCAGGGCGGTCAGGTAGTAGGGGCCCAGGTCGAAGAGCGGGCCCGCGCCCGGCTGGTAGAAGAACTCCGGGTTGGGGTGCCAGGACTCGGGGCCGAGGCTCTGCGTGGCCGCGGTGACCGCGACCGGCTCGCCGATGAGCCCCGAGCGCAGGGCGTGCAGCGTGGACTGCAGCCCGGCGCCCAGGAAGGTGTCGGGGGCGCCGCCGACGCGCAACCCCAGACCGGCGGCCTCGGCCATGACCTTCGCCGCCTCGTCGGTGTTCATCGCGAGCGGCTTCTCGCCGTACACGTGCTTGCCCGCGCGCAGGCTCTCCAGCGCGACGGCCGCGTGCGCGGACGGGACGGTGAGGTTGACCACGATCTCGACCTCGGGCACCGCGAGCACGGTGGCGAGGGTTCCCGACACGGGCACGTCGTGCTCGCGCGCCACCTCGGCGGCGCGCCCGGCGTCGATGTCCGCGACGCCGAGCACGCGCACGTCGGGGAAGTCGTTGAGGTTGCGTAGGTACTGGCCGCTGATCACTCCGGCGCCGACCAGGGCGACGCCGACGGGGCCGTTGCTCAAGAGCTCTCCAATTCCGCCGATGAGGTGAGGTAGGCGTGGCTGTCCGCGAGGGCGGCGAAGACGTCGGTCGCGCACTCGTCCAGCTCCACGATGCGCCACGCGTCCGGCGCGGCGGCGAGGATGTCCGGTACGGGCATGACGCCCTGGCCCACCGCGGTGTGCGGCTCGCCCTTGACCACAGGGCCGTCCTTGACGTGCAGCGCCAGCGTGCGCTGTCCGAGGCGGCCGAGCAGGGCGGGCACGTCCGCGCCGCCCACCGCCGCCCAGTACGTGTCGATCTCCAGGAACACCTCGGGCGCGAGCAGGTCCGCCAGCACCTCGATGGCGTGCCTGCCGTCGATCCTGGGCTCGATCTCCCACCAGTGGTTGTGGTAGCCGATCCGCATCCCGTGCCCCGCGGCCTGCTCGGCCAGGCCGTTCAGCAGGTCGGCCGTGCGCGAGAGGCCGTCGCGGGTGGTGAACTCCGCCTCCGCGATCCCGCCGGGGATGATCACCAGGTCGGTGCCGACCGTGGCGATCGCGTCGAAGACCTTCGCGGGCTCCTCGCTGAGCAGCGCGTACGCGTGCGTGCTCGACACGCTCAGCCCCAGGTCGTCGGCGACCTGGCGGAACCCCTTGGGGTCGGTGGTGGGGTCGTAGGGCTCGACGGACCGGTAGCCGATCTCCGCGATCCGCCGCAGCACGCCGTCCCGATCGGCCGCTAACGCGTCTCTGACGGTGTAGAGCTGGACACTGATGGGTTTGCTCATCCGCGTACCCCCATGAGGTGTTCGAGCGCGAGCTGGTTGAGCCGGGTGAAGTGGAAGCCGCGGGCGGCCGCCACCTCGGGGTCGAATTCGTCCTTGGCCAGGTCGGCCCAGGTCTCACCGGCGGCGAGCGTGGGCTGGGCGAGCTCGTCCACGCGCGAGGCGCGCAGGGCCTCCTGGACCTCCGGGTCGGCGCGGTAGGCGCGCGACTTCTCCTTGAGGATCAGGTACGTGCGCATGTTCGCGGCGGCCGAGACCCACACGTCCTCGGGGTCCTCGGTGCGCAGCGGCTTGTAGTCGAAGTGGCGCGGGCCCTCGTAGCCGCCGTTCTCCAGCAGGTCCACCAGGAAGAACGCGCTCTTGAGGTCGCCGTGGCCGAAGATCAGGTCCTGGTCGTACTTGGGGCCGTGCTGGCCGTTGAGGTCGATGTGGAAGAGCTTGCCGTGCCAGAGGGCCTGGGCGATGCCGTGCACGAAGTTCAGGCCGGCCATCTGCTCGTGGCCGACCTCGGGGTTGAGGCCCACCATCTCGGGGTGCTCCAGCTCGTTGATCAGCGCCAGGGCGTGGCCGATGGTCGGCAGGAGGATGTCGCCGCGGGGCTCGTTCGGCTTGGGCTCAAGGGCGAAGCGCATGTCGTAGCCGCGCTCGCGGACGTACGAGCAGAGCAGGTCGAGGCCTTCCTTGTAGCGCTCCATGGCGGCCCTGACGTCCTTGGCCGCGTCCGACTCCGAGCCCTCGCGCCCGCCCCAGCAGACGTAGGTCGTGGCGCCCAGCGAGGCGGCCAGGTCGATGTTGCGGATCACCTTGCGCAGGGCGTAGCGGCGTACGTCGCGGTCGTTGCTGGTGAACGCGCCGTCCTTGAAGACGGGGTGCGTGAACAGGTTCGTGGTGGCCATCGGCACCTTCATGCCGGTCTCGTCCAGCGCCTTCTTGAACGCGGCGACGGCCTTGTCCCGGTCGGGCTCGACGGCGAGCAGGTCGTCGTCGTGGAAGGTGACGCCGTGCGCGCCCAGCTCGGCCAGCCGGTGCACGCTCTCCACCGGGTCGAGCGCCGGCCTGGAGGCATCGCCGAACGGGTCGCGGGCTTGCCAGCCGACCGTCCACAGCCCGAAGGTGAAGCGGTCGGCGGGGGTGGGCGTGAAATCGGGCATTGTGTGCTCCCTCTATTTTTAGTCCATAATCTGTACATAATCCTGAGGAGGTGGGCATGCCGTCGTCAAGAGGGGTGCGGCATGATTCCATGCGCGCCCGTAACTTGGCCGTAGTGCTGGGGACCATCCACCGATCAGGACCGCACACCAGGGCCGCGCTCGCCGAGCTGACCGGGCTCACCAAGACGACCGTATCCAGCCTGGTCTCGGATCTCCTGGAGGCGGGGGTGGTGACCGAGAGCGGCACCGTGCGGGCGGGCGAGCGCGGGCGGCCCGGCGTGGCGGTGAGCCTGAGCGGGCACCGGCTGGCCACCCTGGGGCTGGAGATCAACATCGACTACCTGGCCGCGTGCGTGGTCGATCTGACCCGTACCGTGCGGCTGCGGCGGACGCGGCCGGCCGACAACCGCAACTCCAACCCGGCCGACATCCTCCAGGAGCTGCGCGACCTGGTGAAGGAGACGACGGCGGAGGCCGAGTCGGCCGGGCTGCGGGTCATCGGCGCGGCGCTCGCCGTCCCCGGCACGGTCGAGGACGGCGTGCTGCGGAGCGCGCCGCACCTCGGCTGGCGGGACGTACGGGTGGCGGACCTGATCGACCTGCCGTTCGCCATCGACAACGAGGCGAACCTGGCGGCGCTCGGCGAGCTGTGGTTCGGCTCGCGCGAGACGGACTTCCTGTACGTCTCCGGCGAGATCGGCATCGGCGCCGGGCTCGTGGTCGGTGGGACGGTGTTCAAGGGCACGTTCGGGCTGGCGGGCGAGCTGGGGCACGTCGTCGTCGTGCCGGACGGGCCCGCGTGCAGGTGCGGCGGGCGCGGCTGCCTGGAGGTGTACGCCGGCCAGGACGCCCTGCTCGGACCCTTGGCCTCGGTCGCGGACCTGGTGGGCCGGCTGGAGTCGGGCGACCGGCGGGCCCTGGAGGCGTGCGAGCGGGCCGGTCACGCGCTCGGCGTGGCGCTCACCTCGGCCGTCCACCTGCTCGACCCCGGCAGGATCGTGCTCGGCGGGATCTACGCGCCCCTCTACCCGTGGCTCGAAGGGCCGGTCGCCGAGGGGCTGGGGGCCCGGCTGGGGCAGATGCGCGGCACGCCGCCGGCCCTCACGGTGTCGGGGATCGGCGCGGACGCGGCCGTGCTGGGCGCGGCCGGGCTGATCATCCAGCAGCTCATCGCGGAGCCCGCCCAGGTGCTCGGCCTCTGAGTCGCCGAGCCCGCTCAGGTGCTCGCCTCTGAGCGGCCGGGCTGCCCAGGCGCGCGGCCTCTGGCGGGTGACGCTGCTTCAGCGGGCGTGACGTCGCGCGGTATTTTCTGCGCCATGGACCCTTCGACACCGCGGATCAGGCGGTCGCTGTTCCTGCACGCCCCGATCGGCCGCAGGCCGGCCGCCATGCTGCGCCGCATGCTGGAGCTCGTCGACGACGACACCCTGCCGGAGGCCCCGCAGGCGGCGGTCGAGGCGCGGCTGGCTGAGCTGCTGGGCAAGGAGGCGGCGCTGTTCTTCCCGACGGGGACGATGGCGCAGCAGGTCGCGCTGCGCGTGCACGCCTCCCGCAGGGGCCGTACCGCCTTCGCCGCGCACCCGCAGACCCACCTGGACGTGTGGGAGGAGCAGGGCTACAGCGTGGTGCACGGCCTGCGCCTGCACCGGGCGGGCGACCGCAACGAGCTGATGACCGGGGCCGACCTCGAAGCGGTTGCGGAGCCGCCGGCCGCCGTCGTGTGGGAGCTGCCGCAGCGCGACCTCGGCGGCCTGCTGCCCGAGTGGGACGACCTGCGCGCGCAGGTCGCCGTCGCGCGGCAGCGCGGAGCGGCCGCGCACCTGGACGGAGCCCGGCTGTGGGAGGCCCAGACGTACTACCGGCGGCCTCACGCCGAGATCGCCGGGTTGTTCGACTCCGTGTACGTCTCGCTCTACAAGGCGCTCCAGGGCGTCTCCGGGGCCGTCCTGCTGGCCGACGCGGACACGATCGCCGAGGCGGGCGTATGGCTGAACCGGCTCGGCGGGCACGCCGAGTCCTGGCCGCAGGCCCTCGCGGCGCTCGCCGGTCTCGACACGCTGCTGCCGCGCATGGAGTCGTTCCGCGAGCACGCCGTCGCGATCGCGGCGGCCGTCAACGAGGACGGTGTGGCCTTCGCCTGGCCCGACCCGCCGCAGACGCCCCTGTTCCACGTGCACCTGCCCGCCGGGCGGCGGGCGGTCGCCGCCGCGGGGGCCGCGATGCTGGCTGAGCACGGGGTGCAGCTCTACGGGCGCGTGCGCTCGGCGCCCGACCCGCGCCGGTCGAGCTTCGAGATCACGGTCGGGGAGAACGCCATGGACTTCACCCCGGAGGAGGTCGCCGGGCTCATCCGCGAGCTCGTGGCGCGAGCGACGGGCTGAGCTCGGCGACCCGGGCCGCCGTTACGTGACCCGGCCGTCGTGACTTGGGCCGTCGTGACCTGGGCCGCTGTGGCCCGGGCCGTCGTGGCCCGGGCCGCCGCTGCGTGACCTTGGGCCGCCGCTATGCGGCCGGTTGGCCGCTCAGGGCGAAGATCTTCACGTTGGGGACCGCGGAGCTGGTGAACGAGATCGCCTCGCGGGCCGGGTCGGCGGGGACGCGTACGCGCCAGATGGTCACCTTGCGGCCGTCGGCGGTGCCGTTGACGTTGTAGCGGGTGCCGGCCGTGACGGCCGCCTCCTCGCCGAAGCGCGGCGCCGTGCTCGCCCAGTCGGTGACCTTCAAGGGCGCGGCGGACGTCGTGCCGTCGGCGTAGGCGATGGTGAGCTCGGTCTGCTGGTCGCCGTTGACGGCGGTGACGAGCAGGTCGAGAGCCTGGTAGCGGCCCGGGGTCAGGTAGGTGCGCTGGCCGCGGAGGCTGTGGAAGTTCCCCGTGGTGCCCTTCGTCTCGGGGATCAGGTAGCCGGGCGTGGACTGCGTGCCGGGGGCGGGGAGCTGCTCGGCGGGGAAGCTCCAGCCCTTGCCGTCCAGGTTGCCCTGGGACTTGGCGTCGCCGGTGGCCACGCCGTCCACGTCGTACTGGAGGTTCTGGGCGCACGCGGAGCCGGTCGGCACGCAGGCGGCGGGCAGGTTCGGCACCGGGGCGTCCGCCGCGGGGACGTGGTCCACCGGCAGGTCGCCGGTCGCCGTGCCCCAGGAGGTGTTCGCCGTGGCGCCCACGTTGACCACCACGTCGCCGCCCCTGTTGAGCAGCGACTCGGGGAGCCAGGACCGGGAGTACGCCTTGCCGTTCACCCGCACGTCCTGCACGTAGATCGCGTCGGGGGCCGCCCGCGGGGCGGTCACCGTGATGGTCCTGCCGTTGCCGCGCTTGATCCACGCCTTCTGGAACATCGGGCTGGACAGCAGCATCTCGGCGCGGCTCGGCGTCTGGGGGTACATGCCGAGCGCGGCGAAGACGTACCAGGCGGACATGGTGCCGAGGTCGTCGTTGCCCGGCAGGCCGCCCGGCCCGGTCTTGTAGACCAGGGACGCCATCGCGCGCACGGTCTGCTGCGTCTTCCACGGCTGACCCAGCGCGTTGTAGAGCCACGGGACGTGGATGCCCGGCTCGTTCGTGGGGTCGTAGCGGAAGCCGTCGCCGCCGGTCGCCCACGAGCCGTCGGCGCGGTGGAAGAACGCATCGAGCCGCTTGGCGGCCTGCTCCTTGCCGCCCATGGCGGCGGCGAGGCCGGACACGTCGTGCTGGACCATCCAGGTGTAGGTCGCGCTGGTGCCCTGGGCGAAGCCCGCGTCAGAGGTCGTGGAGAACGGCCACAGCCAGCTCCCGTCGGCCTTGCGCGCCTGCTGGTAACCGCCCTCCTGGCCGGCCGACGGGTTGAAGGTGTTGCGCCACCAACCGGCCCGCGGCATCAGCGTGTCGTGCTCGGCCGTGCGGCCGAGCCGCTTCGCCCAGTCCGCGAGCGCGAAGTCGGCCGCCGCGTCCTCCAGCGTCTCCGCCGCGCCGCCCCAGCAGTGGCAGGTGTCCTGGGGCGCGTAGTGCAGCCGCAGGTACTCGGCCAGGTTCGGCCGCTGACCCTCGCACTGCCCCGGGCAGCCCGCGTCGGACAGGCCCGACGGGTGCGGCACGGTCGCCTGCGTCACCAGGGAGTCGAACGCGCCGCGCACGTCGAAGTTGCGCACGCCGAGCGCGTGGAAGCCGGCCAGCGTGGGGGCCGACGGGTCGCCGGTCATCACGTGCGTGGGCCCGTTCACGTGGACCCAGCGGTCCCACACGCCGCCGTTCTGCCCGGCCAGGTTGTACAGGGATTGCGCGAAGTCGCCCGCTACCTCCGGTTCGAGCAGGGCGAGGAGCTGGGTGTGCGCCCGATACTGGTCCCAGCCGGAGAAGTTGCCGTACTGGGCCCGCTGGCCCCTGGCGAGCCGGTGCACCTTCTGGTCGCTGCCGAGGTAGGTGCCGGCGACGTCGCTGGTGACGTTCGGCTGGAGGTAGGAGTGGTAGAGGGCCGTGTAGAACGGGGTGAGCTGGTCCGCGGAGCCGCCGGCCACCTCGATCGAGCGCAGTCGTTCCGCCCAGGCCCTGGTCGCCTTGGCCGCCACCGAGCCGACGTCGTCCCGTTTGGTGACCTCGCGGGCGAGGTTCTGCCTGGCGGCGTCCAGGCTCGTGTAGGAGATGCCCACCTTCATCCGCACGTCGGCGTCGGAGGCGGTGTCGAAGCTGACGTATCCGCCGGAGCCGCGGCCCGCGCGGTCCGCCCCGGTCGCGTAGCCCTCGCCGCCGCTCGCCGTCGTCGTGCCGGGACGCAGGTCGCCGTCGACCCACGTGCCGGTGCCGGAGAAGGCGCGGTCGAACGACGCGGCGAAGTGCAGCCGGTAGTAGGTCTTCCGGTTGTTGACGCCGCCGTTGGCGCGGCGCCCGCAGAACGCGCCGGTCAGCACCGAGCCGGTGACCGTACGCGTGGCGGGGTCGATGGTGATCTCGGCGTCCTCGCTGCCGTTGAGCGAGTTGGACACCCGGAACAGCAGGTTGGCCGTGGCGCCCTTCGGGAAGGCGAACTCGCCGACGCCCGCGCGCGTGGTGACCGAGAGGTCGGCCTTGACGCCGGAGTCCAGCGTGACGGTGTACCGGCCGGGCTTCGCGCTCTCGTTGTCGTGGCTGAAGCCGCCGGCGTAGACGGCGTCCTTCGTGTCCGCCGTCGGCGAGGAGGTCACCTCGCCGGCCCACGGCATGATCGGGATGTCGCCCGCCGCCCCTGGATGGCAGCCCGCGCCGTTGACGTGCGTGAGCGCGAAGCCGCGCACCCGGGGTGTGGCGTAGGAGTAGCCGTTGGCGCCGGCGGCGTTGGTCTGGTCGCCCGCCGTGTTGGTCGGGCTCCACGAGATCATCCCGAACGGCAGGACCGCGCCGGGATAGGTGTTGCCGCCGTTGGCGGAGCCGATCAGCGGATCGACATGACTGACGGGATCGGAGACCTTGCCGGGGATGGACCGGGCGGGATCGGCGGCGGCCGGTCCGGCGGTGATGAGGACGGCGGTCGTCGATGCGATGATCGCGCCGATGAGCGGCGTGGCTAGCCACGAACGGGGAGGGGACACCTCGTGATCACACCGGTCCACATTAACCGAGTCATGAACGCTCAAGTAAGCACAGAAGTCCTCAAAGATAAAAGCCCCGGGGCCCGCGGTCCGGCGGATCGCGAGCCCGGGTGTCTCAGCCGAGCCCCTCCTCGGATCGGCCGCCGGTCAGGAAGTCGGTGGCGGACAGCCGCCCGTTCATGATCATGAGGGCGGCGACGGTGGCGGTCCACCCGGTCTGGTGGGAGGCCCCGAGGCCCGCGCCGTTGTCGCCGTGGAAGTACTCGTAGAACGACACGAGGTCCCGCCAGTGCGGATCCTCCTGGAACTTGCGCTGCCCGCCGTACACCGGCCGCCGCCCGTCCGCGCCGCGCTGGAAGACGCGGACGAGCCGCTCGGAGATCTCCCTGCTGACCTCGTACAGGGTCAGCTGGTTGCCCGATCCCGTGGGGCACTCGACGGTGAAGTCGTCGCCGTAGTAGGCGTACAGGTGCAGCAGCGCCCGGATGATGAGCGCGTTGATCGGGAACCAGACCGGTCCGCGCCAGTTGGAGTTGCCGCCGAACATCCCGCTGTCGGACTCGGCCGGCAGGTACGCCACGCGATATTCGCGCCCGTCCACCCAGAACGCGTACGGATGCTCGGCGTGGTGCTTCGACAGCGACCTGATCCCGTACGGGCTCAGGAACTCCGACTCGTCGAGCATCCGGGCCAGCACCCGCCTGAGCTTGCCCTGGTCCAGCAGGGACAGCAGCCGGCGGTTCGCCACCCCGGGCCGGTCGGCCGCCGACATGCCCTGGGTCACCGCGGGATGCCGCCGCGCGAACGCCCTGATCTTGTTGAACAGCCGCGCGTCCTCCTCCGCCGCGCGCGGCACGAACACGCTGGACGCGCACAGCGGCAGCAGCCCGACCATCGAGCGGACCCTGAGGCGGGTGGCGTCGCCGTTCGGCAGGCGCAGCACGTCGTAGAAGAACCCGTCGGCCTCGTCCCACATCTCGTCCTTGACCTCGCCGGTCCGGTCGATCGAGGCGGAGATGCGCAGGAAGTGCTCGGCGAACTTGACGGCCAGATCCTCGTACGCGGGCGCCCGGTCCGACAGCTCGGCCGCCATCTGCAGCATGGTCTGCGTGTAGAACGCCATCCACGCCGTCCCGTCGGCCTGGTCGAGCGTGCCGCCGGTGGGCAGCGGGGCGCTGCGGTCGAACACGCCGATGTTGTCCAGCCCGAGGAAGCCGCCCTGGAAGACGTTGCGGCCGTCGGGGTCCTTGCGGTTGACCCACCAGGTGAAGTTCACCAGCAGCTTCTGGAACACCCGCTCCAGGAAGTCCAGGTCGCTGTGGCCGGTGAGCCGGCGGTCCATGCTGTTGATGAAGCGGGCGGCCCACGCGTGGACGGGCGGGTTGACGTCGCTGAACTCCCACTCGTACGCGGGAATCTGCCCGTTGGCGTGCAGGTGCCGGTCGCACAGCAGCACCTCGACCTGGTGCTTGGCCAGATCGACGTCGACCATGGCGAGCGCGACCGCGTGGAAGGCCAGGTCCCAGGCGGCGAACCAGGGATATTCCCACTTGTCCGGCATGACCAGCACGTCGTCGGCGTTCATGTCGAACCACGACTGGTTGCGGCCCTTCTTCGGCGTCCACGGGTCCGAGCCGTGCTCGGCCAGCCAGGTCTCGACGTCGAAGTAGTAGTACTGCTTGCCCCACAGCAGGCCGGACAGGGCCTGGCGGAGCACGCGGGCGTCGTCCTGGCTCGCGCCCTCGGCGGCGAGCTCGTCGTAGAAGCCGTCCGCCTCGGCCCGCCGCCGCGCCATCACCTCGTCGAAGGCCGATCCCAGCGGGTCCTGGACGTCCGCGGCGGTAAGCCGGACCCGCACGGTCGCCTCCCCGCCGGCCGGCACCCGCAGCACGTACTGGGCGGCGGCCTTGGTGCCGGTGCGCGCCGGGTTGATCGCGCGGTCGTCCCCGTCGACGACGTGGCGGCCGATGCCGTCCTTGACGTACGGGGCGGGGTTCGGGGTGTGGAACACCCGCTCGTTGTCCGTCTCGTTCTCGGTGAACAGCAGCGGCACGTCGGCCGCGCAGTGCAGCCGGTACGTGCCGAGGTCCTGATGGTCGGCCTGGATCACGCCGGGGGCGGTCGCCCGCATCGACGGCTTGGCCGTGCCCTGGCCCCACGACCAGGTGTTGCGGAACCACAGGGTCGGCAGGACGTGCACCGTGGCGTCCTCCGGGCCCCTGTTGGCCACGGTGACGAGCACGAGCAGGTCGTCGGGGGCGGCCTTGGCGTACTCGAAGAAGACGTCGAAGTAGCGGTCGTCGTCGAAGACGCCGGTGTCGAGCAGCTCGTACTCGAAGGCGTGCCGGTCGCGGGCCCTGCTGGTGGCGATCAGGTTCTCGTAGGGGAACGGGGCCTGGGGGTATTTGTACAGGTAACGCATGTAGGAGTGGGTCGGCGTGTTGTCGAGGTAGAAGTAGTAGTCCTTGACGTCCTCGCCGTGGTTGCCCTCGCCGTTGGTCAGCCCGAACGGCCGCTCCTTCAGTATCGGGTCCCTGCCGTTCCACAGGGCCATCGACAGGCACAGGCGCTGCTTGTCGTCGCTGACGCCGCCGAGCCCGTCCTCGCCCCAGCGGTAGGCGCGCGAGCGGGCGTGGTCGTGCGGGAAGTAGTTCCAGGCGTCGCCGTCGTAGCTGTAGTCCTCGCGGACCGTGCCCCATTGCCGTTCGCTCAGGTAGGGGCCCCACCTGCGCCATGGCGCGTCTGCAGCGGCCGACTGCCGTAGTCGTCCTCGTTCTGCATCCATTTGCGCAGCATCCTCCCGGCGGGCGGTCGCGCCTGCTCTCCCCGAGGTGACGTCGCCGATCCCGCCGGGCGCTCGCCGGGCACTGTCGCGCGCTTGTTACGGCGGTTGCCGGGCGGTCGTCACGGTGGCCCTTGGGTGCTCGTCACGTGGTGCGCCAGGCCGCCGCCACCTTGTCGCCGTAGGAGATCTCGCGGGCGCCGGCGAACGCGGCCAGCTCGGCGACCGCCCGGCCGACGGCCTGTGTGGTCTCCCGGTCCGGGACCGTGTCCGGCTCGGGGAACAGCCCCTCGATCTCCAGCAGGCCCCGGCGCCGATCCAGGCGTGGCACGAGCCGGCCGGCCAGCCGGTCGCCGTGCAGGATGGGCAGGATGTAGTGGCCGTACTGGCGCTTGTCCTTGGGGATGTACATCTCCGTGCGGAACGCGAAGCCCCACAGGCGCTCGGTCCGCGCCCGGTCGCAGATGAGGTTGTCGAACGGCGACAGCAGCGTCGTGCGCGGCTCCCAGCCGGAGTCGAGCAGGCCGAGCACGTCGCGGTGCGCGTACCAGCGCTCGGTGCCGCCCTCGACCTCGACCGGCCGCACGCGGCCCGCCCGCTCCAGCTTGACCAGCACCTCGGCGAGGCCGGGATAGCGGTCGCGGACGAAGTGGCGCTCGATGTCGGCCGCGCGGGCCACGCCGAGCGCGCGCAGCGCGTGCTCGGTGGCCTGCGTGACCGCCTCCTCCTGGGTCAGCGGCGTCGGCTCCGCCGCCTCGCGCAGCCGCCGCTCGGTCAGATCCCAGTGGCGCTTGCGCCCCTCGCGCCCGGCCACCGTGATGTGCCCCTGGGACCACAGGAAGTCGAGCATCCGCTCGACGTTGCGGCCGTTGGTCCACCCGCTCGACGCCCACGCCACCACCGACAGGTCGTCGAACCCGCCGGCCGGCAGCGGCCCCTGCTCACGTAACCGGTCGAGCACGTGCTGCCGCAGCAGGTCGTTCGCCTCCAGCCAGCGGCGGACCCGCTGCCCGTCACCGGACTTGCTCCCCGGATAGGCGCGCATCATGACGTGGTGGATCGGATAGTCCTCCGCCAGCACGATCGACGCGGCGTGCGCCCAGTATTCGAACAGCCACCGCTCCTGCCACAGCAGCACGTCGAGGTCGGCCTGATCGAAGTCGCCGATCCTGCTCCACAGCACCAGCAGGTGGCTCCTGGCGATCACGTTGACCGGGTCGAGCTGCAGGCAGCGGAGCGTCCGCAGCACCTGCCGCAGCCCGTCGAGGTCGTTGCCAGGACGGCGACCGGCCAGGTGCTGGCAGCGCACGGCCAGCCGCCGCGCGGACTCCAGGCTGAGTGCCAGGGGGGATGACATGCCTACGAAGTGTAGTCGAAAAGGAGTTCGATAGCATGCGGCCACGCTCAGTGTTGCATGCGCCCGGCTTGATCGGGTAGGCCTGCGTGCATGTCGGTTTCGCACTCCGCGGGATGGTTACTGGCTGGACGCTACCGGCTGCTGGCCGAGATCGGCCAAGGCGGCATGGGGCGGGTCTGGCGGGCTCATGACGAGCTGCTGGACCGCCAGGTCGCCGTGAAGGAGGTCACCCTCGGCCATCGGCCGTGGCGCGAGCGCGAGGTGCTGCTCGGCCGTACGATGCGCGAGGCGCGGCTGGCCGCCCGGCTGAGCCACCCGCACATCGCCGCCGTCTACGACGTGGTGGTGGCCGACGAGCGCCCGTGGATCGTGCTGCAGCTCGTGCCCGCCCGCAGCCTGGCCGAGGTGATCGCCGAGGACGGGCCGCTGCCCGTGCCCGCCGCCGCGCGCATCGGGCTGCAGGTGCTGGACGCGCTGCGCGCCGCGCACGCCGACGGCATCGTGCACCGCGACGTCAAGCCGGGCAACATCCTGCTGACCGGCGGGCTCCGGCAGCATGCCGTCCTGACCGACTTCGGGCTGGCCACCACCCTGGACGATCAGTCCCATCTCACTCAGGCGGGCACGGTGGTCGGCACACCCGCCTACATCGCCCCAGAACGGGCCCGGGGCGGCCCCGCCACCGCGCGGGCCGACCTCTGGTCGCTGGGCGCCACCTTGTACGCGGCCGTCGAAGGGCGGGCTCCTTTCGCGCACAGCAGTGAGCTGGCGACCCTCTCCGCGGTGCTCACCGCCTGCCCCGACCCGTTCCTGCACGCCGGCCCGCTCGCCCCGGTCATCGCGGGGCTGCTGGAAAAGGACCCCGCCCGCCGTACGGACGGCGAGGAGGCGCACCGGCAACTGACCCGGGTGGCCGCACTGGCCGAACGGGAGCCGGCGGACGCCGTTCCGGAAGCCGCTGAGGTGATGGACGCCGGTTCGGGGACCGCTGAGGTGATGGACGCCGGTCCAGGGACCGTTGAGGTGATGGACGCCGGTTCGGGGACCGCTGAGGTGACGGACGCGGCCGCTGGTCTGGGAGCTGTGGCGCGCCCGCGACCGGTGCCGTACGGCGCCGCCGGCCGCACCCCGGTGCAGGCGGGTTCCTCGATCGTCCTGCCCTCGCGATGGCGGCAGGCCGCCGCGCTGACCGCCTTGATCGCCAGCGTGCTCGCCACCACCTCCTGGCCGACCAGCGAGCCCGCCCGGCGCGTCGATCCCGCCCCGTACCTGGCGGCCGAGCCCGTCGGCGTCATGCTGGCCGACCCGGTCATCCACCAACGGATCCCCGGCGACCGCCCGCGCAACCCGCCCGCGACCGGCATCGATCGGGAGCCGCTGCCGGGAGGCCCGGTCAAGAAGGCGAAAAAGGTCAAGAAGGCGAAGAAGGCGACGGCCGGCCACGGCTGGCAGAAGCACGCAGGCAAGGCCCGCGGGCGCGGCTAGTGCGTTCTGGTGGCGGTGAGCACGGCGGTGATGGCCTGTTCCACCGTGACGTACACGGGCAGGTGCGCGCCCACGTTGGTGATCTGCAGCAGCCGGGCGGGCGCGCCCTGGGCGGCGGCGAGGTGGACGCGCACGCCGTCGGCGGCGGCCTGCTGGGCGCTGACCAGCAGCACGTGGAGGCCCGAGCTGTCCATGAACCCCAGCTCGGTCAGATCGAAGACCACATGGTCGCCGGGCCGGCGGACGCGCTGGACGTAGTCGGCCAGCTGAGGGCTGGTCGTGCGGTCGATCTCACCGCCGATCGCGATCACGCTCATGCCGGGCAGGTATTGGTGCGTCAGATCCAGGGATGCGGTGGTGCACCTCGCCGGACGGGACGAGGACTCGTGCTGCCAGGAGGCGCCCATGCGCGCACCATAGACCTTTCGCATCAGGTCCGGTACCCCCGCTCCATGTCACAGGTGTGACAGCAGTGCCGCGAGCCTGAACGGCGTGCCCAGCCGGCCCCGGAGCGCGGGGCGCAGCCGCATCTTCAGGCTCAGCCGGGACCCGAGGTCGGTCTGTTCGAGGTGGACCGCGTCGCACAGGTGCTGGATCACCCAGAGCCCGTAGCCGTGCGTGGCGGTCTGGTCGAGTGTGCGGGCCGCGGTCAGGTGGTCGTCGGTGAGCCGGCCCGCCGTGTCGAGCACTTCTACCGTGACCGCCTCGCTGGTGGTGCGCGCGGTGATCAGGCCGCCCTTGCCGGCGTGGTCGAGCACGTTGGTGACGGCCTCGTTGACGGCCAGCACCAGGTTGTCCAGCCGGGGGTCGCGCAGGCCGCTGTGATGGCCGTACATGCGTATCAAGTCTCGGATGAAACCGAGATCGGCGCTGATGGGACAGCGCAGCTCGAATTCCGCCTGCATGATCGTCTCGCCTGCCGGGCGTCTGAGGGGATAGGGCCGAAACGGTGCTATCCCCGGCGAAGATCCTCAAACGGCGAACGCGAGGATCAGGTTGCGGGATCGGATGGAGTGATCGGCCTGAAGTCCCTGACGTTCTCGTCGCCGTGCGGGCCCGAGCCGTTCTTCGGCACGTACAGCCGCAGCCCAGGGCTCAACTGCCAGCCCAGCAGGCCGAGCAGGTCGCGCACCACGGGCGGCGCCGCGGCCAGGATCACCTTGCGCGGCTGGGGCAGCGTGGCGGCGGTGCTTGCGATCAGGCGCAGACCGGCCGCGTCGATGAAGGTGAGCTGGGTCAGGTCGAGGTGGATGTCGTCGTCGCCGACGCTCACGGCCCAGAGCAGGGCGCGCTCCAGCAGATGCCGGGTGCTGCGGTCGATGTCGCCGCTGACGCGCAGGCCGAACGGGTGAACGACGGGGACGATCTGCACATGGTCGCTGGTGGGGGAAGTCATCGTGCTCCGGGGCTCGGGGACAGGGCAGCGCTGCGCCCGCGCATGACCGAGTCCGGGCCGGGAGCCCAGGAGGGTGATGGCCGCGGGGCGCGGCGGACCGGAAGCCGCATGGGTGCGTCGGCACCGCGGCATCGAGCGAGGAAGCAGCAGATCTTGGGGCGATCCGCCTTTCCTGCCAGGCACCGGTAGTGGTTCTCACGGTTGCTCGTGGGGAGCGCCCGGCTCTGCTCGCTTACGGGGTCGACAGCCTCTCTGCCCTCAAAAGCGGGGTCTAGGCCGAGGGCACCCCGTACCTGCTGATTCCCGGCCTCGGCCGGTGCTCAGGAGAAGGACTTGGCCGGTCCTCAGGAGAAGGATTTGGCCGGTGCTCAGGAGAAGACAGCACCGGGCGGCTCGCTCGCCGGGTCAGGGACTCGCGCAGACGTACCCGGAAGGTACTTGGGTGTTGCCGGACGGGCGGGCGGCCTGGAAGCCGAACGTGACGCTCTGGCCGGGCGCCAGCGCGCCGTTGTGCCCGAGGCTCTTGGCCGTGACGGTCTGGCCGCCGCTGGTCAGCGTGGCGTTCCAGGACCCGGTGACGCTGTGGCCGCTGGGCAGCGTGAACGTGACCGTCCAGCCGTTGACGGCGGACGTGCCGGTGTTGGCCACCGTGACGGGCTGGATCACGTAGCCGCCGCCCCACTGGGTCTGTGTGGTCGCCGTCGCCGTGCAGCCGCCGGTGGTCCCGCCCGAGGTGGTGGTGACCGCCACCGTGCCGGACACGGGGGAGAGGTTGCCGGCCGCGTCGCGGGCGCGTACCTGGTAGCGGTAGGCGGTGCTCGCGGTGAGCCCGGTGTCGGTGAACGAGGTGGTCGCCGACGTGCCTGCCTGCGTGAACGTGCCGCCGGTCGCACCCGGTGCGCGCAGGACGTCATAGCCGCTCACTCCGACGTTGTCGGTCGAGGCGGCCCACGCCAGCGTGGTGCCGGTGGCGGTCGTCCCCGACGCGGTCGGGTTGCCCGGAGCGGTGGGCGGGCTGGTGTCGGTGCCGGTCGTGGCCGGTGGGATCCGGATGACGCGGTCGTCCTGGGCCACGGGGGTGCCGCGGCCGTCCCGGTTGCTGGTCGTCACCCAGAGCCAGCCGTCAGGGCCGACCGCGACCGCGCGCAGCCGTCCGTACGCGGACTGGAGCTCGGCCACCGGCGTGCCGGCAGTGCCGCTGCCGGTGAGGGGCACGGCCCAGAGCCGCTGTCCGCGCAGGGCCGCGGCGAAGAGCGTGTTGTTGGCGTACGCCAGCCCGCTCGGCGACGCCTCGGCGGTCGTCCAGGTGACGATCGGGCTGCGGAAGGAGGTGTTGCCGCAGTTGCCCTCGCACGTGGGCCAGCCGTAGTTGCCGCCGGCGACGATCTGGTTGATCTCGTCCCAGGTGTTCTGGCCGAACTCGCTGGCGTACATCCGGCCTTGGGCGTCCCAGGCCAGCCCCTGCACGTTGCGGTGGCCGTAGCTCCAGACGCGGGAGCCGGAGAACGGGTTGCCCGACGGGATCCCGCCGGTGGGCGTCATGCGCAGGATCTTTCCCGCGGGGGTGTTGAGGTTTTGGGCGTTGGCGGTGTTGCTCGCGTCGCCGGTCCCCAGATAGAGCATGCCGTCCGGCCCGAAGGCGAGCCGGCCGCCGTCGTGGATCGTGGCGCTCGGAACGCCGGAGAAGAGCACCGGCTGCGTCTGCGGCGCGCTGAGCTGCAGCCTGATCAGCCGGTTGTCGCCGCTGGTGCTGGTGAAGTACGCGTACACCCAGCCGTCCTGCGCGTACGTCGGCGACACCGCGATGCCGAGCAGCCCGCTCTCACCCGACGCGCTGACCCCGCTGACCGTGGCGACCGGGACGGCCGTCTGCCCCGGTCGTACCTGGAGAATCCGGCCCGTGTTCCGCTCGGAGACCAGCGCGCTGCCGTCCGGCAGGAAGGCCAGACTCCAGGGGACCTGCAGGCCCGTGACGGACACCTCGGCTCTGGCGAAGTCGAACCCGCCCACCACCTGGGCGCGGGCCTCTGGAGCGCTGACGAGGAGAGCGATCAGGGCCAAAATCAGGGCCGGAACGATACGGGCGCGCATGACGGACTCCTTGACCGGACCACCGGGTGCGGATGTAAGCACCGTAGGCAGCAGAACGGCGCCAACTCAACCGCCCAGGCCGATTCGGTCCGCCCATCAGCGCGGACGGCACCGCACCGGTGAAACTTTCACCCGGCTCGCAACTTCCGCGTCACCCGGACGACCGCGACGAAGAGCACCCCACTGGCCACAGCGATGCCCAGACACATCAGAAGGGAGTCCTGTTGCGGACGCGCTTATCCTTTCGCGAGGGTGACGCGCCGCCACCGAAATTTGCACGAGATTCCGCACGTCACGCGCAGCCGGCCGCGAGAGATCATTCCACGACCGCTACGGACACTCCGGTGCTTGCCGTACCGGGTTGCGCGGCTTTCGCTACCGTCGCGTCCATCCCGTACGAGAGGAAATCCCGGATGCGACGCTCCCTTTCCGTTTTCGCGGCGGCGCTCGCCGTCACCTCGCTCCTCCCCGCCCACGCCTCGGCTCGATCCGGCCGGAGCGAAGAGACCGGAGCCATCAGGGGAAGGGCGACTTTCTACGAGCTCAAATCCGGCGGCGGCAACTGCTCCTATCCGTCGCCTCCCACCGGCAACCTCTACGTCGCGCTCTCCCCGGGCGAGTACGCGGCCGCGGCGGCCTGCGGCGGCTACATCGACGTCACAGGACCGAACGGCTCCGTCCGGGTCAAGGTCGTCGACCAGTGCAAGGAATGCCCGAAGGGGCACCTCGACCTGAGCCGCGCGGCGTTCGCCCGCGTCGCGGACCCGGGCAAGGGCATGGCCGGCGTCACCTACCGCCCGGTCAGGAACCCGCGCGTCGGCAGGCCGCTCTCGTTCCGCGTCAAGGAGGGGTCGTCGCAGTGGTGGCTGGCCCTGCTGGCCGACGACCACGGCAACCCGCTCACCTCGGTCGAGGTGAAGGCCGGCGGCGCGTGGCGCAAGCTGGCCCGAGCCGACTACAACTACTGGATCGCCGAGTCCGGCATGGGCAGGGGCCCCTTCGCCGTGCGGATCACCGACACGCGCGGCCACCGGGTCACGGTCAAGCGCGTCCGCCTGGCCCCCGCCGTCGTCCAGCGCACCACCACGAAGCTGTACTGAACCGGCTCCCCGCAAAGTACACTATCCATGTAGGCTATGTGGACAATGTGAGGGGCGCCTGTGACAGATCCTGGCATCGACGTTCGCGGAAGCACCTTCACCAAGGCGGCCGGCGGGTTCGTCACCGAGCACGATGACCTGGCCAAGGACGTCCGCTGGATTCTCGACGCCATCGCCGCGTTAGGCGATTTCGCCGGCACGGACGAGACGGCGAACACGTTCAGGCAGGGCTATTCCACGGCGTTGAAGAAATCCGAGTCGTACGTCGCAGCGCTACGCGACGTCTATCCCGCGGTCGCCGAACGACTGGCCGGCATGAAGACCGGTTACGACATCGCGAACTGGGCCAGCATCGCTTCCCTGCCGAAAGTGTCCGACCCGCCCGAGTATTCGGAGTCGGACGGCACGTTCATTCCGGAGACCCGATGAAAACGCCGGACGACGGTTTCCTGGACGAGGAGATGCACCGCCTGCTCGCCCAGTTCCAGGCCGATACGCGGCCACTGCGGGAATTGCAGGAGCGCCTCACGGACATCCGCGGCCGCGGCGAGGCGGCCCATGGTCAGGTGACGGCCGAGGTGCTGCCGACCGGCGCGCTCGGCGGCCTGCGCATCGACCCGCGGGCGATGCGGCTGGGCGCGGACGCGCTGGCGGAGGCGGTGCTCGCCGCCGCGGCAGCCGCCGCCGCCGACCTGACCGCCCAGATGGCCGGGATGATGACGGACGGCCTGACCCCGTTCGCCGACGAGGTCAAGCGTTTCGGCCAGGACTAGCGGCATGGTCACCGTTTCGGCCAGGACTAGCCACATGGTCACCGTTCCGGCCGGGATCAGCCGCATGGTCACCGGCGGTCAGAGCCCGCGCCAGCGCCTGAACTGGTCCTGGCCCGCGGCGACGCCCAGCTTGGCGAGCATCTGCTCCCACGTGGGCAACAGGCTGACCGGATCGTCGACCACGTCGCCGGGCCGGTTGAGCGCGTTCGCCGTGGAGGTGAAGATGGCGGAACCGGTCAGGAACACGATGGCGTTCTGGGCCGCCCGGTTCTTCGGCAGCAGGTTCGCGGCCTTTCCGAAATTGGCCGGGTCCACGTGGTAGAAGACCATGGCCGCCGCGAAGTTCTTCACCATGTAGTCGCCGCGGTCGCCCCACGACCCCATGTCCTCGCCGCGCGCGAGCTTGAGCCCGTCGACGACGGCCTGGTCCAGGACCGTGTAGGCGAAGCTGCCGCCCACGGCGTAGATGAACCGCTTGCCCACCGCGTGATTGAACATCTTGAGCAGCAGCCGTGCCTGCGACCTGCGCATCGCCCAGTTGATCAGCACCCGGACCTTCTTGTCGATCGCCGGCCAGCAGAAGAACATCAGCAGCTCCAGCCACTGGATCATGGCCATCGTCCGGAGCGCGTGCTGGGTCTGCTCCAGCAGGTCCGCGTAGTCGTCGACCGCGTCGGCCAGCCCGCGGAGGTAGGCGGAGACCCGCGGCGGATAGGGCGCGACCTCCTCGTTGAAGTATTTCCTGAAGGCGTCGACGCCCACGCCGGAGCTGGGCGGCCGCCACACCCTGGCGGCGACCTCCTCCACGTCGTCCAGGCTGACGTCCACCCGCCCGGCCAGTTCCCGCAGCAGCCGCGCCGCCTCGCGGGCCCTGGCCGGGTCACCGTCGGGATAGACGACGCTCAGCATCTGCAGGACCACGCCGCCCACACCGACGGCCGAGAACAGGAACCCGGTCATCGGAAGCGACTTGGGGGACGGACTCACGTAGCAGACCCCTCTCTTAAAGGATCGTCCGATGATCCCACCAATATCGCTGCCGCGCTAGGGTAATAAAACCGAGAATCGGGAGGGGGCCGAGGGTGGAGCCGGCCGACTGGGAGTCGCATCGCCCCGCGGTCTTCGGGGCGGCCTACCGGATCCTCGGCACCGTGGCCGAGGCGGAGGACGTGACGCAGGAGGTCTGGTTGCGCGCCGCCGCCGCCGACCTGTCCGAGGTGCGGGAGCTCCGCGCCTGGCTGGTGACCCTGGCCGCCCGTACGTCCTACAACGTGCTGAAGTCGGCGCGCGTCCGGCGCGAGTCCTATGTCGGACCTTGGCTGCCCGAACCGCTGCTGACCGGCCCCGACGTCGCCGCCCAGGTGCTCATGGACGAGTCGGTGAGCACCGCGATGCTGGTGGTCATGGAACGGCTCGCCCCCGCCGAGCGCGTCGCGCTGGTGCTGCATGACGTCTTCGGCTTCCCGTTCGGCCAGATCGCCGACGTGCTCGGCGGCACGCCCGCCGCCAGCCGCAAGCTCGCCTCCCGCGCGCGGGCGCGGGTCGCCGCGGTCCAGGAGCGGCCCCGGGCGTCCAGGGCCGAGACGGAACGCGTGCTCAGAGCGTTCAAGGCGGCCGCCGACGCGGGGGACATGGCCGCGCTCGTCGAGCTGCTGGACCCTGAGGCCGTCTACGTCGCCGACGGCGGCGGCAAGGTGACCGCCGCGCGCAGGCCGGTCCTGGGCGCCGGGACGATCGCCTTGCTGGCGGTCAGGCAGATCGAGCTCAGGCGCCCCGACGCGTTCCAGATCATCGAGGTGAACGGGCATCCGGCCCTGGCCACCTATCTCGGCGGCGAGCTGATCTGGCTCGACACCGTGGAGATCGCCGGCGGGCGGATCACGGCGTTCAGGAGGCTGGCCAATCCCGAGAAGTTCGCTCATCTCGGTCACATCTGAGCCTGCCGTCTTGTCTCCCTGGCGCCCCTCCGATCCCCCGGAGGGCGCGGCTGAGAGAGGACGACACGATGGCCCACATTGTCATCATCGGAGGCGGTTTCGCGGGCGTGTGGAGCGCGGCGGGTGCGGCGCTGGCACGCGGAGCGGCGGACCTGCGCATCACGCTCATCGCGCCGAACGAGCACCTGGTGCTGCGGCCACGCCTGTACGAGCCGGACCCGGAACTGGCCAAGGTAGAGCTCGGCAGGATCCTCGAGCCGATCGGCGTCGAGCACCTGCGGGCCACGGTGAGCGCGATCGACACCGACCGGCGCGTGGTGGTGGCCGGCGGCGCGGAGATCGGCTACGACCGGCTGGTGCTGGCGGCCGGCAGCAAGCTCGTACGGCCGCAGAGCCTGCCCGGCGCTGAGCGGCTCTTCGACATCGACACCCTGGACGGCGCCCGGCGCCTCACCGGCCTGCTGCGCGACCGGGAGGACTACTCCGCCGTGGTCGTCGGCGCCGGGTTCACCGGCCTGGAGGCCGCGACCGCACTGGCCGCCCGGGGCCGGGTGCTGCTGGTGGACCGGTCGGAGGTGGTCGCGGCCCAGCTCGGCCCCGGCCCGCGCGAGGAGATCACGGCGGCGCTGGACGAGCTGGGCGTCGAACGCCGCCTCGGGACGACGGTGACAGAGGTCGGCGACGGGTACGCCGTGCTCTCCGACGGCGTCAAGGTCGAGGCGGACGCGGTGGTCTGGTCGGTGGGGATGAGGGCCAGCGAGCTCACCCGGCAGATCTCCGGCGAGCTCGACCACCTCGGCCGGGTGCCGGTGGACCGGTGGCTGCGGGCACTCCCCGAGGTGTTCGTCGCCGGGGACACGGCAGCGGCGGCGTTCGACGCCGAGCACACGGTCATGCAGTCCTGCCAGCACGCCACCCCGCTCGGCAAGGTCGCCGGCTACAACGCGGCGGCCGACCTGCTCGACGTGCCGCTGCGCGCTTTCACCCCCGGCCCGTACGTCACCTGCCTGGACCTGGGCGGCGCCGGCGCGATCTTCGCCCGGGGCTGGGAGCGCAGGGTGATGGCCTCGGGCGCCGACGGCGCGGCCGTCAAGAAGCGGATCAACGAGCACATCCACCCGCCGGTCGACGACGCCTCGAAGATCCTCGCCGCCGCAGACCGCGTCTACCTTGAGCTCCCCTTCTTTCCCCGCATTTCCTGAAGAAGGGTAACGGTAAGCGAGCCGCAATGGACCCCCCTAATAGTAGGGATTGGGGAAGAGCTTTCGTTCGGACCACTATGTGAATTGCGTCGTTCGACGCCCATCGGTCCGTTCAAAGGAAATTAGTTGAAACTCACAACTCGCCTATTCGGTACAAAGCCCTCGGCAATGCTGGCGCTGCTCCTCGCCACGCCGGCGCTGCTCCTGGCCGGCGCCGATGCGGCGTCGGCGCAGTCAGTGCGGCATTTCCACAACGTACGCTTCCAGCGCTGCCTGGACGCGGACACCAACACCGGCGGCAACGGCGGCAAGGTCCAGCTGTGGGACTGCGGCCCCTGGAACCAGCAGGACTGGGAAGTCCGGCAGGACGGCTCCATCTACAACATGCGTTTCCAGCGCTGCCTCGACGCGGACACCAACACCGGCGGCAACGGCGGCAAAGTCCAGCTGTGGGACTGCGGCCCCTGGAACCAGCAACAATGGATTCTCCGCGACGACGGCTCCGTGTACAACGTGCGTTTCCAGCGCTGCCTGGACGCGGACACGAACACGGGCGGCAACGGCGGGATCGTTCAGCTGTGGGACTGCGGCCCGTGGAACCAGCAGTGGTGGCGGTAACCGTCTCGCGGTTCCCGTGCCCGCCCCTCGCAAGGGGCGGGCACGGGACTACGGCCAGAATCTTCCTGGGAGGGTGGAACAAACCGGGAGTCTCGGACACGTACGAAGTGTCAGACCTCCGGAAGAACGAATGAGAGCAGAGTGGGCCCTCCCCATGGCAAGCAGCGTTTCGAGGAGATCTACGCCGCGAACTATCCCGACATCCTCGCCTACATCCGGCGGCGTACCGACTCGCACGACGATGCCGCCGACGCCCTCGCCGAGACGTTCACCACCGCCTGGCGCCGCCTGGACGACATCCCCGAGGGCCCCAGAGCCCGCCTGTGGCTGTACGGCGTGGCCCGCCGCGTCCTGGCCAACGGCCGCCGGGCCGAGTCGCGCCGCAGCGAACTGGTCGAACGGCTCGGGCAGCAACTCGCGCTGTGGGCGGAGACGGCCGGCGCGGACGGCGACCTCGACGGCGTACGCGAGGCATTCCAGCGCCTGAACCCCGACGACCGGGAGGTGCTCGCGCTGGCCGGCTGGGAGGGACTGAGCTCGGACGGGATCGCCACGGTCCTGGGCTGCTCACGCGGCGCGGCCCGGCTGCGGCTGCACCGCGCCCGCAAGCGGCTGGCCAAGGAGCTGCAGGCGGCCGGGCTCGACGTGGCCCGCTACGGCTTGCGCGCGATCACCATGACGAGGGAGGCGACGTGAACAACGACATCGACCGCCTGGTGGCCGGCATCGCCCCCGATCCGGGACCAGGCATGACCCCGCTCGCCGCGGAACTGCTTGAGGAGATCATCTCGGCTCCCGTGGCGGCGGCCGAGGCCGTACCGAACCGCGGCCGGACCGCCGCCGCACGCCGGCGATGGCCGGCGAGCCCGCGCCGCCGCTGGCTCGCCGCGCCGGCCCTGGCGGCCGTGATAGCCGTCGTGACCTTCGCCGTCGGCCAGACCCCGGCCGCCGCGGCCCTGGACATCGAGCAGGTCGGCGACCACTACGTCATCACGGTCAAGGACCTGATGGCCGACCCCCGGGTGTACGAGGCCGAGCTCAAGGCCCGCGGCCTGGACATCACGCTCACCCTCGCACCGACGTCCGCGAGCCTGGCCGGCAGCCTGTTCGTGATGAACGACTCCGACAAGCTGAGGGCCGGCCAGCCGGTGCCCGCCGAGGGCCCCATCACCGCCATTGAGGCCCCCGGCTCCTGCCCCCGCTTCGGCGGCTGCGCCACCGGCCTGAAGGTCCCGGTGGGCTTCGACAAGAAGGCCGAGGTCATCCTCGGCCGGCAGGCTCAGCCGGGGGAGAAGTACAGGATGCCGCCCGGCATCGCCATGCCCGGCGAGCCGCTGTACTGCGTGGACTTCGTCGACAAGAACGTCACAGAGATCGGCACGATCCTCAAGGGACGCGGCGTCGAGCCGGCGTTCATCTCCCACGGCCGGCAGGCCGAGCCCACCGCCCCCGGCGACTGGTACGTCCACGACGGCGTCATGAGCGAGGAGGGCAAGGCGCTCCTGCTGGTCGGCCCCGCCCCGTCCACCCAGCCCCACCCCCTGAACGCCTCCTGCCCGAACCGGCAACGGCCCGGACCATGAACTACAGCCGTCCGCCATGGCCGATTCCTCCCCCTATCTGAGCGCGACGGCGGACGCCTACGACGCCGTCGCCGACCTCTACGCCGACCTCGCCCGGGACTCGCTCGACCGCCTGCCGCTGGATCGCGCGATCCTCGCCGAATTCCGCCGGGTCCTGGCCCCGGGTGGTTACCTCCTGCTCGGTTTCTTCGAATCGAGGGCGGCCCGGTGCTGGAGTTCGAGCACAAGGTCACGCCGCAGACCGGACGCCACCTCTACGGCTCGACACGAAGAGCAGCACGGCTGGCCTCGATGACGTCCAGGGCAACGAGCAGCGCAGCCTCATCACCTCGCAAGACACGCCTTCTCACGAGATGATGCTCCCAACAGAGCGGCTGCAACACGGGATCCGTGTTGCAGCCGCTTTTCATGCGTAGCGAGTCAGGAAGACGGACGAAGCGCCGCCACCGGGCTCAGGTTTCTTCAGGTCTTCTGCTTGGCCTGCCCGGCCCGGATCGCCACATCATCGATCTGGAACGCGGGCCCGGAAGCGCTCGCGTTCCAGACGAAGGTCCAGTCGACGCGGGTCGCGCCCGTGGGCGCCGTGAACGTGCCGGCCGCTGCGGTCCAGGCGGTCTTCTGGGTCAGGGGGATGGCGTCGGTACGCAGCAGCGTGCCGGACTCGTCGCGCCACCGCACATTCCAGGTGACGGTGGGCATGGGCGCCACGGCCTGCCGGTACCACAGCGACACGTCGTAGCTCGCACCGGCGACCACACCGCTGTATCCGGGGAAGTTGTCAAGCGCCACCGCGCTGCCACCCGACTGGGTGCTGGTCAGCTGGAGCGAGCCCGTGCCGCCATGCGCGCCGCCGGTCTGGTGCGCCACGCTGGACCCGTACCACGGGGAGTAGGGCGAGATCGTCGAGCCGGACTCGAAGTCCTGCTCGGTGATCGGCGGCGGGACGGGCGTGCCGCCGTCGAACGTGCTGCCGGCGTCCTGGCCGTACTGGGGGCCGACCCACTGCCCGGGCGCGATGCGAGTGCCCATGTCGGTGACCCTGAACTGCCATGGTCCTGTGTAGGTGTTGTCGTGCCAGGAGTTGTTCGACGCGTGGACGATCGACTTCTGGATCACGTCGCCCTTGTACGGGGACCAGTCCGGGTAGGTGCCCCAGTTGGACAGCAGGGCCATGTGCCCGCAGTACTGCGTCGGGCAGCCGCCGTTGACGGCACTGGGGTCGAAGGTGAACGTGTTGTGGTGGACGTCGACGTTCTTCGTCCACCAGCGGCAGTTGGTGTAGAGCGGCTCGCTGGCGATGGCGGGAGCCGCGCACTGTGCGGTGTTGGTCGGCCCGACGATCAGCGTGCAGTCGCCGGTCGTGGAGGCCGGGCTGTTGCAGAACCGGTCGGCGTTCGCCCACCCGGTGATCCCGCCCCAGTTGTTCTCCAGCAGGTTGCCGGTGATCTCGATCTTGCTGGTCCGCGCTGGGATGCGGGGCTCACCATCCGCCTCGGACAGGTAGATCGCCGCCTCGGGGAACGGGTCGCCCTTCGTCGCCCGCTCGGCGCCGGAGGCCCAGGCGTTGCCGCGGATGGTGTTGTTCCGGATGATGGCGTTGTAGCTGATCTCGTAGAAGATCGCGAGCGATTCGTTGTCCTCGATGAGGTTGTTCTCGATGAGGAAGTCGTTGTTGTTGGTGTCCGCCCAGACTCCCGGCCCGTGGTTGCCGTGGACCCAGTTGCCGGTCACGTCGGCGCCGTTCACCGCCCAGAACTTCATGCCCCCGGTGCACCCGCACCCAGGCTCCTGGTGCTCCCAGTCATCGGTGTTGTTGCCGGTGAACTCGTTGTCCGCCACAACCAGGCCGGTGATGGTGTTGCCGGCCTTGTACGCGTTCAGGCCGTACTGCCCGTTGTCCTTGAAGCAGTTGCCACGGATCTTGTTCGTGGCACCGGCCATCAGCGCCGCGCCGGAGTTGTCGCGGAGCGTGTTGTGCTCCACGGTCCAGGCGTCGCCGGAGTCGTGGTTGACCACACCCTGATCCTTCGGCGCGACGAACCCGGTGATGGTCAGATACCGGACCGTGACACCGTTCACCTTCCCGCCGAACGCGTAGTTGTTCACCCCCTTCCCGTCCAGCACCGCGCCGGGCGCGCCGATGAACGTCGCGCCTTCGCCGGGCAGGATCTGGGCGTACATCTCGGGGGCCAGCGTGTGCGTGCCGGTCGCGAAGTAGTACGTGGTGTTCGCCTTGCGTAAGTCCACGCCGCTGTTGTCGCCCGCGGGGACCACGACCGCGCCGGCGGGCGGTGTGGCCGGGCCGTTCAGCGACGAACTGCCGCAGACCGCCGCCGCTGCCGCAGCCTTCGTCGAACCGGTCGCCGGATCGACCGCGTCGCCACTCGCCGGCGTCGCGCCGCCCATGACAACCGTGGCGAGGGCTACCAACGCCAGTGGCCAGGTTTTTCGCATTCCTGTCTTCCTCCAGATTGAACTCTGCCTTGACTGCACTTGACCGCCAGGCGCCGCAACTTTAGCCAGGGCTCGCGCCATGTATCCGCAAGATCGAAAAAATGAGCGAGACGACTGCAGCCTGTGAGCTTCCACGCTGCCGCGTCCTCGGGGCCCATCCCAGACAGGCCCCGAGGACGTTCCTTCTTCTCGACGTCGTCGGATTTCCACCACGCGGACAACTGGCCGAGGAAGGTGAAACGCACCCGCACCGCGGACCGTCCGACTGCCTGGCGCAGCTCCACGACCTGCGGCTCAGGCCCGCGAGCCCCGGTGGCCTTCAGACGTTCTTTTCCAGCCAGGCGACGATGCTGCGCACGTACCCTTCGACGTTCGTCAGCGGGCGGCCGTCGAGGACCCCGACGAGATGTCCGACGTCGAACGGGGCGTCGTAGATGCGGGCGCGCCGGTAGGTCTCGGGGTCCACGGCTTTCCTGACGTTGTCCCAACCGTGCCAGGCCATCAGGGCCGCGTCGATGGCGGGGTCGAACAGATGGGCCTGGTCCCAGTCCAGGACGCCGATCAGTCGGCCGTCCCTGCTCCAGTGCACGTTGAGGCCGCACAGATCGCCGTGGACCAGTGCATCCGGTACGGCTTCCAGGTCGCGTGCCGCTTCCAGACGCCTGCGGCACTCGTCCCGCCATCTGTCCGGCAGACGCGGAACGACCTCCTCAGCCAGGATTTCGGCCCAGCCCTTTTCTCGCGGGGCGTTGAGCAGTTGTCTCAGGCGCGGAGTGACGGTGACCTCTCGTACGGCGCGCAGCAGTTTTCCGATCTGGGCCGGATCGCCCTGGCCCTCGGGCTGCGCCTCGCCGCCGATCCATGAGACGGCGACCGCCGCGCGCTCGCCGAACCGGGTCACGGGCGTGAGCGGTTCCGGCACCGCGAAGGGCAGCCCGGCCTGGGCGATCTCCCGCAGTACCTCCGTGCGGCGCGGCATCTCCTGCGCCGATGACGGGCGTTTGCTCACCCGCACGGCCGCTGTTCCTGGGAGGAGGATGGCGTGGTGGAGATTGCCCGCGGTGATGCGAGCGGAATCGAGGGAGTGCCCGGGCAGGAGGGCGTCGGCGATCTCCAGCAGCTCGCTGGTGGTCGGAGCGGCGGGCGCGGGGTTTACGGTCATGCCTTCACTGACATCCAGGTCGCTGCGAGGCTCCGGGCGGCCCGCAATGTCGCCACCGAGGCTGTCACTCCCATCGGATCCCCAGAGAGTCACCCAGCCAACAAGTAAGGCCGCTTCCGATGTCCGAAAGCGGCCCTTTGAGCTGGGTCGGGGTGGCGGGATTTGAACCCACGGCCTCTTCGTCCCGAACTCGTGGCATGGAGGTCATTAGAGGTCGGTGTGGCGGTCACGCTGGGCATTGAGGTCAGCAAAGGTCGCCGATGGCCGATGCAGTTGCTGCACTCTGGTGCTGCACGAGCCTTGCGGCAGGGGGCACTGTGCCGGGACTACAGAGCCACGGGGGACCCGGCCGTCAGTTCTTGCGGTCGTACTTGGCACCTAGGACATGATCCGCACACGCCCAGTTGCTGACGGACCCCGGGCTCTTCCAGGGGCCGTAGACCCAGCGGCCCAAACCGGTCCCAGGGTTGGAACTGCAATAAAGGGCTACGCGGAATTTCCCGGTTCCGCTGTTGCATTTGGCCGTGCCGCTGTGCACGCCGATGACTCTGGCCGTACACGTGTTGGGCAGCGCGTTCGCGGGTGCGGGGGCGTTGGCCACCAGGGTGGCTGCGGCGAAGGCGAGGGTTACCGCAATCTTCCTCATATGAGCTCCGTTTCGGGGTTATGGACGTTCGCAGAGGATTAAAGCAGAGGGCGGTATATCGCAGGTATGTCAGTCCAGGGTGATGGTTGCCCCTCGGACGATCAGGTACAGGATGAGGTTAGTGGTGGTCATCTCCTCGTCGGGCAGGCGTAGCCATACCGGGCCGGACGTGCCAGGGCAAGCCGTCGTTCGCGTGTACATGTGTCCCGGTGAGCTTCCTCGCTTGGAAGGAACACGGACTTGTCTTCGCGTCCAAGGTCGGCACCCCGCTTGATCCCTCTCACGTACGACGTCACTTCCGCAATGCCATCAAGGACGCCGAAGGCGTGGACTCTTCGAAGTGGACGCCAAGAGAGCTACGGCACAGCTTCGTATCGCTGCTCTCGGACAACGGTCTGCCGCTGGAGGAGATCTCTCGACTCGTGGGTCACAGCAGCACGGCTGTGACCGAAGCCGTCTACCGGAAGCAGATCCGTCCAGTTCTCCAAGGCGGCGCGGTGATGATGGATCATCTCTTCGAGAATACGGATAATTAACGCCATCTGGGGTGTTAGCTCAAGCGGCGACTCTGTTCGAGGAGCGCTGCTATGGGCTTATCCGGCACTATGGCCGGGTGACCACGAAGATGCCGCAGCTATGTGCTGGCTGCGGCAAAGAGACCGACGAGCAAATGTATAACGGCAAGAAGGGAAAGTACTGCCAGGCTTGTTATAGATATGAGCGGAAACACGGTACGGTTGTGAGGCGTGGCGTCAAGCCTGCCTTATCCATGGAGATCATCATCCAGGTTTCGGAGCGCGATCCGGATACAAACTGCCTTGTCTGGAAGGGGGAGACGGATCGCGACGGTTACCCCCGCTACTTTGACGGTGTCCGCCACGCACACGGTGCCAAGGCGCTCGTATACGTCCGACGGTGGCTAGTTGATCGAGACGAAGCGTTCTGGCCTAAAGGGCAAATAGTAGAGAGCAGTTGTGGCGAGCGGCTCTGTGTTGAGCCCAGCCACCTCTCCATCACCAAAGTTTCGAACGGTCGTTGGACGCAAGCTGGCATCAACTCGCGGAAGACACATTGCCAGAACGGGCACGAGCTTCCTGGGGACAATATCTATTGGGCCGATGGCGGAAGGAGGTAGTGTAAGCAATGCCGATAGGAATCGGCTATGCGGAGTCAGGGGAAAGACCCGGACGAGCTGGAGCGTGGTACCTGGAACGGCAATAAGACTCACTGCCCATGGGGTCATGCCTACGAGGAATATGGAGGCACCCATCGGGACGGGTCTCGCTACTGCCGCCCATGCCGAGTCGCTACGCAGCGCAAGGCGATGTATGGCCTGGACCGTAACGAGTACGACTCGATGCTGGAGCGCCAAGCCAATCGTTGTCTGACCTGTCGGCAGGAATTTGCACATGATGGTACGCGGACCACTGCTCATGTTGATCATGATCACCAGACCGGCCAGGTGCGGGGGATCTTGTGCCAGCAGTGCAATAAGGCGCTCGGCTTACTCTACGAGAACGTTGAGACCATGCAGCGCATGATCGACTATGTCCTGCTTCACAGGTCTCAGACTCGGCCTGCCGACATCGCGGAAGCGTAGTCATGCAGTTAATCACTCAGAGGACGAGTAAGGCCGCTTCCGATCTTCGGAAGCGGCCTTCTACCTGGTACTTCTGGGTCGGGGTGGCGGGATTTGAACCCACGGCCTCTTCGTCCCGAACGAAGCGCGCTGCCAAGCTGCGCTACACCCCGGTGCACGCCGGTCTTGAGCGTGCTTGGAAAGTCTAGCGGACTCGCGGCGTACTTGTGACCGCGTTATCGGCGGGGAACCAGCGTGAGCAGAGACGCCTCGGGGAAGCAGGCGAACCGTGCGGGAGCGTAAGGCGAGGTGCCGAGCCCGGCGGAGACGTGGAGCCAGGCGCTGTCGTGGCGGTTGAGGCCCTTCACCCTGGCCCGGTCGATGCCGCAGTTGGTGACCAGGGCGCCGTAGAACGGGATGCAGAGCTGGCCCCCGTGCGTGTGGCCGGCCAGCAGGAGCTGGTAGCCGTCCGCGGCGAAGCGGGTCATGTTGCGGGGCTCGGGCGAGTGCATGACGCCCAGCCGGAGGTCGGCGTCCGCGGGCGCGGGGCCGGCCACGAGGTCGTAGCGGTCGCGGGAGATGTGGGAGTCGTGGATGCCCGCCACCGCCACGTCCAGGTCGCCCACCTTGATGCGGGCCGTGGTGTTGTTCATGTCGAGCCAGCCCTCGGCCGCCATGCCGGCCCCCAGCTCCTCCCACGGCAGCGTGGGCACGTGCTGGCGGCGTTCGTTCTTGGAGGTGCGCCAGAGGTAGCGGACCGGGTTCTTCGGCTGGGGCGCGTAGAGGTCGTTGGAGCCGTAGACGAACAGGCCGGGGCGCGAGAGCAGGGGCTCCAGGGCGTGCAGGAGCGAGGGCACGGCCTGCGGGTGCGCGATGGAGTCGCCGGTGTTGACGACCAGGTCGGGCTTGAGCTCGCCCAGCGAACGGACCCAGTTGATCAGCATCGTACGGCGCGGCGTCAGGTGCAGATCCGACAGGTGGAGGATGCGTACGGGACGCTGCCCGCGCTCCAGCACCGGCACATCGAAACGGCGCAGACGGAACCAGTTGCGCTCCACCACGGAGGCGTAACCGAGCCCGGCCAGGCCGAGACCGAGCATGGACAGTGGCACTGCGACGGCTTTCCTCACCCATTCATGATGCCCGACATCCGGCGCGAGGCGTCCGGGCAGTCCGCGCAGACGGCAAGATGGAGCGCATGAGCGCAATGAAGGACAAGCTGAAGGCCGATCTGACGGCCTCGCTGAAGGGCGGCGACGCCGTACGCCTCCGGACGGTTCGGATGGCACTGGCCGCGGTGAACGTCGAGGAGGTCGCCGGCAAGCAGGCCAGGGAGCTGACCGACGACGAGGTCATCAAGGTCCTCGCCAAGGAGGCCAAGAAGCGGCGGGAGGCGGCCGAGGCGTTCGGCAACGCGGGCCGGACCGAGCAGGCCCAGGCGGAGCTGGACGAGCAGGCGGTGCTGGAGGAGTACCTGCCCGCGCAGCTCTCCGACGAGGAGCTGGCGCAGCTCGTGGACGCCGCGATCGCGGAGACCGGCGCCTCGGGGCCGCAGGCGATGGGTCAGGTCATGAAGGCCGTCAACCCGAAGGTCGCCGGGCGGGCCGAGGGCGGCCGGGTCGCGGCCGCCGTCCGCGCCCGCCTCGCCTAGAGACGCCCGCCTCGCCTAGAGACGCCCGCCTCGCCTAGAGACGCCCGCCTCGCCTAGAGACGCCCGCCTCGCCTAGAGACGCCCGCCTCGCCTAGAGACGCCCGCCTCGCCTAGAGACGCCCGCCTCGCCT
>NZ_BAABDQ010000013.1:0-25704 GCF_039539705.1 Nonomuraea rosea | reverse complement strand
TAGAGACGCGCCCCCGAAGCGGGCGCCTGAGGCCTCCTCCCGCCCGGGACGGAGGCCTCGGCGAAAGAAGAGGCACCAGCGCGCCGGGACAGGGTCTCAGCGGCTCTCTGAGGGGTCGTCAGCGGCCCGGGGTGATCGGACCGGCGTCACCTTGCCCGCCGCGCCCACGACCGCCGTCAGGCCCGCCCCCGCCGCGCCCGTCCTGCGGCCCGTCCCCGTCGTCCGGGGGATTGAAGATGTCGAACGGATCCCCGAACTGCTTCTCTTCCTTCTTCTTCTTGGGCTTGGGCGCGCACTGCTCGGTGCATCCGCCGAACCGCGACCGGTCCACCGGCGTGAACTCCGTCGGCTCGATCCCCTTCAAGGCGCTGCTCATCGCGTCCTTCCAGATCCGCCCGGAAATGGAAGCCCCGTACACGTACGGGTAGTACCGGCCGCCGATCGTGATCCCGATCAGCTTGTGGCTGGAGGTGCCGCGCGGGTCGCCCAGGCTGACGGCTGAGGCCAGGTTCGGGGTGTAACCGGCGAACCACGCCGACATGTAGTTGTCGGTCGTTCCCGTCTTGCCGGCCGCGTCCCGTCCGATGCCGCCGACCTCCCGCATCGTGCCCTTGGTGAACACGCCGGAGAGGATCCCGCTGACCGCGTCGGCGACCTCCTCCTCAAGCACCTGCGAGCACTTGGGCTTGTACTGCCTGGCCTTGCCGTTCCTGTCCTTGATCTCGGTGATCGCGAGCGGCTTGCAGTACTGGCCGCGCGAGGCGAACACGGCGTACGAGCTGGCGATCGTGACCGGGTCGACCTCGTTGACGCCCAGCGTGAACGTCTCCACCTCCGACAGCTTCTGCCCGTCGGCCCGCTTGACCCCGAGCTTCTTGGCCATCTTGACGACCTTGCAGAGCGACACCTTCTCCTCGAGCCTGAGGAAGAACGTGTTCACCGAGCCCCAGGTGCCGGTCTCCAGCGTCTTGAAACCGCCGCCGCCCTCGCTGGAGTTGCGCACGGTGTGGCTGGGGTCGCCGACGGGGTCGCCCTTGCAGTCCTTGAACGTGCTGTAGCCGCCCGCCTGATACCCGGCGGGAGCGGGGAAGCCGTCGCCGTACTTCAGGCCCTCCTCCAGCGCCGTGGCCAGCGTGTAGACCTTGGCCGTCGAGCCCTGCTGGAAGCCGCGCCCGCCACCGTGCGCCCCGTCGGCGACGATGTTGTAGCTCATCTCGTTCTTCTTCTTGCTCTGGCCGAACTTCCGCGAGGCCGCCATGGCCTTGATCTCGCCGGTGCCGGGAACGACGATGGCCTGCGAGGCCACGGGTTTGTCCTTGGTGCTGACGTACTTCTTGATGGCCTTCTCGGCGGCCGCCTGCATCTTGGGGTCGATCGTGGTCTTGATCGTCAGACCGCCCCGCTGGAGCAGCTTCCTGCGCTCGGCCTCGTTCTTGCCGAAGTCCTCGTTGCTGAGGATCTCGTACTGGACGTAGAGGCAGAAGTACGGAAATTTGCTGGCTTCGCAGCCGCCGGGGAACTTCGTGTCCTTGTAGCCCAGCTTCTTCGCCTTGGCCTCGGCGGCCTCCGCCAGAGTGATCTTCTTGAGCTCGGCCATCCGGTCCAGCACGAGGTTGCGCCGGTCCAGCAGCTGCTTCCGTGACTCGGGGCCGACGTTGGGGTCGGTCCTGGCGGGGTTCTGGACGGCGCCGGCGAGCGTGGCGGACTCGACGAGGTTGAGCTCGGAGGCCGACTTGCCGAAGAAGCGCTTGGCCGCGGCCTGGATCCCGTGGGCACCCGCGCCGAAGTAGGCGATGTTCAGGTACTTCTCAAGGATCTGGGCCTTGCTGTACTTCCGCTCGATCGCCATGGCGTTGCGCAGCTCGGACAGCTTGCGGGAGACGGTGGGCGCGATGGCCGCCTGCTGCGCCTCCGCCGTCTCGGCCTTGTTGACGAGCACCTGCTTGACGTACTGCTGGGTGATCGACGATCCGCCCTGCATCACGCCGCCGCTGCTGAGATTCTTGAGCAGCGCTCTGGCCGTTCCCTCAACGTCGATCGGCCCGTGCTGGTAGAAACGGAAGTCCTCGATCGAGATCAGCGCCGTTTGCATGATCGGGGCAACCTGGTCAAGACGGACAGACTGCCGGTTCTCGTAGTAGAACTGCGCGATCTGCTTGCCGTTGGCGTCGACCAGCTTGGTGCGCTCAGGCAGAGGGGGTTCGTCGAGTTCTTCGGGCTTGAGGTTGAGCCCCTCCATCGCGCTCTTCGCGGACACGCCGGCCCCGCCTACCGCGGGCAGGGCCACAGCGGCCGCGAGAACCCCGGCCGCCGTCCCCGCGATGACGAGACGCAGGACGTTCAGCACGGGGTTGGAGCGATCTTTGCGCTGAGCTTGCACGGTACCAAGAGTACGTCGAAAGACTGGTCTTATCGGTAGCTCGACCCCATTTCGCCTTGACTGACGGGGGTGACTAGTCATTCCCGGTCAAGACTGCTGCGAGAAATTGGTCCTCTGGGGTCTGTCGGCCCGAACGTCTAGTTGCGTACGTTCTCCTCTGCGGCAACTGAATACGGAGGCTCGGCGCCCGCGCCCGTCGGCCCCAAATGAACGACTGACCACCTAAGGGGAGTGGGGTCGAACAATGTGGATCACGGATTGGACCTCCCGTGCCGCCTGTAAGGGTGCGGATCCGGATGCCCTGTTCGTGCAGGGCGCCGCGCAGAACAGAGCGAAGCTCATCTGCCGGGGTTGCCCGGTTCGTACCGAATGCCTCGCCGATGCACTGGACAATCGCATCGAGTTCGGGGTGTGGGGCGGTATGACAGAACGGGAACGTCGTGCACTGCTTCGACGGCGACCTGACGTGGACTCGTGGCGTGAGCTGCTCGAGTCGGCCAAGGAAGAGTACGAACGAACCAACGAGCTGATCGCGGGCTGATCCAGGCCCGCGAGTGAGTACGGCCGGCGCCGCCCGCCGGCCGTACTTTCATGCGCTCGCCAGCAATTCCCCGATCTGCCGCAGACCGGCCAGATCGTGGACGTCCTCGGACATGGCGCGTACCTGCACCACGGGCACCGTGGGGTGGGCCGAGACGAAATGCTCCTGCTCGCGGCTCTCGCGGGCAGTGAGCTGCATTCGCCCGGCGTGCAGCCGCAGCACGGCGGCGGTCAGCTCGTGCTCACCCCTCGACTCCAGCTCTTCCGCGGCAGCCGCGCTGCGGGCCGCTGAGAGCGCCGGGGCAGGCGACATGTGCACGCGGTTGACCACCAGACCCGCCAGCGGCATGCGCTCCTCGGCGAGCCGCTCGATGAAGTAGGACGCCTCCCGCATGGCGTCCCGCTCAGGCGCGGCCACCACGACGAACGCGGTGCCCGGGGCCTGCAGCAGCCGGTACGTCATCTCGGCCCGCTGCCTGAACCCACCGAACACGGCGTCCAGCGCGGACACGAACGTCTGCAGGTCCTTGATGACCTGCGCGCCGAGCAGCTTGGTCATCGCTCCCGCCATCAGCCCGAACCCGGCGTTGAGCAGCCGGAACGCGCTGCGCCCTCCCGCCTTGGCCGGAGCCGTCAGCAGCCGGATGAACCGGCCGTCGAGGAAGCGGCCGAGCCGCTCGGGCGCGTCGAGGAAGTCGAGCGCCGAGCGCGATGGCGGGGTGTCCACGATGATCAGGTCCCACTCGTCCGAGCGGCGGAGCTGGCCGAGCTTCTCCATGGCCATGTACTCCTGCGTGCCGGAGAAGCTGGAGGAGAGCGACTGGTAGAAGGGGTTCGACAGGATCTGCCGGGCTCGCACGGGATCGGCGTGCGCCTCGATGATCTCGTCGAACGTCCGCTTCATGTCGAGCATCATGGCGAACAGCTGCCCGTCGCCCTCGGGCGAGCTGACCAGCCGCGGGGTGTTGTCCAGCTCGGTCAGCCCCATCGACTGCGCCAGCCGCCGCGCCGGGTCCACGGTCAGCACGACCGCGCACCTGCCGCGCTCGGCGGCACGCAGCCCGAGCGCCGCCGCCGTCGTGGTCTTGCCCACGCCGCCGGCGCCGCAGCAGACGATGATCCTGGTGCCCGGGTCGTCGAGTATCGCGTCGACGTCGAGCCTGGCGGGCTTCTTCACACTGCTCCCTGGGTGCGGATGCTCTCTGCCAGCTCGTACAGGCCGGCCAGGTCGACGCCGTCGGCCAGCAGCGGCAGCTCGTAGCTCGTCAGCTCCGCCTCCGCGAGGGACGCGCGCTCGGCGCGCTCCAGCTCGGTGCGGTGGGCGTGCTCGGCGACCTCGTCGGCGAGGGCCTCGGCCAGCGCCGTGGCCTCCGCGCCGTCGGCCACCCCGGCCGCCTTCAGCCCGAGTACGAGCTCCCCGGCGTCGAAGCGGCCCTTGACAGCCGTGTCAAGGGCGGTCTGTGGCAGGAGGGATTCGCGCACCATATTGATGAAAATGCCACCGGTGGGAAGTCCTGCGGCGCGTGATTCGGCGATGCCGTCGAGCGTCTCCTGGACCGGCATCTCCTCCAGCAGCGTGACGAAATGCACGGCGGTCTCGGGAGATTTCACGACCCCGCTGACCAGGTCGGAGTGGTTCTTGATCGGCCCGACCCTGGCCAGGCCCGCCACCTCCTGGGTGACGTTCAGGAAGCGTGTGATGCGGCCGGTGGGCGGCGCGTCGAGCACGACGGCGTCGTAGACCCTGCGGCCGTTCTTGGCCCGCCTGCGCACGGCCTCGCTCGTCTTGCCGGTGACCAGCACGTCGCGGAAGCCGGGCGCCACGGTGGTGGCGAAGTCGACGATGCCCATCTTGGTCAGCGCCCGCCCGGCCCTGCGCATCCCGTAGAACATCTCCATGTATTCGAGCATGGCCTCCTCGGGGTCGATGGCCAGCGCGTACACGTCACCGCCCGACGGCGCCACGGCGATCTTGCGCTCCTCGTAGGGGAGCGGCGGACGGTCGAAGATCTGCGCGATGCCCTGCCTGCCCTCCACCTCCACCAGGAGCACCTTGCGGCCGCCAGAGGCCAGGGCGAGAGCCAGGGCGGCGGCGACGGTCGTCTTGCCGGTGCCGCCCTTGCCGGTGACGACATGCAGCCGTACGCCGGCCCAAGGCGGCGTCCGATCCGTGTCCGGAGAGTCCACGTTTCGAGGCTACCGAACGGTTACTTGTCGAAAGCCGACGGCCACCCTTTGAGATTGCTCACACCTCGTCTTATGAGACGCTGACGCTCATGAAGAAATGGGAGTACCTCACGGCGCCTGTGCTGATCCATAACACCAAGATGATCCTCGACAACTTCGGGTCCGACGGCTGGGAGCTGGTCCAGATCGTCCAGGGCGCCACGCCCGAGCAGCTCGTCGCCTACTTCAAGAGGGAGAAGCAGTGACCTCCGAGCAAGGGACTCCCGAGCAGCGGATCGAGGAGCTGGGGCTCACACTCCCCGCGCCCGTCACGCCCCTGGCCTCCTACGTGCCGACCGTGCGCACGGGCGACCTGGTCTACACCTCGGGCCAGGTGCCGATGCTGGAGGGCAAGCTGCACCAGACCGGCAAGCTCGGCATCGACCTGGGGGTCGACGAGGGCCGGGCGCAGGCCCGCATCTGCGTGCTCAACGCGCTCGCGGCCCTGAAGGCCGAGGTCGGCGAGCTGTCGAGCGTGCGGCGGATCGTCAAGGTCGTGGTGTTCGTGGCCAGCGCTCCCGACTTCACCGAGCAGCCGCAGGTGGCCAACGGCGCGAGCGACCTGCTCGCAGAGGTGTTCGGCGAGCAGGGCAAGCACGCGCGCAGCGCGGTCGGGGTGGCGGCGCTGCCGCTCGACGCTCCCGTGGAGGTGGAGCTGATCGCAGAAGTGGCCTGAGAGCGGGGATATGTCACCATGACCGAGTGATGTTCTAAAGGAGGTCATGTGACCGGTTTTCCGCTTCCAGCCGAGCTCGCCGCGCGGGCACGGGACCTGCAGGCCGGACGGGTCGAGCCGGTGCCCGCGCGGGACGCCGCCACGGTGGTGATCCTGCGCCCCGGGGCCCTGGGGCCAGAGGTCTACCTGCTCCGGAGGAAGGCCACGATGGCGTTCGCCGCGGGCGCGTACGTGTACCCAGGCGGCTCCGTGGACCCGCGTGACACCGACCAGGCCGTCGCCTGGGCCGGGCCGTCCCCCGCGGACTGGGGCGCCGTCTTCCACGCCGGCGAGCAGGTCGCGCGCGGCCTGGTGTGCGCGGCCGTACGCGAGACGTTCGAGGAGACGGGCGTGCTGCTGGCCGGTCCAGGGCCCGGCTCCGTGGTCGCCGACACGACCGGCGACGACTGGGAGGCCGACCGGCTGGCCCTGATCGACCGGAGCCTGGCCTTCGCCGACTTCCTCGCCAGGCGCGGCCTGGTGCTCCGCTCCGACCTGCTCACGCCATGGGCGCACTGGATCACGCCGGAGATCGAGCAGCGGCGCTTCGACACCCGGTTCTTCGCCGCCGTGCTGCCGGAGGGGCAGCGTACGCGTGACGTGGGCGGTGAGGCCGACCAGGTCGTGTGGCAGCGCCCGGCGGAGGCGCTGGAGCTGGCGCACAAGGGGGAGATCTTCCTGATGCCGCCGACCTACGCCACGCTGGGCGAGCTGTCGGCGTACGCGGACGTGGCGGACGTCCTGGCGGCCACGAGGGAGATCGTGCCCATCATGCCGAGAGCCGTGGAGATCGAGGGTGAGATGCGGCTGGTGACGACGTGAGCGGCCTGTACATCCCGATCGGCACCCCCGACGGCTCCCGTACGGAGCACGCCGAGAACCTGCTCGCCCCCAACCCCTCGCTCATGACGCTCGACGGCACCAACACGTGGCTGATCGGCGGCGACGAGGTCGTGGTGATCGATCCGGGGCCGGACGACGAGTCGCATCTGCGCCGCGTACAGGAGCACCTGGGAGAGCGCCGCGTCACCGAGATCCTGCTCACCCACGGCCATTTCGACCACAGCGGCGGCGCCGGGCGCTTCGCCAGGATGGTGAAGGCGCCCGTGCGCGCCCTGGACCCGCGCCACAGGCTCGGCGAAGAAGGGCTCGCCGACGGCGACGTGGTGACCGTGGACGGCCTGGAGATCCACGTGTACGGGACGCCGGGCCACTCGTTCGACTCGCTGTGCTTCTGGCTGCCGCAGGACCTGGCCATGCTGACCGGCGACACGATCCTCGGCAGGGGTACCACGATCATCGCCCGCGACGGGGGGCTGTCCGACTATCTGCGCACCCTCGACCGGCTCAGGGCGGCCGCGGAGAGCCTGGAGGCGCGGGCGCTGCTGCCCGGCCACGGCCCGGTGCTCGCCGACCCGATCGGCGCGCTCGACGGCTACATCGCGCACAGGCGCGAGCGGCTCGACCAGATCAGGGCGGCGCGCGAGCAGGGCGCGCGCACGCCACGCGAGATCGTCCGCGTCGTGTACGCCGACGTCGACAGGTCGCTGTGGCCGGCCGCCGAGATGTCGGTGCTGGCTCAGCTGGATTATCTGGATCGGTTGTAGAGCCGGTCCATGTCGAGGATGACCACGGCCTTGGCCTCGATCCGCAGCCAGCCGCGCTGGGCGAAGTCGGCCAGCGCCTTGTTGACCGTCTCGCGCGAGGCGCCGACGAGCTGGGCGAGCTCCTCCTGGGTCAGGTCGTGGTGCACCCGCATCCCGTCGTCGGTCTTCGTGCCGAACCGCTCGGCCAGGTCGAGCAGTTGCTTGGCCACGCGTCCGGGCACGTCGGTGAAGACCAGGTCGGCCAGCACGTCGTTGGTGCGGCGCAGCCGCTGGGCGAGGGCGCGCAGCAGGTGGAGAGCCACCTCGGGGCGGCCGGTCAGCCAGGGGCGCAGGTCGTCGTGGCCCAGCCCGGCCAGACGCACGTCGGTCAGCGCGGTCGCGGTGGCCGTACGGGGTCTCGGGTCGAACAGGGACAGCTCGCCGAACATCTCGCTCGGCCCCAGCACGCTCAACAGGTTTTCCCGGCCGTCGGGCGACGTGCGGGACAGCTTGATCTTGCCCTCCAGCACGACGTAGAGCCGGTCGCCGGTCTCGTTCTCGTGGAAGAGCGTCTGTCCCTTGGACAGCTGGACCTCGGTGATGCTCGTCCGCAGCGCCGCGGCGCTCTCACGGTCGAGCGCGGCGAACAGGGGGGCCTTGCCCAGCACATCTTCGGTGTTCACTCTGCCTCCTCTGCTGCCATTGTGACTCACCCCACTCTGGGCAGCACACACAGGTTATGGGAATGCCGGAGTGTTCTGAGCCTGCCCCGGTGGGTGGAGCCCCGGGGGAAAGGTACCGGACGGCCGGATTCGTACCGCGATCGGTCCTGATTTCGGTACTTGCGCTGCTCAGCCCGCCTGCCGCAGAAGACCGTCGACAGAGGCCATCGCCTCCGTCATGGAGTGGCCGAGCAGGACCCTGAGCACGTGGACCGCCCTCGGGCGCGCCGCGCGGTCGCGGCGGCGGCACTGCTCCACCGCCAGCCGCAGCGCGGGAGGCAGCACCGCGACGTCGCCGCGGCTCGACCCGGTCGCCGCGAAGACCACCAGATTCGCCCAGTCCCGTACGTCGTCCGCCGACGCGTCGTCGTAACGCGACGGCGCGGTGGTCGTGGTCTGCCAGCCGATGAGCACCTGTCCTCTGGTGCCCAGCGCCACGTTGTCCTGGCCGAGCCGCAGGCCCGCGTTGCCGCGCGCGTGCAGTTTGGCCATCGCCGCCGCGCAGCTCACGGCGAGACGGTGCAGCGCCTGTCCGCGCAGCGGCCCGCCGTTCCTGACGAAGTCGGTCAGCTTCGCACCCTGTTCGCTCATCTTCGGCCCCTCTCAAGCGCCAGGTTGTACGCAGCGAAGCCGTCTTTGGTTCAATCGTTCCCTGGAGCTTCTACTCTTGCGGCATGGCCACGAAAGCGGCGGCGGGGCGCAAGCCGGAGACCCAGCTCGCACTGGTGCGACGAGCGCGCAAGATGAACCGCATCCTCGCGGAGACCTACCCGGACGCTCATTGCGAGCTCGACTTCGGCAACCCGCTGGAGCTGCTGGTCGCGACCATCCTCTCCGCGCAGTGCACCGACAAGAGGGTCAACATGGTCACCCCCACCCTCTTCGCGAAATATCCCACGGTGGAGGACTACGCCGCCGCGGACCGGGCCGAGATGGAAGAGATCATCCGCTCCACCGGCTTCTTCCGCGCGAAGACCAACAGCATCATCGGCATGGCGCAGGCGGTGTGCGAGCGTCACGGCGGCGAGGTGCCCGGCAAGCTGAAAGACCTGGTCATGCTGCCCGGTGTGGGCCGCAAGACCGCCAACGTGGTGCTCGGCAACGCGTTCGACGTGCCGGGCCTGACCGTGGACACCCACTTCCAGCGGCTCGTCCGCCGCTTCGGGTGGACCGAGGAGAGCGATCCGGTCAAGATCGAGCACGTGGTGGCCGAGCTGCTGCCCAGGCGCGAGTGGACGATCTTCTCTCATCGGGTGATCTGGCACGGCCGCCGCATCTGCCACGCCCGTCGGCCCGCGTGCGGCGTGTGCCCGCTGGCCGCCCTCTGCCCCTCGTACGGCACCGGCCCCACCTCGGACGCCGAGGCGAAGAAGCTCGTCAGGCCCGGCCCGTTCTCGTGAGAGCGGGAAGTCAACGGCACGGCGGCGTGTTGGAGGATGCGTGACCCAAGTCCCCGACTGGCTCGACAGACTGGCGGCGAAAGCTCAGCGGACCCGAGTTCCCCGAACCCTGCGCCCGCCCGCGCGAGGCGGACGAAACGCGGCGGTGCTGATGCTGTTCGGCGAGGGGCCGTTCGGCCCCGACGTGCTGCTGATCCAGCGCAGCACGCGCGGGCGCAGGCACGCGGGCCAGCCGGCCTTCCCCGGCGGCGGCGTGGACCCCGAGGACGCCGGGCCGATCGAGGCCGCGCTCAGGGAGGCCGAGGAGGAGACCGGGGTCGATCCGAGCGGGGTCCACGTGCTGTGCACGATGCCCGAGCTCTATCTCACCTACAGCGACAACCGCGTCACGCCCGTGATCGGCTGGTGGCGCGAGCCGTCGGCGGTGCACGCGGCCTCTCCCGACGAGGTCGACTCGGTCGAGCGGGTGCCGATCGCCGAGCTGGTCGATCCGGCGAACCGGGTCATGCTGCGCCATCCGCGCGGGACGGCCGGTCCGGCGTTCCGGGTGCGGGGGATGCTGGTCTGGGGGTTCACCGCGATGGTGCTGGACTCGGTGCTGCGCGCGGGCGGGCTCGAACGGCCGTGGGACACCACGCGGGAGGAAGAGCTGCCGCCTGACGTGGTGAACATGGCCTCACGAGGCTAGAACGCCGATCTCAGCGCCACACCGAGGGAGGCCCAGCCCGCCACGTCCGCGTCGCTGTCCGCGGCCAGCTTGCGCAGCATGTCCAGCCCGGCCCGGTCCGGCGGCTCGCCGAGCACGTGCTGCAACGCGTACGCGGCCCCGTACCTGACCCTGGCGTCGTCGTGGACGGCCAGATCCAGCACGGACGGCAGCGAGCGCGGGTCGGCGAGATGCCCGAACGCGATCAGCACCGAGTAGAGGACCATGGCGTCGTCCTCGCTGGCCGCCAGGTAGCGCAGCACCGGCAGCGTACGGTCCACGAAGGGCCCCAGCATGCCCATGATGTCCACGCCGAGCAGGCGTTCGTCGACGGTGTCCGCGGCGCAGAGCCGCCGCGCCTCGATGAACGACTCCAGGTCGCCGCGCTGACGCAGCAAGGAGATCACATGCCAGCGCAGCGGACCGTCAGGATCGGTGTCGCGCAGAGCTGCCTCAATGAGATCGCGCACTGTTCCCTCGGCCGGCGGCATACCGCCCAAGATAGCCAGGTGAGTGACGCCGTCCTGGCGGAAGACGTGCACACTTGACCGTATCGCTGGTTACCTTTGAAGCGTGCGCGGTGATCTGCTTGACCTCATATTGATCGGCCTCGTGATCGCCTTCGGCATCTCGGGTTACCGGCAGGGCTTCATCATAGGAGCGATGAGCTTCGTGGGGTTCGTGGGCGGAGCCGTGCTCGGCGTGTTCATCGCGCCGCCCATCTCCAAGGCCGTGGTCGACGGCGACACGCCGCAGGCGCTGCTCGCGATCGTGATCGTCTTCCTGTCCGCGACGATCGGCCAGTTCGCCTCCTCGACCATCGGCGCCGTCGTGCGCAGCCACGTCACCTGGGAGCCGGCGAAGGTGGCCGACGCGGTCGGCGGCACGTTCGCCAGCGCGCTGTCGGTGCTGGTCATCGCCTGGCTGATCGGCTCGCTGATCGTCTCCACGGCGTTCGCCCCGCTCGTCGACCAGGTGAAGAACTCCGCGCTGCTGACCACCGTCGACGACGCGATCCCGCAGGCGGCGCGCAACTGGCAGCAGCCGTTCAAGAAGTTCATCGACCGCTCGGAGTTCCCGCCCGTCTTCGACGCCATCGGCGCGGGCCAGCTCATCGACGTGCCTCCGCCCGACCAGAGCGTGCTGCAGGGCTCCAAGCTGAGCCGGGCGCGGCGGGCGATCGTCAAGGTGCAGGGTGACGCGCAGAGCTGCAACAAGCACATCGAGGGCACCGGCTTCGTCTACGCGCCCGGCCGGATCATGACCAACGCCCACGTCGTCGCGGGCGTGACGCGTGACCTCCAGGTCATCGACTCCAACAACATCCGCCACCCGGCCACGGTCGTCCGCTACAACCCGCGCCGCGACATCGCCGTCCTCTACGTGCCCGGCCTCGACCTGCCGCAGCTCGCCTTCGACGGCGAGGGCAGCCGGGGCGACAACGCGATCATCGCCGGGTTCCCCAAGGGCAAGGGCTTCACCGCCGAGCCGGCCAGGATCGGCAGCAAGCTCGAAGCCGAGGGCCCCGACATCTACCGGGCGAACACGGTCAGGCGCGCCGTCTACGCGATCCGCGGCCAGGTGCTGCCGGGCAACTCGGGCGGGCCCCTGCTCACCGTTGACGGCCGCGTCTACGGCGTGATCTTCGCCGCCGCGGTCAACGAGAAGGAGACCGGCTACGTCCTGACGGCCGAGGAGGTCGCTCCGGACGCCGCGCAGGGCCGCACCGACACCACGCCGGCCAGCACCCAGGAGTGCGACTGAGCCCGCGCTGTTTCTCGCAGGATCAGCTGGGGAGCGTCGCCACGATCAGGTTGACGGCCTCCTCGGGGTCGCTGTCCTGGCTCAGCCCCGAGGCGGCCCTGCCGACCGCGTCGTACGCGCCGCCGTACGCCTGCGCCCTGGCCGCGCCGCGGCTGAAGAGGGTCAGCGCCCCGCGCCCGTTGCCGCGCTGCAGGTGCGTCAGCCCGACGCAGATCTGCGCGAGGCCCTGCCACAGCTCGCGCTCGTCCTCCGGCGCGCATTTCCAGCGCCCCTCGAACACCTCGTGCGCGTTGAACGGCAGCCCTTCCAGCAGGAAGCGGCGGCCGTCGGCCAGCGCCTGCTCGGTGGTGGGCGCGTAGTCGTCGGGGACCCGGTCCACGCCGGGCTCGCCGTAGGGGAGCGGCCTGCCGTACGCGTCGCGCGGCCTGGCGTTGCGCGGCCTGCCCTCTGGGTCGCGATCTCTCATCGGTCGGGCTCCGGATCGGCCAGCCAGCCGAGCAGCTCGGTGTCGAACACGTCGGGGATCTCCTCGTGGGGGAAGTGGCCGGCTCCTTCGAACAGCCGCCACCGGTAGGGGGCCGCCACGTAGCGGCTGGATCCTTGTGCCGTACGCGGCAGGATGGCCGGGTCGAGCGCGCCGTGCAGGTGCAGCGTGGGGGCCGTGACCTCGGTGCGCATGGCCCTGGCGTAACGCCGGCCGTCGGGGCGGAGCTGGGAGCGGCCGAACCAGCGGTGGTATTCGAGCGCGGAGTGCGCCACGGCGGGGATCGTGAACGCCTCACGGTAGGTGCGGGCGGTCTCCTGCTCCGGCCAGCCGGGCCGCGACCAGTCGTCCAGCAGCCTGCCCACCAGCGACGCGTTGTGCCGCGTGAGCCGGCGCTCAGGCAGCAGCGGCAGCTGGAAGCCCAGGGCCCTGCCGCTGGCCTTGAGCTGCCCGAACGGGTCGGTCAGCAGCGCGTTGCGCAGCCGCAGGGGATGCGGCGCGGACACGGCGACCAGCCGCCGCACGCACTTCGGGTCGAGTACGGCCATCGTCCAGGCCAGCAGCCCGCCCCAATCGTGCCCGACCACGATCGCCCCCGTCTCACCCAGGGCGCGGATCAGGCCCGTCGCGTCGGCGGCCAGGGTGGGCAGGTCGTAGCCGCGCGGCGGCTTGTCGCTGCTGCCGTAACCGCGCAGGTCTGCCGCGACCGCCCGGTATCCGGCGGCGGACAGCGACGTGAGCTGGTGGCGCCACGTCCACCAGAACTGCGGGAACCCGTGCAGGAGCAGGACCAGCGGCCCTTCGCCCGCCTCGGCGACGTGGAAGCGGGTGCCTCCCGCGTGCACCGTGCGGTGCGTCCACGGCCCCTCGACCTGGACGACCGACTCGTCAGGTGCCATCGCGGGTCACCGGCCGGCGATCACCGTCGAGCACGGGGAGCGGCTGCTCGTCGGGGGTCGCGATCTCCTTGAGCCCCTTGATCGACCTGGCGGTGCGCTTCATCCCGGCCAGCCCCTTGAGCCGGCGGATCCCGACGAACACCAGCAGACTCGCGATCAGCAGGTAGAGCACCGTCACGATGAGGAAGGCCAGCCAGTTGGGCATGACCTGGGCCAGCGCGTACGCGATCGAGAACGAGGCGAGAATCAGACACAGGTGCGCCATGAAGGCGGCGGCGGCGAACAGGCCACCGGCCGTGCCGACCCGCTTGGCGTCGAACCTGAACTCGGCCTTGGCCAGCTCGATCTCCGAGCGGACCAGGGCCGAGATGTGACTGCTCGCCTGGGCGACCAGCGAGCCCAGGGATTCTTCCTCGGGAGTCTGCGGCATGAACGTCTCCTATCGAGGCCTGGTGGCCGTGTCAAACATCATCCAGCGCATTGCGCCGGTTGCGTACCCGTATGTGCAGCAGCACCGCCGCCAGGATCGACGCGATGAGGCTGGCGGCGAGGATCCCGGTGGTGACGGCTTCCGATCGCTGCCGGTCGTCACCGTACGCCAGGTCGCCGATCAGCAGCGAAACCGTGAACCCGATCCCGGCCAGCAACGACACCGCGGCCAAATCCCGCCATTGGAGCTCCTCCGACAGTTTCGCCAGGCCGAGCCGTACTGACAGCCAGGCGCCCCCGAACACGCCGAGGAACTTCCCGAGAACGAGTCCCGCTATCACTCCCAGAACTACCCGATCGGAGAACATAGCGCCCAGGCTTGACGCGTCCAGCTTCACCCCCGCCGACAGGAACGCGAAGACGGGCACGGCCAGGCCGGCCGAGATCGGGCGGACGTAGTGGTCGGCCGCCTCTGCTGGGGAGCGCTGCTCGTCCGCCGTCGTCGTCACCCTGGTCAGCAGGCCGAGCGCCACCCCTGCGACGGTCGCGTGCACGCCGCTGACCTCGACCGCGTACCAGGCGGCCAGGGCGAGCGGCACGTACAGCCAGGGGGTGGTGACGCGCCTGCGCTGGAGCACGCCGTACGCGGCGATCAGCGCCACGCCGAGCAGCAGCATCAGGACGTTCACGTGGTCGGTGTAGAACAGCGCGATGATCGTGATTGCGCCGAGGTCGTCCACGACCGCGCAGGTCAGCAGGAACGCGCGCAGCGCCACCGGCATCGCGCTGGCCGTCACCGCGAGCACGGCGAGCGCGAAGGCGATGTCGGTGGCCGTCGGGATCGCCCAGCCCCGGGAGGCGCCCTGCGCGCCCCAGCTCACCGCGAGGTAGACGGCGGCCGGCACCACCATTCCGGAGATGGAGGCGATGATCGGGAGGGCGGCCTTGCGCAGGTTCGCCAGCTCGCCGTGGATGAACTCCTCCTTCACCTCCAGCCCCGCGACGAAGAAGAAGATCGTGAGCAGTCCGTTCTGGGCCCACTTGTACAGCTCCAGTGAGCCGATCCGGATCTCGCGCAGCTCGGTGTAGGAGTCCATGGACACGTTCGCCCAGACGAGGGCGGCCAGCGTGGCGACCAGCATGATGATGCCGCCGATGGTCTCCGTGCGCAGGGCCTCCGCGAGGGCGCGGGCATAGCGGCTGTGGGCCGGGAACGGCCACTTCTCGGAACGCACGGGGGACTCCTCAGGGGTCGGCACTGTCTGCCGCCGACCAGACTTCCCGGCACTCCTGGGCTCCAGCCTAGCCGCATGCCCCGTTTTATCGGGACATGCGGCTACAAAGCGGGACTTATTCGTCCGATTTAGCTGACGGCAGCTTCTCGGAGATCAGGTTCATCACCGTGCTGTCGGCGAGGGTGGTGACGTCGCCGATGCTGCGGTTCTCCGCGACGTCGCGCAGGAGGCGGCGCATGATCTTGCCGGAGCGGGTCTTGGGCAGCTCGGGCACCACCAGGATCTGGCGCGGCTTGGCGATCGGTCCGAGTGCCTTGGCCACGTGGTTGCGCAGCTCGGAGGCGATGTCGGCGCCCTCTTCCGCGTTGCCGCGCAGGATCACGAACGACACGATGGCCTGGCCGGTCACCGGGTCGGTCGCGCCCACGACCGCCGCCTCGGCCACCTTCGGGTGGCTGACCAGCGCGCTCTCCACCTCCGTGGTGGAGATGTTGTGGCCGGAGATCAGCATGACGTCGTCCACGCGGCCGAGCAGCCACAGGTCGCCGTCCTCGTCCTTCTTGGCGCCGTCGCCGGGGAAGTACATCCCCTCGAACCTGCTCCAGTACGTGTCGATGTAGCGCTGGTCGTCGCCCCAGATCGTGCGCAGCATCGACGGCCACGGCTCGCGGACCACGAGGAAGCCGCCGCCCCCGTCGGGGACGCTGTTGCCCTGGTCGTCCACCACGTCGGCGCTGATGCCCGGCAGCGGGCGCATCGCGGCGCCCGGCTTGCCCGCGGTGACGCCGGGGAGCGGGCTGATCATGATGGCGCCGGTCTCCGTCTGCCACCAGGTGTCGACGACGGGGCAGCGGTTGTGGCCGATGTGCTCGCGGTACCAGACGTACGCCTCGGGGTTGATCGGCTCACCGACCGAGCCCAGGATGCGCAGGCTGGACATGTCGTACTTGGCGGGGATGTCGTCGCCCCACTTCATGAACGTCCGGATCGCCGTGGGGGCGGTGTAGAGGATCGTGATCTTGTACTTCTGCACGATCTCCCAGAACCGGCCGCGGTGCGGCGTGTCGGGGGTGCCCTCGTAGATGACGCTGGTGGCGCCGTTGGCGAGGGGGCCGTACACGATGTAGGAGTGGCCGGTCACCCAGCCGATGTCGGCCGTGCACCAGTAGATGTCGGTCTCCGGCTTGAGGTCGAACACCGCGTCGTGCGTCCAGGCGGTCTGCGTGAGGTAGCCGCCGGTGGTGTGCAGGATGCCCTTGGGCTTGCCGGTGGTGCCGCTGGTGTAGAGGATGTACAGCGGGTCCTCGGCGTCGTGGGGCGCGGGCGCGTGCTCGTCGCTCTGGCGCTCGACCACCTCGTGCCACCACAGGTCCTTCTCGCCGACGGCGACGTCCTGGCCGGTGCGCCGTACGACGAGGACGTGCTCGACCTGCGGGCACTCGGCGACGGCCTCGTCCACGGTGGGCTTGAGCGCGGAGGGCTTGCCCCTGCGGTAGCCGCCGTCGGCGGTGATCACGAGCTTGGCGTCGGCGTCGTCGATCCGGCTCTTCAGCGCGCTCGCCGAGAACCCGCCGAACACCACCGAGTGCACCGCCCCGATGCGGGCGCAGGCCAGCATCGCGATCGGCAGCTCGGGGATCATCGGCATGTAGATCGCCACGCGGTCGCCCTTGGCGACGCCGAGCTCCTGGAGGGCGTTCGCGGCCTTGCTGACCTCGGTCTTGAGGTCGTTGTACGTCAGGGTGCGGGTGTCGCCCTCGGGCTCGCCCTCCCAGTGGTAGGCGACCTTGCCGCCGCGGCCTTCCTCGACGTGACGGTCCACGCAGTTGTAGGCGACGTTGAGCTCGCCGCCCACGAACCACTTGGCGAAGGGCGGGTTCCACTCGAGCGTCGTGTCCCACCGCTTGGCCCAGGTCAGCCGCTCGGCGGCGCGCTCCCAGAAGGCGAGACGGTCGGCGGCGGCCTCGTCATATGCGGCAGCGGTCACGTTCGCGGCCGCCGCCAGGTCGGCGGGCGGTGCGAACCGGCGCTTCTCCTGTAGCAGGTTCGACAGCGCCGCGGTCTCGTTACCAGGGGTTTCCGGGGCCACCTCGTGCTCCTTCTATGGCCAGATTGGATAGGTCGTGTCCCACTTCACCAGCTCACGACCTCCACACACAAGAGGTCTAGACAGGTCTGTACCGATGGCCATGGGCTTATCAGTTCGCCTGACAAATGCTATTGAAACGTTGTCATCCTGAAATCAGGAGAATATGTGACTACGCGATCGGCGTAGCAGGGCGGGGTGGTTGACGCTTTATGGGCCCCCTTGCTGATGTGGCCCGAGACCGATCCTGACCCCGTTCTGAGGCTCGATTCCCTTGGCCATTACCTACGGGCGGTGACCGCGCGCTCCCTACCCGCTGTCACCGCGCCGGGGTGAGCCGTACCAGTGCGGCGCCTGACGTACCCGCGGGTAAGGTCGGATCTCGTGAGTGACCCATTGGCCGTCATCGCACAGCTCCCTGGAGTGCCGGAGGCTGTGGACGAGGCCCGCCAGGCCGTCGACAGGCTGTACCGCCACCGCGTCCTGCGCCGGGCCAGCCCGGCGGTGTCCACGGAGTCGTCCCTGCGCGGGGCCCGCGCTTCGGCCGCCGTCGAGGGTGTGGACGTGCCTCTCGACGCCCTGCGCCGGGACGAGATCCACGATCCGGTGGTGCAGGGGGCGCTGCGCGCGTCGGCGGAGATGGGGCGGATGGGGGCGACCTGGCGTAAGGCGCCCCGGCAGGTGCTGGCGCGCTTGCACAGCGTGGCGGCGGCCGGCCTGCCGCCTTCGGTTTTGCCGGGCAGCACGGACCCGTCGCTGGGCCGCCCGCGCACGGACGACCAGGCCGCGGACCCGCTCGGCCTCGGCCCCGCCCCCACCGCCAAGGAGGCGGCCGCCCGCATGGACGGCCTGCTCGACCTGCTGGCACAGCCCACGAAGGCCCCTGCGCTCGTGCTGGCCGCCGTGGTCCACGCGGAGCTGGCGGTGCTGCGCCCGTTCGGTACGGCGGACGGCATCGTGGCCCGCGCGGCCGAGCGCCTGACGCTGGTCGAATACGGCCTGGACCCGAAGTCGCTGGTGGCCGTGGAGGTGGGGCACCTGGAGCTGCCCTACGCGGACGGCTTGCGGGCGTACCTGGGCGGGACGCCGGAGGGCGTGGCCCAGTGGGTACAACAATGTGCCTCGGCGGTGACCCTGGGTGTGCGAGAGACCGTGGCCATCTGCGAGGCGCTGCAAAGGGGCTGACATAGCTGACGGCGTCTCAGTCATGAGACGCCGTCTGCCGGTGCATCACACCGGGTTACCAAGCGTGCACCTGTATTCGTCGGAGCGGGTCAAGCCCGTCACGACGCGCCTCCCGCGGCTGGTCGCGCGTGGGTGCCCGGTGGATGCACCCGGACAAGTGGTCCGTAGCCCCTTTCTACGACGGATTCGCCCTGATGGGAACCCCTCGGACCAAGACCTTTGCCCGCCCATGGGCGCACCGGGGAACATCCGGGCCGTTCTACCCGCGCCGACCTGGTTACCAACCTGTGATGATCACTCTGAGTGATCGCCTTTATGTGATCGTTATCGGGTGGCGAAAAAACTTGGCGAAAATCCGAGATTGCTCCTCGACGAAACTCGAGTCGATCGGGCAGCATACGGTGGTATCGCCCGAAACTGGAGCGACGGTGCAAGGCATAGGTTTGCAAGTCCCTTGCCAGGCTCCGGTGAAGTGATGAAAGCTTTCTTCTGAAACGGGACCGGCTCTACCCCCCCGGAGCCGGACCGATCAGGCGACCCCCGCTCTCCCCCCCGGCGGGGGTCGCCCCTTTTCCCCCAACGCTGCCGTGGCTACTGCGAACAAACTGACGCCCTGTCGCGTCATAGAAACAGTCAGTGACATCCGGCCGACAGGAGGGGCCCGCCATGGAAAAGAGCTGGGGTCAACGCCAGCACGAGGACTTCCTCAAGCGGTGGGCGCAAGATGACTGGGACCGGCACCGCCGGGCGAGGAGCCGCAGGCCGGAGGGGCTTCTGACCGCGATGGTGCTGGCCGGTGGCGGGCTGCTGGCAGCGGCGTATCTCGGTCACTCCCCAGCGGAGGTATGGAACTCGGCCCTGATCACAGCCGAGCGGTTCATGGACGCCTGGCTGAACGGCTAGCGAGCCGCCGCCTGTGGATAAGCGCTCGTCCTCCACAGAATCCCGTTCGGCCCCTCCCCGCTCCCACCCCTCCCAGCAAGGTTGGCCTCCCAGCCCTTCACCACTTCACCACCGGGAGGCCGGGATGCACCGACCCTTGGTCATCACCGAAGATCACGCCCTGCTCGACGACCTGGTCCGCATAGCGGCTGCGGCCGGCGCACAACTCGACGTGGCCCACGTCCCCGCCCACGCCCGCCCGTTCTGGAACCTCGCGCCCCTGATAGCCGTCGGCGCCGACCAGGCGGACGCCGTGGCCGCGACCGCACCCCCGGCCCGCGACCAGGTCCTGCTCGTCACCAGAGACCCCGAAGACCCGGACACCTGGCGAAAATGCGTGGCCGTCGGCGCCCAGGCCGTCGTGAGCCTCCCCGGCGACGAACGCCACCTGGTGGAGCGGCTCGCGGACGCCATGGAGCCGGACCCCCGTTCCGGCGCCGTGATCTGCGTGATCGGCGGCCGCGGCGGCGCGGGTGCGAGCGTGCTGTCCGCCTGCCTCGCCCTGCGCGCCTCCGGCGACCACCTCCGCACGCTGCTCGTGGACGCCGATCCGCTCGGCGGCGGCATAGACGCGCTCCTGGGCCACGAGGAGGCGTCCGGCGCTCGATGGGGAGATTTGGTGGCGCGAGAGGGCCGGATCAGCTCCAGTGCGCTCCAGGCCGCGCTGCCGTCGTTCGGAGACCTGGCCGTCCTCTCCTTCCACAGAGGCGAGGTGGCGACGATCCCGGCCCAGGCCATGCGCTCAGTCCTCGAAGCGGGCCGGCGCGGCTTCGACCTGGTGGTCGTGGACCTCCCACGCCACCTCGACCCGGCCTCGATCGAAGCGCTGACGCGAGCGACGACCACCTTGGTGGTGGCGACGGCGGACGTACGCGGGATCCTCTCGACAGTCCAGGTGCTGGGCGAGACCCGCAAGCACACCTCGGACCTGCGAGCGATCCTCCGTCAGGGAGTGGTGGACGAGGACCTGGCCGCCGCGTCCCTGGGCATCCCATCCGCCGGAAACCTCCCCGACCAGCCAAGACTCACCGCCACCCTCAACCGCGGCGAGCTCCCCAAACTCGGTCCGCGCACGGTGCTGGGCGCCCTGTGCACAACCCTCCTCCGAGACCTCCTCCCATGACCACAACCGAGCCCCCACCACCCTCCACTCACAACACCACCCCACCCCCGGCCCCCAACCTGTACCCCCCAACGACCACCTCCAGCCCTCGCCTCATCACGACCCTCGGACCCACCAGGACCGCTGCCCGGCCAGGTCCAGCAACCACCACTTCGAGCCCCGGGCTCACCCCCGCCACCAGGCTCCGACCCACCTCGACCACACCCAGGCCCAGATCCACAAACCCCACCCTCACCTCTCGACAGACCACCGCCACCAGCGCCCCCAACCTCGGACCGGCAACCGCCACCAACTCCTCCAACCTCGGGGCGGCAACCGCCACCAACTCCTCCAACCTCGGGGCGGCAACCGCGCCCGGCGCCCCCAACCTCGGGGCGGCACCCGCCACCAGCGCCACCAATCGTGGGGCGGCGACCGCCGCGACTGCCGCCGTGTCCCCGGACCTGGTCGAAGCCGTCCGCGTCCGCCTGGCCAGAACCGGCGTCGAACCCAGCGCCGCCCAGGTAGCGGTCGCACTCAGAGCCGAAAAATCGGTCTACGGCGACGCAGAGATCCTCGCGGTGGCCCGAGCCCTCTGCGCCGACCTGATAGGCGCAGGTCCACTCGAACCACTCCTGACCCGCCCAGACGTGACAGACGTCCTGGTCAACGGGCCACGAGAGGTGTGGATAGACGACGGCACCGGCCTGCACCGCACCTCGATCACCTTCACGGACGACGCAGCGGTACGCAGACTGGCCCAACGCCTCGCCTCCGCCGCCGGCAGACGGCTGGACGACGCCTCCCCTTACGTCGACGCCCGGCTCGCGGGAGGCGTCCGCCTGCACGCCGTACTCCCGCCGATCGCCTCCGGCGGCACCTGCGTCTCGCTGCGCCTGCCACCCCGCCGCACGTTCACCCTGAGGGACTTGGTCGCGGCAGGCACGATCACCCCATCCGCGATCCCGGTGCTGACCGCCATGGTGACCGCCCGGCTGGCCTTCCTGGTGACAGGCGGCACGGGCACCGGCAAGACGACCCTGCTCTCGGCCCTGCTGTCGCTGGCGGACCCAGGCGAGCGCCTTCTATTGGTGGAGGACTCAGCCGAGCTCCGTCCCCTGCACCCGCACGTCGTACGCCTGGAAACCCGCCCGGCGAACCTGGAAGGAGCAGGCGGCGTGGGCCTTCGCGACCTGGTCCGGCAGGCACTGCGCATGCGCCCGGACCGCCTGGTGGTCGGAGAGGTACGGGGAGCCGAGGTGGTGGATCTCCTGGGTGCCCTGAACACCGGTCACGAAGGTGGCTGCGGCACGCTGCACGCGAACACCGCCGCCGACGTACCTCCCCGCCTGGAAGCGCTGGGATGCGCGGCTGGCCTGAGCAGAGAAGCCGTACACAGCCAACTGGCCGCAGCCCTTGACGCGGTTATCCACCTCACCCGAGGCCGCCGAGACGGCCGAAGACGCATAGCCGAAATCTGCCTGCTCTCCAGAACACCGGCCGGCTTCGTCGAATCCCTCCCCGCCCTGACGTTCGACGCCGAGGGCAACTCCCACCTCGGCCCAGCCTACGAAGCCCTCACCCAAAGAGCCCAGCCATAACCCAACCCGCCCACCCGCACCCACCCCATCACCAAGCCCACCCAACTCGCTTACGGCCGCACCGTCGGCCTCAGCATCAGGCCCGCCCATCCCGCCTACCGCGCCGCTGCCCGATCAAGCCATCACCAGCCCACCCAACTCGCTTACGGCCGCACCGTCGGCCTCAGCATCAGGCCCGCCCATCCCGCCTACCGCGCCGCTGCCCGATCGAGCCGTCGCCCAGCCCACCTACCGCCGCATCACAAAGCCGCCCAAGCCTGCCGCCACCCACAACTGCCGCCCGACCATCAACGCGCACCTTCGAACCAGCCTCGCGGTCCTCGCAACACCACCCTTGGACCTGCTGGCTCCACGGCTTACTTGCGAAGCCGAGCAGCCCTTGAGTCAGCCACGATCACAACTCACCCCGGTGACGCCCCAACTACCGCGGAGACAACACGATGACAGGTGCTCTGATAGCCGCATTGTCCACAGCCTGCGCGCTCTGGTTGTGGACAGGCCCGGACGTCGCCACGGCCCGCCTGAGCAAGCTGACCTCAACCCGCGAGAGACCCCAACAACGTTCCCTGGGAAAGCTGCTCACCCGCCCCAGCCCCGCTCGCCGCGCCGACGCCTGGCGCCACGCGACGATCGAGCTGTGCCAGGCCCTCTCAGCAGAACTATCGGCCGGCCGAACCCCCGGAGAAGCACTGACCAGAGCCATGACCGCAGTGGACTTCCCCGACCCCGACACCCTGCGCCCGATAATCGCAGCAGCAAGAGACGGGGGAGATGTCTCCGCAGCCCTGACCTCATCCGCCCCACCCCACGGAGGCGAGGGCCTACGCCAGCTCGCCGCCTGCTGGGAAGTGGGCGTAACCGTAGGCGCAGGACTGGCCGCCCTGGTCGAACGAGTGTCGAGCACATTACGTACGGCCCAGGCCCACCGCCAGGACGTCGCGGCACAATTGGCGGGCCCGCGCACCACAGCCAGAATGCTCGCCGTACTCCCGGCCCTCGGCCTCCTCATGGCCGCAGCCCTGAACATGCATCCGCTGGCCTTCCTGTTCGGCACCTTCCCGGGTCTCATGTGCCTGATAGCGGGCATCGCTCTCGACGCCTGCGGTCTGTGGTGGACCAACCGTATGGCGACCCAAGCCCAAGCCTGACGCGCCCACCCCAGGAAGACCACGCAGCAGAAAGATCACGGAGCAGAAAGATCACGCGGCAGGCAGGAGCACACCAAGAACGAAACGCAACGAGCCCCAGAAGAGCCCGCCACCCAGCCCGATCGGACTCCCTACGATGCTCCAGCTACTGACCACGCTGTGCGCGAGCCTCGCCACCTGGCTGTGGCTCTCACCAAGAACCCCCACCGAACGCCTCGCCCGTCTACATCCGCCGGCCAATCCACCCGCATCAACAGAGGCCCTCCCCTCAACCCCCCAGAACCATCAACCCCATTCCACACAGCCACCACCGGAAGAGCTCCAGACACCAGCGTGGCTACATCCCACCCACCATCAGCCACACCCCCCGATAAACCGCAGAACCACCATCCCCGCCATAGCCGTAGGACTGATCGTGGCCCTCCTCGTCGGCGGCACCGCCGGGATCATCACCGGCCTCCTGGCCGCTCCGACGATCGCGACCTTCCTCCACAAAAGACAGCAACCCCAACAAGCCCGGCAAGACCGCCAGCGCATCACCACCGACCTGCCCTTCGCCGCAGACCTGATGACGGCCTGTCTACGCGCAGGACGCCCGGTGAGCGCTGCCACCGAGGTCGCCGCCAGCGCGATCGGCGGCCCCCTCGGCCAGCGACTGGGCTGGGTCAGCAGCCAACTGCGCCTGGGCGCCGACCCAGAAACCACCTGGGCCGGTCTCGCCAGAGACCCCACGATGGGCAGGCTCTCCCGGGCAATGAGCCGAGCAGCTCAAAGCGGCGCACCTGTGGCGGACGTCCTGACCCGCCTTGCCGACGACGCCCGTGAAGCACTCCGAGCCGAATCCGTCGCCTCGGCCAGAAGAGTCGGCGTAATGGCCGTAGCCCCGCTGGGCCTCTGCTTCCTGCCCGCCTTCGTACTTCTCGGCATCATCCCGGTCATAGCCGGCCTAGCCTCCACGATCATCATCCCGTAAAGCCCTGCACCAGCTGAGGCCCACGTACCCGCTGAGCCTTGGGCCATTTCACCGCCAGTGCCCGCGAAGTTCACCACCGTGAAGCCCGGTACCCGTGAAGCCCGGTACCAGCGGGGCCCACCACCCGTAGCGGCCAGCCCTCCATAAAGCTCCGTACTCGCCGAGCTCCCGGACCCCGACCCCGCGAGGCCCCACGCCCAAACCACATCAGCCACCGCCCGACCCCCCAAAAAGACCGACCAGAAAGCAGATCCCGCACGGAACCCCCAAGGAGCGGCGACTCACACCCCGGAGCCAACCAACCGACCCCGAAGAGCCGAAAGATCCTCATCACCAAGCCCAGCCGCCCGAAGACATCCCTCGACATCGAGCCCGTCCAACGTGCCAAGCAGCGCAGCACGAAGAGTGGTGTTCTTACGTGCCACAATCCCCCGGATCGTGTCGGTCTGATCATCCACCCCCAAGGCGGCGAACAGCGGCGGCAACCGAACCGTACTCAGTTCATAGTCCGAGGCGATGTCCCCGGGCCGTACTCCGGCCAGTGCCAAAAGGAGCATGGCAATGAGCCCGGTACGGTCACGCCCGAGCCCGCAGTGGACCAGCACCCCTCCAGGCCGAGCACGAGCGATGGCTGCCACGACGGCAGCGCATTGCCGCGCCTTCCGCTCAATGAACACCCGGTAGTACAGCGGCGAGCCATCCAGCTCGTTCTCCCACAGATACCCCCAGAACGCCGTGTCCGCCGAGTCATCCAGCGGTACGTGCACGGTGGTCAGCCCGGCCGGCCTGGCCCACAGATCACCCTGCCGCTCCTCATCGTTACGCAAATCCACGATGGTCCGGATCCCATGACCGACAAGCGCCGCCCACCCCACCGAAGTGAGCCGCTCAGGACAGTCCGATCGAACGACGGCACCCGGCCGAATCACACCACCACCGGCAACCGGGATCCCACCAAGATCCCGAACGTTGAAGCATCCATCCCAGCCAAGATGCCGATCAACGAACCCCCCACCGCCGAAAGCGGCCCCAGAAACCGGCCCCGATTCACCCGCGAACTCGCTCATACCTCCATAGACCCACGCAACACCAACATGGTTCTGTACGGCAGCGCCTCTCCCCCCAAGCTGCCTAGCCCACAACCCCAGCCCACAACCCCACTTCCCACCCCCTTATCCACAAGCACCTCCAGCCATCACCCCCAAATCCACAGAACGCCGCTCGGCCCTCCATCACCCACCCCGTTTCGGCGACCCTTGGACTCCCGCCGGACAAGACCTCCGGCTTCAACCCCACCTGGAGGGCCCGATGCACAGTCCCGCCACCACGCCAGACGACATCAAAGCCGCCCCCACCACCCCGCCCCCGACACGGCGCCTCGCCAAATGGCTCCACTACGCGGCCATCAACCGAGAGCGCGGCATGTCAACCGCCGAATACGCCGTAGGAACCATCGTTATCTTCGGTGACTCTCAGTCGTGCATCAAGTACTTCAAGTAGTGTGAGCGGCTACTTGACGCACAGTATCTGGGGGTCCGTACGGCATGTTGGGCAGGTCAGGTGCGGCCGAGCGGCACTACC